>JBIKYV010000120.1:0-11623 GCA_044355075.1 Prosthecobacter sp.
ACTGCGGCACGCTGGACCCCATGGCCACGGGCATGCTTATCCTGGTCATCGGCACTGGCACCAAGCTATCCGACCTACTCATGAGCGAGGACAAGGAATACACCGGCACGCTGAAGCTGGGCCAGGTGACTAACACCCAAGACCGCGAAGGTGAGGTCATCGAGGAAAAACCCGTGCCTGCCTTCACGGATGAAGAAGTCCGCTCTGCCTTTGCGAACTTCCAGGGCGACTTTTACCAGACCCCACCCATGGTCAGCGCTATCAAAGTGAATGGCGTGCCACTGCACAAACTAGCGCGTAAGGGTCAGGAAGTGGAACGCGAACCGCGCTTCGTCCGCGTGTATGCCCACCAGATCAATCGAATTGCCCTGCCGGAGGTGGACTTCCGCATCGTCTGCAGCAAGGGCTTTTACGTCCGCACCTACGCGCATGACATCGGACAAAAGCTGGGCTGTGGCGCCCACCTGACCGCTCTGCGGCGCACCCGCAGCGGACACTTCACGTTCAAGGAAGGCAATCACACTAGCTTCGACGCACTGAAGCAGGGCCGCCGGGACGAAGTGCTCGCCGCCATGATGAGCCTCTATGATGTATCCAAACTGCGCGGCGCGTAAGTTCTTAAACAGCGCGAAGCCTTGATTGCCAGCGCCTCACCCGCGCGTTTATTCACGCACCCATGGCGGGCATCACCCTCAACGACCTCGCGTTCAGCTATCCCAGCGGCCAGTTCCAGCTGCACGTCGATCATCTGTCGGTGCCTGCAGGCTCCGCTTTTGGCCTTTTGGGGCCCAGTGGCACAGGCAAAACCACCCTGCTTCGTCTCATGGCCGGGCTGCTGCCGCCCCAACGCGGCCAGATCACACTCGGCAGCACTGACCTAACCACCATGACCGAGGCCCAACGCCGTGCCTTTCGCCTCAGCCAGGTCGGACTCGTGTTTCAAGACTTTGCCCTGCTCGACTACCTCACTGTCGCCGAAAATATCCTGCTGCCCCAGCGCTTTGCCGGAACCGATGCCACCCCGAACGCACGTGCCCTTGCTGAGCGATTGGAAATCGACCACCACTGGCACAAGCCTACCAGCCAACTCTCCCAGGGAGAACGCCAACGCGTTGCCATCGCCCGCGCCCTAGCTCACGAACCGCGCTTTTTGTTCGCCGACGAACCCACCGCCTCCCTAGACACCGGACGCCGCGACCTCGTCATAGACCTGCTCTTTGAGAGTGCCGCACGCACCTCCGCCAGCCTTGTCGTCGTCACCCATGATGCTGCGCTACTGTCCCGGTTTCCGCAAAACGCCCGTGTGGAGGACTTGGTGCAATGATCCCCGCCGCTTTCCACCTCGCCCGCTGCTATGTCGCCCGACATCGTGCGCAGTCCCTACTGCTGGCCGCTGCCCTGGCCCTCGTCATCGCCCTTCCGCTCTGCCTGAAAGTCCTGGGTCATGCGGTGGAAAAAGTGATGCGCACCCGCGCCGAATCTACGCCACTCATCCTTGGCCCCCGAGGCAGCGCGCTGGACCTCATGCTCAAGGCGCTCTACTTCAAGCGCCAGCCCATGCCGGAGCTACCTGCCCAGTATCTCACCGAAATCCGCTCCACCCAACTGGCTGAGGCCATTCCCATCGATGCTCGTTTTCATGCCCAGGGCGCACCCATCATCGGCACACAGCTCGAGTATTTCGCCTTTCGCCGCCTCCAGTTGGCCGAGGGCCGCATGATCACCCGCCTGGGCGATTGCGTGCTCGGAGCCCGCATCGCCCGTGCGCGTGGTCTCTCACCTGGAGGATCTCTCTTTTCCTCCCAAGAGCAGGTCTTCGACATGGCTGGGGTCTATCCTCTGAAAATGCGCATCACCGGCGTCCTCGCGCCCAGCGGCACCGCCGATGACGACGCCGTTTTTGTCGATCTAAAAAGCGCCAGGCTTATCTCCGGCGCAGCTCATGGGCACGATGACGTCTCCACCCAGGCCGACACCGTGCTGAAGCAAGAAGCCGCCAACACCATCGCCAACGCCAGCGTGCGCATGTATCACGAAGTCACCGATCAAAACCTCACTACCTTTCATTTTCACGGCACTGAAGACAGCTACCCGCTCAGTGCCGTCCTGGTCATCCCCCGCGACGACAAAGCCGAGGCCCTATTGGCTGGGCGTTACCTAAAAGACAGCCTGCCGGTGCAGCTGATCCGTCCCGTCGATGTCTTTGAGGGCCTCATGAGCACCTTGTTTCAGGTGGAGCGTCTCGTTTTCATCGTGCTCGGCATCACCCTGGGTGCGGCCCTGGCTATCTCCACGCTCGTCTTTGCGCTCTCCTTCCGCCTACGTAGCCGCGAATTTCGCACCTTATCTGACCTTGGCGTGTCCCCAGCCTCCTTGCGCCTGACGCGCGCGCTAGAAATTACCCTCATTACCAGCACCGCCCTTCTCCTCGCCCTGCTCCTGACCTGGGGTGTCCAAAGGCAAGCCGAAACCTGGGTGCGCTGGCTACTGGTGTGAAGACCGAATGATTTCAGGCCAGTAAAATGAAATTTTTGGAGGTTAAAACCCCACTTGGGATGACTTCGGCTCAATAAACATCGAGAACATCAATTCATAGCAAACCAGTTCTTGATTGAGTTTGTCAGATAGTTTGGCTTATTAAACCATTCTGCCATTTTAATTTCTTCCTTCACGACGCCATGACGTTGACACCTGCCCCTGCTGTCCGTCCGCCACGTGCCCGCGACCAAAAGGCGGCGGGTGCTTGGAATGTTCCCATCGGCATCGCGCTGCTGGTTGTTTCGGCTTTGCTCATGCTGGCCCTCATTTCGTATGACCCACGCGACCTGCCGAGCTGGATTCCCGGTAGCGTAGCATTGGAGGAAGATCTGGTGACGCGGAACTTCGTGGGAGTGGTGGGTGCAATCTTAGCCTGGGGTGGACTCTGGATGACTGGCTGGGCCATTTACCTGGTGCCGGTGACGATGACTTGGTTTGGCGTATGTAAGCTAGCCTCAGGCCTCAGGATCTCTGGACGCTCCTGGCTAGGCGTGGCACTCATGGTCATCAGCGCCTCCGCTATCATGGCCGTGCAGGGTATCCTCAATCATCGAGATGATATCACACCTCACGGCGGAGGCGGCGGACTCGGCTACCTGATCGGTGGCAGCCTTTTGGCCAGCCTGCTGGGTACAGTAGGCTCCTCTGTGGTTCTGGTGTGCATTTATGGGGTCGGCTTTTTACTAGCCAGCGGCATGCATCCACTGGTCATTCTAGAAGAGCTCCGCCAGGAGCTAGAATGCTGGCGCGAAGAAGCACGGCTACGCCGAGCTATGGCTGAACAAGAGCAGGCCTCAGGAAATAGCTCGAATCCTTCGCCGCGTAGGAAAAGACTAGGACGCGAAACATTCGGCCCAGATGCCGCAACAACCCAAGGTGGCTCGATGATCACCCCTGAGCTTGGACTGACCTTTGAGCCAAAGATCATCGACGCCTCCGTACCAAAAGCTCATCCTGTGGAAGATGAGAGCAAACCCAAGCTCTCGGACGTCTGGCAGAAAAAACGTGCACAAAAACTGGAGCAAGCCCCGCATGGCACACTCGGTAGCCTGACGGTATTGTTCAAAGACTACCAATTGCCTGAGCTAGATTTGTTACACTGGCCGGAAGAGGCGAGCCGCCCAGCCGATAAAAAAGAAATGCTGGGGGTGCAGGATACCATCGTGCGCGCCCTAGCCTCCTTTGGCGTCAAAGTGGAGCCGGGAGACATTACCCGAGGCCCAGCTATCACCCGCTACGAAGTCCGCCCGGTCGATGGCCTACGCGTCGCCCGCATCGCTGCACTCGATGATGACATCGCCCGAGCCACCCGAGCTGAACGCATCAACATCCTCGCCCCCATTCCAGGCAAAGACACGGTCGGCATTGAGCTGGCGAACAAGGATAAAGTCATCGTGCCCATCCGCGAGCTGTTAGAGGACGAGGTCTTTACCAATGGCAAGGCCAAGATCCCCATCGCCCTTGGCAAAGACGTGTATGGCAAAACCATCATCGGCGATCTCGCCGCCATGCCGCACTTGCTCGTCGCAGGAGCCACGGGATCTGGAAAATCCGTCTGCATCAATGGCATCATCACCAGCCTGCTGTGCCGTTTTGCCCCCGATGAACTGCGCTTCATCATGATCGATCCGAAGGTGGTGGAGATGCAAAACTACGCCAACCTTCCGCATCTAGCCCTGCCCGTGGTCACTGATCCGAAAAAGGCCCTCATGGCCCTGCGCTGGGTGGTGAAAGAGATGGAAAGCCGCTACCAAATGTTTGCCAGCGAGGCCTGTCGGAATTTCGAAGCCTTTAACAATCGCAATCGGAAACGCATGGCCGCAGCCGCAGCAGGTCAGGCGCCGATCGGTGCCAGCCCTGCGGCACCACGCACCCTCTCCAGCGTGGATGAGTCAACGACCACGACAAAGCGCAGCCAGCCAAACCAGCGCTCCTCGCCCGTCAGAGTCGCCTCTGCGGCTGCTGCTGATTCACCCATTCCTGAGGTCCCCTTCGGCCACAGCATCGCCGCTGCCCAAGAATTGGCTACCGAAGCACGTCGCCCCGTGCGCAAGTCCGATGCCTTCGCCCGCGCAGCGGCGCTCGCCGAGGCCGCACAAAATGGCATGCACCCCGATCAGGTGCGCTTGGACTACGTCCCTGAACCTCCCCCGTGGGAAGATGAGGACCTGGAAAGCAGGCACGATGTGCAGCTGGACGAGGATACCACCGACGACGACGCTCTACCTATCGACGAAGGTGGCCTCTGGACAGGCGACTCTGAGCCACCACCGCCACGCCGACAAGAATTCGTCATTCCTGATACCCTGCCCTACATCGTCGTTATCATCGACGAACTCGCGGACCTCATGCAGACCGCCCCTGCCGACATTGAGGGAGCGATCGCCCGCATCACCCAGATGGCGCGTGCGGCCGGCATTCACCTCATCGTCGCCACCCAGACCCCACGTGCTGACGTCATCACCGGCGTCATCAAAGCCAACATCCCCACCCGCATTGCCTTCCAGGTCGCCTCGGCTCTCGACAGCCGCGTCATCCTCGATCGCAAAGGCGCCGAGAACCTCGTGGGCAAGGGCGACATGCTTTATGTCCCACCCGGTGGTGCCCAGCCCATCCGCAGCCAAGGTGCCCTCGTCACCGATGAAGAAATCCATGCCATCGTCGAGCACTGCGTCGCCCAGGGCCGCCCGGTGTATGACGTGCGTGTCGATGACGAAAACGGTGACTTCATGGGCGATGGAGAAGACGACAACGAAAGCGGCATCAGCACCGAAGAGGAAGAAACTCTGGAAAAATGCCTGGAAGTCATTCGCCAGGAGAAAAAAGCCAGCACTAGCCTCTTCCAGCGCCGACTCCGCCTCGGCTATGGACGCGCTGCCCGCATGATGGATATTCTGGAAATGCGCGGCATCATCGGCCCCGGTGATGGAGCCAAGCCCCGTGAGATTCTCGTCTCGATGGATGAGATCTGAGGAAAAAATAACTTTCATAGCCCCACGCCAAAGGGGCGCTGAAAGGGCTGCAATCACTGCCGATACCGAGGCGTCTTTAGCCCAGCAATTCCTCCAACTCGCCTTCAGCCAAGCCAGCCATGAGAGGGCTATGTTCATCGAGCGTGGCTTCGATAAGACCACGTTTTTTGGCCTGGAGAGCGAGGATTCTCTCCTCAACGGTTCCCCGCAGAGCGAGGCGGTACGCAGTGACAACGCGCTGCTGGCCGATGCGGTGGGCGCGGTCAATAGCCTGGGCTTCAACGGCAGGGTTCCACCAAGGATCGAGCAGAATGACATGGTCCGCTGCAGTGAGGTTCAGGCCATAACCACCAGCCTTAAGGCTGATGAGGAAGACTTTCCGTCTCGGATCATTTTGGAAGGCCTTCACCTGGGCTTCGCGATCATTGCTGGAGCCATCGATGTAACCGTAGTCGATGCTATCAGCCTCAAGCTTGGCACGAACAAGCTTTAAGTACTGCACAAACTGGCTGAAGATAAGCACCTTGCCGCCCGCATCGAGGATGGCATCGAGCTTATCCTGAAGCATCGGCCATTTGCCCGAGAGTTCGTCGGGCTCCAGTCCCTGGAGAGCTTCGTTGGTTAATCCTGTGAGACGGAGATCACAGCAGGTCTGGCGAAGACGAAGCAGAACGGTAAACATGGTCATTTTCGCACCGCCTTGGCCACTGCGCTTACGAGCGGCCTTGATCTCTTCGCGGCCTTCTTCCAGCACACGCCGATACACCTCGGCCTGCGCGGCGGAGGGCTCACACCAGAGGACTTGCTCGATCTTCTCCGGCAAGTCCTTGAGCACCTCACGCTTGGCACGGCGCAGGAAGTAGGGGCGCAGGAGTTTTTTCAGACGGTCACTGGCAGCGAGGCCGGCGGGGCTATCGAGACCGTTTTGAATGGGTTGCTCGAAGCGTTCCTTGAAGTTATCTCGGCTGCCGAGATAGCCGGGCAGCGTGAACTGGTAGATGGACCAAAGGTCACGCGTGCCATTTTCCACGGGTGTGCCAGTCAGGGCCAAGCGTGCATGACTCTTCAGCAAACGCAGTGCTTTGGCAGCATCGGTGTCGGGATTGCGGATGTAACTGGCTTCATCGAGCAGGATAAGCTGCCAGAGTTGCTTTTGCAGAAGATCCTGATCGCGAACAGCAAGCTGATAGGTGGTGATAATGACGTCATGCTCAACCAGGCGGGAAAGCAGGCTAGCCCGATTGCTACCCTGCGACACGGCGACCTTGAGGTGCGGGGCGAATTTTTCAAACTCAGCACGCCAATTGCCGGTGAGACTCTTGGGGCAAACGATGAGGGTAGGTTTGGCTGCCTCCGATGCGAATGACTTCAAAGCAACAATCGCGGCAATGCTTTGCACGGTTTTACCAAGGCCCATTTCGTCGCCAAGGACGCCGCCGCGACCGCTTTCAGCGAGGGTGACGAGCCAGCGCGTACCTAAAAGTTGGTAAGGCCGCAGTTTAGGACCAAGATCCCCTAACTTGGCGAGCAGGGCGGTTTCTTGGGTGAGCTTCGTGGGCGTGGCCTGCTCGCTACCGAGGAAGTAGTCGGCATGCAGGCTACTGATGCGTGCGCCATCAGCCGTGAGCTGGATCGGCACATCGCGTAGAGTATCCTCAAACTCTTCGACACCCGCGAGGTCGAGCAGGTAACGCTTGCCGTTCTTCGCCGTGACGCTGCGCTGGCCGCTACGGACAAGGCGGAGAACTTCAGCACGTGGCAGACGGAAGCCATCAGCAGCTTCATAGGCGAACTCCATGGCCAGCCAATCCTGACCGGTGCCACTGCGGCGCTCATCATCGCTTTCCCGACGATGAATCTGCGGTGCGATGCGGGCCACTCCACGCGTAGCAGCACGCCAGCGTTCGCCTTCGATCACCTTCATCTCACGGCGCAGGCGGGGCAGTTCGGTGGCGTAGAGTTCCAGCACGGACTCGGGTTTTGAGAGCTTCCACACGAGGCTGTGACCACCAGCTTCGACCCTCATGCTGATCTGGAAGCCGAGTGACTCCATGAGGGCCATGAGACGAGCTTCTTCGGACTCGTTGCGGAGGTAGAAAAGACCGGCGGTGCTGCTATCTTCGAGTGGAAAAAGAGCCTCGGCTGCACAGCGAGCACCGCTTTCGCCCACAAGCCATGTTTGGCCACCAAACTCAGCGCGCAGCGTGGCTTCGACAGCCTGAAGGGAGCCATCAAGGTGCAGCGTAAAGCGACAGGGAACCGGCGCACAATGGAAGTGTTCCAGGCCAGAACCGCGCAGTTCGAGCTGAAAGGCATCATTGAGAGCCTCGCGATGCTGGATGAGCCATTTGAGGGGCCGCTTAGCCGGAAGCTCCCGCAGGAGCTGTGCGCACTCCGGAGTCATGGTGGGCACAGGAAAGAGGCTCTGTGTCTGACGGCAAAACCAGGCCGCCGTGGGACGCTGCGGAAAAAGCGGGCGCTGATCCTCACTAGCGAGGCCAAAAAGCACATCCTTGTCGCCAGGGCGCGATTCTGCCGTGAGCAGCAGGCGCACAGGCTCGCGGGCGATGCTGAGAGGCGAGCCAGCGCCGTTCGGTTTGCCTGAGATGACGCGAGCATGCTCTGCTGCAGCACGAAGGAATTCATCCAGAGCTGCCGCAGGTAGAGAAAGCGGCGCACTCTGCCCCTTAACGCCTTGTTTCGCCAGCCAAGCGGCGAGCAGGGATTCCTCGGGCTCTTTTTCGTTCGGCGTATATCGGACATAAACACCCACGGGTTCGCGCATCTGACCGGTGAGTAAGTTCTCCGGAAGATAAACACTGTAAAAACCAGGGAGTCGAAGGGGCTGCGGGGAAGTTACACTGACCAAGGCATGGGTCTGAGAAGAGCTCGATGCCGTAGCAGGTCGCACAAGTGCGCTTCCAGGTGCGGCTGGCACCTGTGGAGAACGTACGGCGTCAGCCCCACGCGAGCCGGGATTGGCGCTACCGAGTCCTTTGAGATGAGCTAAGACAACGGCGAGTGAGTGCTCGCAAATGAGCCCACGACGTGAGGTGGGGCAGGTGCAGAGATTGGTGACATCAGTTCGCGACGTGAAAGCAAGTCCGCAGGCGAATTTCGTTTTTCCACCGCCCGCGAGACCACGAATACGCCCTGTCTCGGCGCTCTGTACATTGACAAAACCCCCATCCACGAGGCTGCGCGCAGCTTTCATCGCTTGCCAGCCGCCAATCTCGCCTAGCCATTTCTCGGTAAGTTCCATTTTCTTTCTAGCGCGCTGGATGGTTCCACTTCAAACTCGGGTCAACTGACTTATGCGAATCGTAGCGATCACCAATCAAAAGGGAGGTGTGGGTAAAACCACAACAGCCATCAACCTCTCTGCCTGCCTTGCCCAGCTAGGCATGCGCACTCTTCTGATCGACCTAGATCCACAGGCAAACGCCACCAGCGGCCTGGGACTCGCGCAGGAAGAAGGCGGCAGCCTATACACTGCCCTGGTCTTGGGCACCGATCCGCAGACGGTCATCCGCAGCACAAGATTGCCGAACCTCTCCATCATTCGGAGCAATCAGGAGCTGGCTGGCTGTGAAATCGAGCTAGCCCAGAGCGGAAACCATCTCGGACGCTTGCGCGAGGTTCTCGAACCTCTGCGCACCTCGAACCAGTTTGATTATGTGCTACTTGATTGTCCGCCCTCTCTTGGTGTGCTGATGACCTCCGCCCTAGCAGCGGCAGACGAGCTGCTCGTGCCACTGCAGTGCGAATACTTTGGCCTGGAGGGCCTAGGTAAAATCGTCGGTGTCGTACAGCAGATCCGCGAAAGTGGGGCTAACCCAAACCTAATCCTCGAAGGTATCGTCATGACGATGTACGACTCTCGAGCCAACCTCGCACAACAGGTCGTCAGCGATGTTAAAAGTTACTTTGCCGAGATCATCTACAGTGCCGTGATCCCACGAAGCGTGAGGCTGGGGGAAGCACCCAGCTTTGGGAAAAGCATCATTGAATACGAACCGAACGGACGTGGCGCGACAGCCTATCGAGCCCTTGCCCAGGAATTCCTTGCTCGTCGTACTCCCCGATGAGTTCAGAAATCCTCGACGGGAATTGATTGTGAATAGACCGAGTTTCCGGTTGACACCCCGTCTTCGGCTTCTATCCTCACGGCCCTCTTTCCCCCGGCTTGTCACGTAGTTTCTGTGTGCCAGCCACTCCCCCAAAGCACCTTTATGAAGACATTCTCCGCGAAAGCAGAAAACGTGAACCGCCAATGGTGGATCATCGACGCCAAAGATCAGGTCCTTGGCCAGGTCGCTGTCGCCGCCGCCAACCTGATTCGTGGCAAGACCCGCCCCACCTTCACGCCTAATGTGGACACCGGAGACTTCGTGGTGGTGATCAATGCGGACAAAGTCAAACTGACCGGCAAGAAAGAACTCCAGAAGGTTTACACCAGCAAGACCGCTGTCTACATCGGCAACCAAAAGCGTGAGACTGCTGAGAAAGTCCGCCAACGCCGCCCCGAGCTACTCATCCATCGTGCGGTGAAAGGCATGGTTCCTCACAACCGACTTGGCGACAAAATCGTGACCAAACTGAAAGTCTATGCCGGTGAAGAGCATCCTCACACCGCTCAGAATCCAAAGTCCTTCGCTATCGCCTGAACCCTTCTCTGACTGAAACGATCATGAGCAAGCCCCTCGCTACCACCACCGGCCGCCGCAAGACCAGCATCGCCCGCGTGAGCATCCTCCCCGGTTCTGGTTCCATCACTGTCAATGGACGTGACTTCGAAGAGTACTTTCCAACAGTGACTCTTCAGAACCAAATCATTGTACCTCTCGCGCTGACCAACAGCCGCCAGAGCTATGACTTTAAAATCAACGCCCATGGCGGTGGTGTTTCGGGTCAGATGGGAGCCGTTCTTCTCGGCATTTCCCGCGCCCTGATCACTGTGAATCCTGAACTTCGCAGCGCCCTGAAGAAAGCAGGTCTTCTGACCCGTGACTCTCGCGCCAAGGAGCGTAAAAAGCCAGGCCGCCCTGGTGCTCGCAAGCGCTTCCAGTTCTCCAAGCGTTAATTTCACCGTGTGTTGTTCGGACCTTGTGTCCGACTCTGAAAACCCCGCCCTCCACGGCGGGGTTTTCTTTTTGGGCCGCGCAGCCCGATGTACCTCACCAATCAATGACTCAATTGCAGGCCCATCTGATCAGGATTTGCTAAAAGCGCTAACATCACCACCCGAGCGAATCATTCGCTCAACGCCTTTTACGAAAAGCAAAAACCCCATGCGCCGAGAATCAGCACATGGGGTTAAGGAAGTTTCAGCCAGCCATCAGATCGCACCTGAGCGACTGGACTCGATGCAAGGATTAAAAATTGATCTGCGCCTGCAAACCGATGTAGTTACCATCATGCTGGTCATAAGGAGCCACTGCCGTGTTGGTACGGTCGCCATGCATATACTGGACTGTGAGCTCCAACTCAGGATAAGGGATATAGCGTAGACCGACTGCCCATTCGTCCACTTGATTTCGTGGTGCGTTCGTAGCGAATTTACGACCACCGTCATTGTATTGATAACGGACGAAGGGAATCAGTTCGGCTTGGTTACCGAAGATATGGCGATAAGAGGCCTGCACGTAGCCACCCATGAGCTTACCCGACTCGATCGCACTCATATCATTGCTAAGCACGGGGCCATCACCCCAGTTCCACTCTGCCTCGAGACCAAAGGGCTGAGGGTAAACGATGGCGGAAATACCAACACGCTGATCTCTAACACCACGAGCATTGAAGGCCGGGGCCGGAAGTGATCCGATCTTGGCGGTGGTGGGCACATAGTTACCCGTGTAGCCATTGACACCAAACTCGACAAACTGACCGTTTGATAATTCAAAAGGATAGGAAGCACGGGCCACAAAATGAGGCTGGCCATTTGCATCATTGCGATTAATTCCCTGACCGTTGTAGGCGCCGACGGCGATCAATCCATAATCTCCCGAGCCACGCAGGCCCATCTTGACCAGGTCCTTGAAGCGGTTGCGGATTTCAAAGGGTGCCCACATCAAATAGGCTCCAAGGTCACGTTCACCTTCGACGGCACTGTT
>JBIKYV010000121.1:0-11610 GCA_044355075.1 Prosthecobacter sp.
TCCCCATCGATCACCCATCCGCCTTTCAGCGCTTTGCCAAATTCGGTGCCGAGTGAATCCACGCTCTCCGGCTTGAAACTCTCCGCTCTTTGCTCCCGAATCGCGGAACTTCCCGCCTCCTTCCATGTGCGATACTTCGGCTTGAGGCCTGGCTTGTTGTCATCGAGCTGCGGCACGAGCCACTTCAAGCCGTCGAGGTTGTCGAGCAGGCGACCTTCGGCGTCTTCGTTGGTGTGATTCAGGATGCCAATCGGGCCGCTGTAGCCGCTGGCGCGGATTTGACGCAGCACTTTTACGTCTTCCGTACCGACGCCGAGAGGGAGGATTTTGCGGCCCTTGGTGTCGCCTGCGATGTCCATGCCGTTGAGGTTGAGGCAAAGGAGATGAGGTTTCATGGCCTCAATGGCTTTGGGAAGACGGTCAAGGTGGCTGTGGCCGTGGTGGAGGTTGTAGATGATGCCGATGTTGTCGGTGCCGTGGTTCTTTTTGAGGTAATCGCAGACGGCGACCATGTTCTCTGGTTCGCCGCCCCAACCGCCGTGGTTGTAAATGCCAACGCTGCTACCGATGGCTTTTGCTTTGGCTAAAAGGGGCAGCAGACCTTCCGCAGCGGATTTGACTTGGGCTTCTTGCGTATCGCCGTTACCACGCATCATGATCCAGAACTGCGGATGGATCTTGTATTTCTCAAACAGCCGGAAGGCCTCGTCATGCGTGCCCCAGAAGGCAAACATCTCGATGCCGTGCTTTTGATACGCGAGGATCTCCCGCTCAAATTCAGCCACATGCTCCTGCCGCCAGTCGTAGGCGATTTTCTTGAGCCCCATCTTTGCCACCATCTCAGCACGGGCTTCAGGGGAACGCTTCGCCGCGTCAAACGGCACAATGCACCACGCGGCGAGGTTTTGTTTGTCGAAGAGATCGGCAGCGGAGAGTTGGCCTGCTGAACACACGCTCAGGATCAGTAGGCAGAGGTTTCGAAGGTGTTGTATGGGTATCATAAATTCAGTGATCCAAGTGTTTCATTTGGAGTTCTTGGCCTCTAGTTACCGATGCGTAGCGGACGCTGGCTTGGGCTGCACTTGGGCAGGTTGCTTGGGCTCCTGTGGCTTTGGTCCGCCTGAGCCGGGCTGACGCAGTTCCTTTTGAACCCACTCGAGGCCTTGCAAGTTGCCTTTGAGCCCCTCTGCGGCGTCGACGGTGGGGCGTTCGTGGATGACGCCAATGGGACCGCGCCAGCTGCTGGATTCGATGACACGAATCATCTCAAGTTCTGAATCATCGGAGCCGATGTAGCGCACGCCTGGATACTGCGAGGTGTCGGCCTTCATGCCGTTGAGGTTCACTGCGATCAGATAGGGCTGCATGCGTTTGAATAGCGTGGGGAACTCAGCCAGCGAGCCGTGCCAGTGATGGAAATTGAACACAATGCCAACGTTCGTAATGCCGTCGCGCTTCAGTCGCTCGATGATGGCGATTTGATGATCCTGCTCCTCGAACCATGGCTCGCGATGATTGTAGAGCCCCACTTTGCAACCGAGCGCCGCCGCGTCCTCCGCGATAGGCCGGATGCGTGCGGCCTCGGCTTCGATGCGCTCAGCATCGTTCCTCACCGTGATGGCACGTGATCCGCAAACCCAGAACTGCGGATGAATGCCGTGGCGCTTGGTGGACTCGACGATTTGTGAATCCCGTGCTGGATACCACCATGCGGCGATCTCGATGCCGTGCTTCTTCGCCGCTTCGATTTCCGCATCGACCGCGCTGCCCCCGTTGTAGGCGATCTTGCTCAAGCCAAGCTCCTTCAGCATCTGCATCCGTTCCTCCGGGCCGCGCTTTTTCGCATCCCATGGAGGCGCGATCCACAATGCGGAGATGTTCTGACGGTCGAAGATGGATGGCGTCTCGGCTGCGGTGAGCCTCGCGGATGCGGACGCGAAAAAAGTGGCCGTGAGGAGGCCGAGTGCGGTGAGCGAATGCCATTTCATCAGAGGTCTGTGGCGGGTGTGTTATTTGAAAAAGGGAGTGAGGCGGCGAAGTCAGCAAAAGCTCGCAGCACCGACTCCGGTCGGTCGCGGTGCAGGTTGTGGCCGAAGCCAGGGAAACGAACATGCTGGCAGGTGGAAATAATGGACTTGAGGGTCTCGGTATCGGCGTCGATGAGCGCACCACCCGCAGAGGGATCGGCCTGGAGCAGCAAGGTGGGACAACGAACGCGGGAGAGCGCGTCAGGGAAATCATAGCCATCAAGCCAACGGCCTTCGATGACGGGCGTGAGCACCTCGGGGTCCAGTTGGCTGAGGCATTCGGCGCTCCAAGCCAGAGAGGCACGGTCGCGCAACTCGCCGAGGCGTTTGAAGGCACCGCCGCTGGCGGGGAGACGGATGTCTGCGAGGGCGTCGGTGCTTTCTTCAACGCTACCGCGCTTTCGTGCGACCTTTCTCATGCCAGCAAACTGCGCCTGCCACGCACTGCCCGCGATGCGGTTTCCCATGGTGTGAAAGGGTGGGTCTTCGAGAATGATGCCGCGCACTCGATCTGGCAGTTCCGCTGCGACTGCTGCGGCCACCATGGCCCCCAAGGAATGCCCGAAGAGGACGACGGGGTCGGCTGTTTCCTCCCGCACAAATCTCACGACATCCGCGACGTAGTGGGTGACGAGATAGCTCTCAGCTCGCGGTGAGCCACCGTGACCACGTTGGTCGAGGGCGATGACAGTCCAATTGTCAGCGAGCGCCGGGAGCAGCGGTTCCCAATCGGCTCCACAACGAGTGACGCCGTGGAGCAGCAGTAAGACAGGACCGGCACCTCTGATGGTACGGTGCAGGCGGATTGTTGGCGGTGCCTCGTTCATGGGGTTTCAACGGACCTTGCGTCGAGGCTGGTGCGCCAGTCATTCCAGCCTGCGTCCACTGATGACGGTGCGGCGTGCCATTCCGGCATCGGCTCGCCGGTCGCGGGATCACGGTCGGGAATGGGCAGCATCATGATGCGTTTGCAGGCGCGTTTGTAGTCTTCATCGCTGAGATAGGCTTCTTCGATGTCGTCCCAGTCGCGTCCGTTTGGGTAACCACCGCAGACATGAAGGTCATCCGATTGAGCGACCATCTCGTGGCTGACTCCGGCGGGGATGACGATCACATCGCCGGTGTTGATCCGCAAACGGGTCCAGCCACTTTCCCCGACCGACAAATGAAGCTCCATCCAGCCTTTGGCACAGCCGAGACACTCATGGGACGTGGAGTGGAAGTGCGCGTAAGGGTAAACGCCAGGGTAGTCCCAGTTGTTGGACCAAGCGTTGCTGCGGAACCGGGCTTTGATCGCCTCGGCTCCACCACCTGGGACGGCGTTGCGATGCACCAACAGGGGGAACCTGTTGTTGGGGATTTTGCCTTGGGGTTTGGATGTGTAGCTCTCGGTGGACATGGTTGAGTTGGGCGGATGGAGTTTGGGAAAAAGCAGGCGGCATCACTCGGCGGCGGCACCATACGCTACGTCTTCGCTTCCATAACGACGGACGCGCATGTTGCATTGCTCGGCATGGCCCACGAATCCCTCCAGCATGCACAAACGAGAGCCGTATTTACCAATCAAAGTCGCGGCTTCATCGGTGAGGATCTTTTGGTAGGTGTGCGTTTTCAGGAACTTGCCAACCCAGAGGCCGCCGGTGTAGCGCCCGGCCTTTCGGGTCGGCAGGGTGTGGTTGGTGCCGATCACCTTGTCGCCGTTGGCCACATGGGTTCGCGGCCCCAGAAACAAGGCTCCGTAACAGGTCATGTTTTCCAGGAACCAGTCATCGCGGTCGGTCATGATCTGCACGTGCTCCGAGGCGATCTCGTTGGCCATGGTGAGCATCTCATCATAGGTGTCGCAAAAGATCACCGCGCCATAGTCCCGCCACGAGGCGCGTGCGGTTTCCGCCGTGGGCAGGATGTCGAGCAGACGATCGATTTCCGCGAGGGTCGCGTGCGCGAGTTGGGATGAGTTGGTCAGCAGGATGGCCGGCGAGTTGTAACCATGCTCGGCCTGCCCGAGCAGATCCGTTGCGCAAAGCTCGGCATCGACGGTATCGTCCGCGATCACCATCGTCTCGGTGGGACCAGCCAGAAGGTCGATGCCCACGCGGCCGAAGAGTTGGCGTTTGGCCTCGGCCACGAAGGCGTTGCCGGGACCCACGATCATGTCCACGGGGGCGATCGTCGCCGTTCCCAAGGCCATGGCACCGATGGCCTGCATACCGCCGAGGACATAGATTTCGTGTGCACCGCCCAGGTGCATGGCTGCGACAATGGCGGGGTGGGGTTCGCCGTTTTGAGGGGGAGCCGCTGCGACAATGCGCGGCACGCCAGCGACGGATGCGGTCAGTACGGACATGTGAGCCGAAGCCACCATCGGGAACTTGCCGCCAGGCACATAACAACCGACCGATGGCACGGGGATGTGCTTGTGGCCAAGGATCACGCCGGGGAGCGTTTCGACTTCGAGATCGGTCATGGTGGCACGCTGAGCTTCCGCAAAACGACGGATCTGCGCTTGAGCGAATCGGATGTCGTCAAGGTCGCGGGCGGAGACCTTGGCCATCGCGGCTTCGATTTCAGCCGGGCTGAGCTTGAAGCTGGGCGGGTCGTAGCGGTCGAACTTGATGGACAGTTCACGCACTGCTTCATCGCCACGCGCGGCGATGTCCGCCAGGGTGCTCTCGACAATACCGCGCACTTTGGTGTCGTCTTCGGCGCGTTCGAGTTCGGGCTTACCAGATTTCAGATAGGTGATGGCCATGGGGTTGGAGAGGTACGGTGGCTTCGTGGATTGTTGTTACGCTGGATGGATTTTTATTCTGCCACCGCGTGTTGGAGATCGCTTGGATTCAAGCGGCGGATTTGTGAACGAATGCGCCAAATGATTGCCAAATTTAGGCCGCCGAGCCTGCTCTTCCCAAGGGATTGACTTATCGTATCCGGCATAATCGGGGAGTAGTGGAAATCCAGCCATCCATCACTCCATCACTCCATCACTCCATCACTCCATCACTCCCCAGCGCGAGAAACCACAAAACTTGACGACGCACGCCATAAAGATGCAGCCAAGGTCTCTCTCAAAGCTAGCAACTCACCCGACATCATCCCGAAGGCTATGCCCCTTCGTCCGAGGAAGCTCGTCGATGTCGTTTGGAGTTGATCCTCGTTGCGCAAACTTCTGACGACATTCACATGGCCGCCCCCATTTGCTTGGAGATCTCGTTTGGGGTGACGGGCTTTGTTAGAAGTGGAGCGAAGAGGAAGTGTGAGGTGCCATAGCGACTCAGACAGTCGTCTTACCACGAACGAAGTTGAGGATCGTTGCGGTGTCCAGCGAACCTGCCTTCTGTTGAATGTCAGGCAAATATCGGGCGTGCAGCGTCTTCGCCTCATTGGCCAGTGGCGCGTACATTGATTTCAATTCCGAACTTCCAAACGTACGTCCTGCTGAGTAATATTTCACAGCGAGGTGACCGATCGCGTAGGTCGAGGCAAACGAAAAAGCCGAGCCCGTGACTTGGTTGGCGACGCGACCCGCAAGCTTGCCTCCGAGTTTTTTACCGAAGCCACCCATCAGCCTGCGTGCAAAACCTTCGATGACTTGGGAGCCGATACCAACACCAGCCGTGCCAAGAAGCTCGATGATGCTGGAGCGATTGAGGTCGTGCCCATGAGCTTTGCCAATACGCCACACCATCTTCATTTGCATCGGTATGATGGCCATGGTGGCCACGGTTTCTGGCAAGAGCTCCAAGGCACCGTTAAGAATGGCATAACGTAGAATCATGCCTGATTGATCATCCGCAGCTAATGCTGCGCCAGGAGCAGCAAAAGGGGCAAGAACGACAGCGTCCACATCCTCATCAAGCTGCTTTGTATCACCGGAAGTCATGCCGAGTTTTGAACTCAGGTCTGATAAAAATGTTTGTTCATCAGTTGAGATGGAGCCTCCCGATTCGCAGACAGCACGAGCCATTTCGTAGGCGAGCAGACGTTCCTCGCGGGTTTTGAGTGCTGCTGTCGCTGTATCCAATGACAATCGCCCCATCAAAATACGCCGTGAAATCTCAGGAACATCGTCGTCACCCAATTCTAGGGCGAGTGCATCGATCCGCTGTCTTTCAGTCTCGCACTTGGAGCCATCAGAGAATGCTGAGAACAGACAGATGGCGATCAATGCTTCGGAATTGGGGTGGTTTTCTGAATAGCTACTCATGGGTAAAAATGATTGGCAATTGCTTTGGTGGGCGGCTGAGAGTGCAGAAGCTTAGTTGCCGCTGTAGTTGGTGCCCAGATTCATCGCATAGGGGCGAGATACTCCAGCGACTTCCTTGCCCTGATTCGGGCCTTCACCATCAATGAAGGTGCGGTTCAGCATGGTTTCTGAGATGATCCAGCCGAGGGCAACAATCTGGCTTTTCGCTGCCATGATCGCTGTTTGAATCCGCAGGTGGTTGAATCCCTCGTTTGCGAGTGGCCCTGTTGAATCGATCTCCACACGATAGCGATCCACATCACGCTTCTCAAAGTCACACATCGTTGGATAAATTTCCGTCCCACGGCTGGTGATGCGGACTAGCTGAAATCCATGCGCTTTCAGGATGGGTGAAATCTTCGCAGCGCGTAGTCGATAGAATGCTTGGATCAGCTTGATGCTGGCTTGATCGAAGCGCACCAAGCTCTCCACGGCCTGATGAAGCTTTTTGGCTTTTAATGCATCGCTGTAGCGCGCGATCGTGGCCGCACTGGCATTCATGGCGATCACCGCAGAACCGAACGAGGTTTCGGCAAGATCTGGTCGCGCCTGCAAGAAGTCCTGCATAACGCGTGCACTGTATTGCCCAAAGCTGCGCACCGATTGCAAACTGCCAGCTCGATTGATGTTAAACAAATGACTCAGCGTGAGAGATGTTTCCTCTTCAAACTTCTCGCGAACGGCTCGGGCCACACAAGAGTTCGATTCATCGACCGCACCTGATGGCGTAAAGGCAACATCAAGCCCGCAATCATCAACAAACATGTCAAATCCAACGATCTTCGAGTTGGCGCGCGTCGGGTTCGGCGGAACATTGCGTTCGACATAGGCTTCCCACTGTGGGCTTCCAGCTTGCATGTCCGAGGCATACTGGCTGTAGGAGCGGAGCACACGCTCGAACAACGGTTTGATGTCCGAATGGGCACGCTCCAGCACCAATTCCTTGATCGTTTTTTGCGGATGGTTTTCCTGGAGGGCTATAAGTTCGGCGATTTTCCCTGCAATGGCGATTGCGAACTCACGCGTTCCAGAGCGCTCCCTGCCAAGGGCAGTCTGGAAAGGTCCCTTGGCGATATCACCCACATAATAGCCTGCTGCCAGAACCTCCATCACAGCAGCTTTCATCCGTTCAGCCGCGAGGATGTTTGCCCCTCCGCCGATATGGAGGAGCATCTCTGCTGCAGCATCGATCAGTGCCACAGGATTGGCCTTGTTTTGGCCTGCAATATCATCGGCGGTGCCACCCATGGTTTCGAACATCGAGACAGCACGCGGGTTGTTGGGGTTGGTATTGTTCGAACTGACCAAGCCGACGCCTCCAGTGACTTTTGCGGCAATATCAGAGCCGATGTCACCGAACATGTTCGTGGTTACGATCACATCAAATTTTTCTGGAGCTGCCGCAATCGCAGCAAGGCCGTCATCAATGATCATAAAGTTTGCCGTGATCGCCCGTTCCCCGAGGCGATCCGGCGTATAGTCGCGCGCTACTTTAAGGAAGGACTCCTTGAACAAGCCGCCGGTGATTTTCAAAATATTTGGCTTTTCCAGGGCGGTGACTTTTTTCCGCCCGTCGCGAACAGCCGCCTCAAACGCGGCACGGCAGATGAGCTCGCAGCCTTCCGGTGTTTGATGCCGCAGAGCCTGGGGGTAATTGCGCGCCAAGCGGTGCTCAATCGAGGCATAGAGATCCTCGACGTTTTCTCTAACAAACAAAATGTCTGCTCCCGGCATGCCTGGAGCAATCGGATCGAGGGTCACACAGCGCCGAATGTTGGCGTATTGCTCGAATCCCTTTCGTATGGTCACATTCCGACTTGGCTCATCCCCCTCATCAAGGGTGCGCAGTGCGCCTTTGAGCACGGCATCCGCTTTGCTTGCATCGATGAGCGTCTGACGTTCGAGTTGTGTTACCATCTCTTTGACTGCCTTTAGAGTCTCCGGCTTGAGCTTACCCAGCAGCTTCTTGTAAAAGTCGTTGATATTGCCCGCTGCTCGAGCCTCCTCTTTCGCCTGACCTTCGAGTTCTTTGGCCACGTCTTCGGGCTTCTGCTCACCAAACTGAGTGGCATAAGCTTCAGGCGCGTGCTGCTGCAACAGGGCGAAAAGATCCTTCGCATCAGGATACCCGAGGCTACCATCGACGTAGTGAATTGAGAGACCTGTCGCAGCGAGAACTAACTTCGTGGCTTCCACACATTCGGGACCAATGCCCTGGCCCTTGATGACGAGTATCGTGTTGGTTTTGTTTGAGGATTTGGAGTGGTTCATTTTTTTGAGAGAGCCTCATTTCACCCTGCTCCACCATTCATTCCAATTCATGCTTTGGAATTAATCGTTCGTTTTGATAAAAGTGTATGCATGTCATCACCATTCTTTGGAAGGGGTAAGAGATTCATGACTCGTTGTGAAAACCCACCTTCAAAGTCATGCCATGATGAGCGCGATGCCAACTCTGAGAGAAGAGGGATAGCCAGTGAGATTGAAGAGGATCGTAGTATGCAGAAACATGATTGCACGATCAATAGCCATTGCGAACCGGATCGGGATGCAGCGTACTTGAAGGCCAATGCCCAAAACGCTGCCACCGCCTGACGACTTCCTCGCCCAACTCGCGCCTGGGTATGAACTGCGCCTGTTCGATGCGTATGCGGACACGCGTTTCTTCATCAAGGACGCGCAGGGCATCTACCGCCATGCCAGTCGGATCATGCATCTCGCGCACGGCTTCGCTGATCCGAAGGGCGTTCTCGGTCGCACCGATCATGATTTCATTCCGGCCTACCTAGCCGACCATTACACACGCGATGATCAAAGGGTGCTCGCTGGAGAGGAAATCTGGGGGCGGGTGGAGATGGTGATGCGCCATCCCGCCAGTCCCGACTGGTATGTCACGTCGAAGATTCCTTTGCGTGGCAAGGATGGGCGCGTGGTCGGGCTCGCTGGCATCTCCCGGGATCTGCAAAAAGCCGCTAGCATCGCCTCACCCTTTGTCCAATTCACTCCGGTGCTGGAGCACATCCGGGATCACTTCGCCTCACTTGTAGCGGTGGAAGATCTCGCCCGCCTAGCCGGCATGTCCGTTCGAGGTTTTCAGCGACACTTCAAGAAAGCCTTTCAGCTCACACCTTCCGCCTACGTCCGCCAGTTTCGCATCGGCAAAGTCTGCCAACTTTTGGTCGAGACCGACGCGACCATTACCACGATCGCCCTGGAGAGCGGATTCAGCGATCACAGCCACATGAGCCGAGAATTCACCCGAGCCATGAGCACCACTCCAGGCGCTTATCGGAAGCGATACCGAAGTGATTGATCCCTGTGCGGAGTTTTGGCTATTTTGTCACTGGAACCACAGGCCAGTCATCGGTGCGGAAAGGCGACGCGGGCAATCCAGCACCGTTGGCGAGGCTGTAGTCGGGCCAGTCACTCCAGGCGTAGCGAACGGCCACAGGCTTGGACACCTCGGGACTGCTGACCACGACGGTCTCGCCAACGATCTTGGCTTTAGCAGGTTTCCACTGTTGATCAGCGGCGGCAATTTGGAAGCCGGTGAGCGGGCCGCCGGTGATGGATTTCAGGCCGCCGTTGGCATGTTTGAAGGAGACGCTGATCGCATTGTCATTGATGGTCGAGCCTGCGGGAAGCGGGCCGCTGGTGGCGGGGACGTTTTTGCCATACACGGTGCCGAGCGCCCAGAAGGAGAGACGCTTGCCGACATCTTGCTTGTTCTTCGGATGGATGTCCTTCGCATCGCCGAGGTCGATGGTGATGGCCATGCCGGTCTTGGGCAGCGCGAGCGTCTTCAGCATGGATTCGCGCACACGCGGCCAGCCTTCTCCGGGCGAGGTGAAGTTCGGCAGCTGCACCCACGCGAAGGGCACTTCGTCCTGCCAAAGCGTGCGCCAACTTGTGACGAGCTGCGTGAGCTGCTTGTGATACAAACCGGGATTGCCCGCATTGCCTTCGCCTTGATACCAAAGCATTCCACGCAGGGTGAAAGGCACGAGATTGACCACTTTGCCGTTGAAGAGGCCGCTTGGGCCGCCTTTGAGCTTCCACATCGCCAGCGGATCTTTGGGCGGTGGCACGACAAAGGGTGTGCCGTTGGCTTTCGCTTTCTCGGAGGCCTTCTTCCAGATGGCGAGTTGCTTCTCATGCAACGCGGGCGCTTGCGCGGGATCGAACTTCCGGTGCGCGTCCAGCCGCGTGTCGTAGTTCGCCTTTGTCTCGGGATCGGAGGACTGCACCTCGGCGGCGACCCATGACTCGATGGGCGTGCCACCGACGGAGGTGTTGATGAGGCCGACGGGCACACCGACCTCCCGGTGAATCTCGCGACCAAAGAAATACAGCGCTGCGGAGAAGCCGCCGACGTTCTCCGGCGTGCAGATTTGCCATGCACCCTTACCCTCGGCCTGCGGTGTGTTGGATGGGCCGGAGCTTTCGCGATAATGACGGATGAGCGGATACTTCGCGGCGGCTTTTTCAGCATCGAAGTGGTAACAACCCGCCACGGTCATCGCCATGTTCGATTGCCCGGAACCGAGCCAGACCTCGCCCACGAGCACATCGCTGCATTTCAGGTTTTTGACACCCGATGGCTGATTGGACGTGATGACGAGATCACGCGGTTCGCTGCTGGCTGGGAGCGCATCGAGCTTCAGGCTCCACTTGCCATCCGGCCCGGTTTTTGAGGTCTTCTTCTGTCCGGCAAACGCCACTGTGACCTCGACACCCGCATCCGCCCAGCCCCATACGATGACAGGCTTTTCGCGTTGCAGCACCATATGATCGGAGAAGGGCGTCGCCAATTTCAAATGGGCTGCGTGGATCGCGGCCAAAGGCGCGAACAGCAGGGTGGTGATAAATGTAAGCGTGTATTTCCTATGGTTCATCGTGGAGTAAGTGATCGCTGAATAACGTGCTTTGGTTTCACTTCTTCCGCACGTGTGGCAGCGCTTTGATCCACGCGAGGTTAAAGACGTAGTGGTCTTTGCTGGTAATGACCTGGATGCGGCCGTCGCGGGTTTGGGTGGCCGCGAGGTAGCCGTTGATGTCCGCGATGGTCTTGCCTTCAGGCGCGATGAGGCGGCGGTCGGGCCAGGTTTTGCCTTCGTCGTAGCTGACGGCGGCGTAAAGGCCGATGCCGATGTAGTCGCCGCCGGTGGATTTGAAGGTTAGGCCGATGCGTTCGTTCTTCGGCTTGCGTGCCTCGTCAGTGAAGGAACAGAGCAGGATGGGGCCTTCTTTGAGCCGCAGCATGGCAGGGCGCTGGGTGTTGCTGACCACGGGAAACTCACTCGTTTCCCATTGCCACGTTTCACCGAGATCGCCGGA
>JBIKYV010000264.1:0-3216 GCA_044355075.1 Prosthecobacter sp.
GGGTGGTCCCCGCTAGAGTATTTGCTGTGAGCAGCACTTCCACATCCGGGTCCACAAAGACGCGGACTGGGAGATTCTTGGCCCCAAGCATGATCTGTGCTGCAGCCTTATGTTGGCCATCAAAGATACGAACTTCGGCTTTGTCCCCGTCTTCAGTGTTTAACCAACCCAGGGCCACGTGAAGCTGAGGACGCTTTGTGTGGAATTCTTTGATGAGCTTTTTGATGTTGGGACCAATCGCTCGTGGATTGAGCTTACTGTCGTGCTGAATGTATTCGATGGGGAGTTGGGCGAAGAAAAATCGGAAGCCAGACAAACCATCCTCGTAGAGGGGGATGGTTTGAATGTCGTTCTTGCCGGTCGCAGCAAGCGAATAGGAGAGCTTGTCACCTTCAATGCTCACCGGGAAAGGATGGCTGGAAGTGCGGAAGACTTTGAGCACGTCTCCCAGATTGGCAGCGCGACTTTCGTCAGCAACGCTTTCGTTAATGTCGTCAAACTTTGCGATGATGCGGGCGACTCTGAGATCGCTGTCTTGCTTGCCTCGATTGCAAGAATCGTGGGTGAGCGCAAAATTACCGGGATTGTCAGGACCGTTGAGGGAGGTCGGGATGACGTGATCAATGTCGATCGAATCCTTCTGGAGCTTGAGGTCGATAGCCTTGCCACAAATGAAGCAATGACCAGTCTGCCTATCATGCAGGTCCTTCAAGAGCGTGATTCGTTCTTCGGCTTGGAGACGGTTGAGGTAAAGTGATGCCATGAGTGGGGAGAGCGTTATTCCAGTCCTGACCAGGCTATGGAAATGCTGTGTTTGAGATGATTATAAAGACCTGGCGAGACACGCTTCTCACGGTGTTGCAGACGCCCCAGCACGATACTTGGTGCGATGCCTTGCTGCTTGGCGAATGCTTGGATTGATGAGGCGGAGGGCCGCTCGGTGAGCTTAGCGAGAAAGTTAGTCCAGGCGGCTGTGGGGATGAGAAACTCTCCGGCCCACAGGTTGGCTTCCTGCTCCTTGGGATTGTCCACGCCGCGATACTCGACGAAGACGTCACGTTTCCCATGCAAGAGGATGTGCGCAGCCTCATGGAAAAAGGTGAACCAGAGGAGGTCATCCGTCTTGTAACGCAAGCTGAGCTGAATGAGCGCCTTTTCCTGAGTAAGCCAGCGGGTAAAGCCGAAGACGTGTGTCTTCGGTAATTCAGGCACAAGCACGACGGCGACTCCGGCCTCGGCGCAGAGTCGGCAAACGTCCGGCCAAACCTTGGCGGGGTTTTGCATAGTTAGGCCGCGGATGGTGATAAGATGGCGAGTGAAGACCTCCTTGTTGTAAGGCTGACAGTGGCGTTTCTGAGCCAGCACTTCCCCCGCACGCAACCAGGCGCTGAAGTCGCCAAGATCAGTTTCAAAGCTAGCTGACTCTCGCGCGGCACCGCGCAACTCGCCATAGGTGGAGTGCCATTGCTTGGGACTGGCGACGGCGAAGTAGCGGAGAAGCTGGCCGACACGGGCGGTCTTATCCTGCACGGGTGTGACGAGGGCAAGATCGGCCATCTTCTTGTATGAGAAGCGGTCCAGCCAGCCGACTTCGTCCTTTTGACGCTGCTCATCCTCCAAGCGTGCAAGGTGCTCGCGGTAATTAGACTCGGCATTGTTCCAAAACGAGGCGGGAACGCCAGTGACCTTCTCCAACTGAAGTGCGGTCTCTGGCATGATCTGAGCGGTGCCTTTGATGATCTGGTTGATGGTTTTCAAGGGACGGCCCATGCGTGCGGCCAGTTCTTTCTGGGTAAGGCCGAGAGCTTCCAGGGTTTCGAGAAGCGTCTCTCCAGGAGGGAAGGCGTAGTCGGGCTTGAAGGCGTGTTTGGTGTTCATTAGGAATGTGTGTTGGTAATCTCAATGACCTTAACCATGGTGATCTGGGACCAATCGAGTCCGCCGTCCAGCTTGCGTGGCGTCTCTTCATGGTCCGCGACGATGAGCAGCCGGTAGGGGTGCTTCACATCCACGGAGATTTGTTCATTGCGATTGTTGGTGAGTTCATGAACGCGCGTCTGGGGCAGCAAAGCGAGTTCAGCCAAGTTCGAGGCATCGGCGATCTGTTGGAGCCGAAGGAGGATGCGCCGGCCATTGTCGGGCCCATAGGCGCGGAGCGTCTCCTTCTGACTGCTCAGCAGTTTGGCGAGCTTCTTGTTGGTGAACGAGACTTCCATAAGTCGGGCTTTTGTCAATAAATGGTTTACCCTTGGGGTTAATGTAATCTCCAGCGAATGGTTAACAATGGACGGGCGAAAGCAGCCTGCTGGAGTTTCCCTTCAATCTTCCCAATCAAATCCTCGCGCTGCTGATCAATGGCGTCTTGTGCTTCAAAGAGGGAGCGGCGCTTGTCGTTGCGCTGGGCTTCGACGTTCTTGATCTGCTTTTGGCTGGCGAGCTTGTCCTCCAAAGTAAGAGCGGTAGCAGCGGCACGGCGGGCTTCCTTGATGAGGCGGTCCATCTCCTTGATCTCGCGCTCGAGGCCGACCTTGAGGTCATCCGCCCAGCCGTCGAGCTTCTCGGCCTCGGCCTCGTAGTAGTGGCCGTTGCGCTTGGCGATGATCTGCTGGAGTTCGGTCTGGCGCTTGGCAGTGATTTGCCCAAGCGACTCCGGGGCGGGTAGGTCGAGCACTGGCCCCTTCACCACAGCAGGCAAGCTCAACAGGCGGCGGATCTGCTCCTGATCCAGCAGGGCACCGTCATCCGTGCAGGCGGCATAAATGAGGTGATCCTCGGCCTGATCCATGGACTCCACGGTGAAGAGGGAGACGGTGAGGGTGCCGGACTGGCCGCGCAGGGGCTCCAGAATGCTGATCTTGCTGCCGTGCTCGGCATAATGAAACTCAAGCTCGGCAGGTGGGAGATCGCGCTCCTTGGCCTGGATGAGGAGTTTCTCGGCTAAGGGATGACCGAGGCGATAGACGTGAGCGGTGCTGGTGCTGCGCGGCAGGACGTAGAGCCCGGAGGCAACCTCCTTCAAAGGTGAAGCATGAAGGATGAAGGATGAATCCGAGTGGAACGTGGCATCATCGCGAAGCTCGTGGCGGGTGAGCTGCATGAGCTGGCGCTCGAAGTGGCTCAGCATGGCGCGGGAGTTGTCATCACGGAGCTTGAGCTTGGCCTGCACCTCCTCGTCGAAGTTCTCCAAAAGCTTCTGCCGCGTAAGGCGCAGTGCTT
>JBIKYV010000123.1:0-11495 GCA_044355075.1 Prosthecobacter sp.
GTGTGCTTTGTCACATCCCCGCGCCGCTAAGGTGTTGCCTAAAAAGCTCTTCACCCGCGCCGCGACCAAATCCCAAGTCGAACACCCACAACCATGGCCAAATACAAACTTGAATACATCTGGCTCGACGGATACGAGCCTGTCCGCAACCTGCGCAGCAAGACCCAGCTGAAGGAATTTTCCAGCTTTCCGAAGCTCGAAGAACTTCCAAACTGGGGCTTCGATGGTTCTTCTACCCAGCAGGCCCCCGGCGGCTCCTCGGACTGCGTGCTGAAGCCAGTCGCTGTTTATCCTGATTCCACCCGCAAGAACGGCGTGCTGGTCATGTGTGAAGTTTACAACGCTGACGGCACCGCTCATGCCTCCAATGACCGCGCCACGATTCTCGACGATGAAGGCGCTTGGTTCGGCTTCGAGCAGGAATACTTCCTTTACCAAGATGGCCGTCCTCTGGGCTTCCCTGACTTCGGCTACCCAGCGCCTCAAGGACCTTACTACACTGGCGTTGGCTACAAGAACGTCGGCGACATCGCTCGCCAGATCGTCGAGGAGCACCTCGACATCTGCTTGGACGCAGGCATCAACCACGAGGGCATCAACGCTGAAGTGGCCAAGGGTCAGTGGGAATTCCAAATCTTCGGCAAAGGTTCCAAGACCGCTGCTGACCAAGTCTGGGTCGCCCGTTACCTCCTGCAGCGTCTGTGTGAGAAGTACGGAGTGGACGTCGAGTTCCACTGCAAGCCTCTTGGAGCCACCGATTGGAACGGCTCCGGCATGCACGCCAACTTCTCCACCAAGCACATGCGCGAAGTAGGCGGCAAGGACTACTTCCTAGCCCTCATGGGTGCCTTTGAGAAGAACTGCATGGAGCACATCGCCGTCTATGGTCCAGACAACCATATGCGTCTGACCGGTCTGCACGAAACCCAGAGCATCGACAAATTCTCCTGGGGAGTGGCTGACCGCGGCGCTTCGATCCGTGTGCCACACAGCTTCGTTAACAATGGGTACAAAGGTTACCTGGAGGATCGCCGTCCGAACAGCCAGGGCAACCCTTACCAGATCGCTTCCCGCATCCTCAAGACGATCTCGGAAGTGCCTACGGCTTAATCGGCTCACCAAGCCTCTTAAAGACCAGCAAAGTCCCCCCAAAGCGCCGCCTGGACCTCCAGGCGGCGTTTTTTTTGAGTTCGAAAAGTCTGGTCTCGTGCCCAATGGCCATGGCGTCTTGGTTTTTCCTTCGCAGAAGTAAGCTTTCTACCACCAGGGGCAGCGGCTTAGTCTGATTGATCTTGACGGCATCCTCATACCGCCGTCTCTGGGCTGCTCCCGATATGCCCCGATGGGAAACCCTCCTCTGGCTCGCCAGTTACGTCATTCTCTGCCTCGGATTGTCCGCCTTTGGTGCGCACAAGCTGAAGGTTCTCTATGGTTATTGGCGCTTTCGAAAGAAACCACCAGTGCCTATGGGCACGTTTGCCCAACTACCCTTCATCACCGTTCAGCTTCCGCTCTACAATGAAGCGGATGTCTTGGATCAGTTGATCGACCATATCCGCGCACTGGATTACCCACGCGACCGGTTGCAGATCCAGATTTTGGATGATTCAACGGATGAAACCACCGCGCTGATGGAAAGTCATGCCGCACAGCTTCGACAGGAAGGTTTCGATGTCGAACTGCGCCACCGCCAGAACCGGCATGGCTTTAAAGCTGGCGCGCTGGATGAGGCGATGGCCACGGTGAAGGGTGAATTCATTGCCATCTTTGACGCAGACTTCACCCCGGCACCTGACTTCCTCCTGCGCACGATCCAACACTTCACCGATCCCCAGGTCGGCATTGTGCAGGCACGCTGGATTCATCGAAACCGCGACTTTTCTCTCCTGACCCGCTTGCAGGCCATCCTGCTGGATGGGCACCTGATGCTGGAGCAGACCTCTCGGAGCCGCTGGGGGGAGTTTTGTAACTTCAATGGCACTGCCGGTCTCTGGCGGCGAACGACGATCGATGACGCAGGTGGCTGGCGTTCCGACACGCTGACAGAAGACATGGATCTGACCTATCGTGCGCAGTTCCGCGGTTGGAATTTTGTGTATCTGAACGATGTATTGGTACCTGCGGAGCTGCCACCAGACATGGACGCCTACAAGTCGCAGCAGCACCGCTGGGTGAAGGGATCCATTCAGGTCTGCCTGCAAATGCTGGGGCAAGTCTGGCGCAGCTCGGTTCCTCTACACACGAAGCTGGAAGCGACTGCACACTTGGCTGCCAACTTTGCCAATTTACTGACCTTGGTGTCCCTAGTGTTGGTCTTCCCCTGGGATTTTCTACCGCAAAACTCCTGGCAAAAGGCGGTGTTCCTGGATCTTCCGCTCTTCTTCTTTGCCACCATCACCGTGATCGCTTTTTACTTAACTGCCCAGGGCGCGCAACGTCCACTCGGCTGGCTGAAGGCGATCCCCTTGATCCCACTCTATATGGCCCTAGGTATAGGCATGACCGTGAACAATGCCCGCGCGGTGATCGAGGCTCTACTTGGCCATCAGTCCGAGTTTGTGCGCACGCCGAAGTATGGCGTCACTCGCAAGGCAGAGGCCACGTCCAAGGCTAAATCGTTCCGCTACAAGGCAGGCAAATCGGTGGCGCTTTGGGGAGAGATTCTCCTGGCGGGCTACTTTGGCTGGTTGCTCTGGCTAGCCCTGGAGCAGCGAGACTGGGGCGCTGTTCCTTACCGCGCGCTGTTCATGTTTGGTTTTCTCTACGTGGCCTCAGGATCTCTGTTTCAGCGCTTCTCGATGGCTGGGCTGGCACGCTAAGCTGCACCCATCATCTCTAAGGCATGGGCGGGGACCATTTCGGCCGCGTTTTGCAGCACAGCCGCTTGCGTGCAGGCTGGCGTCATTGGATCGCCCAGGGTCGCCCCCACTTTACCCAAGGTGCAGGATGCTGTGCGAAACTCCGCAGCAATAAAGCGCTAGAAGCGCGATGAGGGCAAAATTGACAATCTCACTTTGCGGGTGAATTTTCACAAGTGACTCGAATAGATATTCCCCGCAAGTCCATCTACCGGCTTTCGATCTATCAACGTTGCTTGAGCAGGCTGAAGGAAAACGCTGTGGACACCGTTTCCTCTGAAGCACTCGCCAAGGCCGCTGGAGTGAAGCCAACCCAATTGCGCAAAGACCTTACCTATTTTGGTCAGTTTGGAACACGAGGCTTGGGTTACAATGTCGAAGCGCTCAGCAGCACCATCGCCAAAGTGCTTGGACAAAATCACCTCCAGCCTGTCATCCTCGTGGGCGTAGGCAATCTGGGCTCTGCCCTGCTGCGCTATGGCGGATTCCGCAAAGAGGGCTTTGAAGTAGCGGCCGCCTTTGACCTAGCTCCGCGCTCCCAGTCAGGTCTGAGCACACCTATCATGCCGATGGAGGAGATGGCCGAGTTTATTCGCAAAAACCAGGTCAAAATGGCCATCTTGACCGTGCCTGCGAGCAGTGCCCAGGTGGTGAGCAATCAGATGGTGGAGGCAGGAATTCAGGCGATTTTGAACTTCTCGCCCATCATCCTCGACGTGCCAGAACAAGTGGTCGTGAATAGCGTGGACTTAGCCGTGGAGCTGGAAAACCTGAGCTACTTCATCCGCTGATCAGCCCCTGAACTCTGCATTGGAGACGACAGAATCACTTGGCAACGGAGAAAAAGCCGTGGCTGGTGGTCAGCAACGCATCTTTCTTTGTCTCTCAACGGCGAGAGCAAGTTCTTCAAATGGTTGCTCAACCGACGATGATGCCCTTCGCCTTGCGCTCTTTTTCGCGCTCCAGCAGCGGCACTTTCGCTCCGGTCTCCACGACTTGAACGCCGAGGTCGCCGATTTTCGCAAAGCTAAGCCCCTGGAAGCAGGCTACTTCAGCGGCTAGACGGCTGAAGACATCTTCGATGCTATGCAGGCCATTCGAGCCACCACAGGCGACGACGAGATCACGCAGGATTTCCCAGGTGTCACGCGCGCTGCCGGGTGAGTTCACCGCTTTGTTGAGACGCTGAAGGCGCCCGGTAACGTTGATCATGCTACCGCGTGTTTCCGCATAGGACGTGCCGGGGAGCACGACATGGCTCAGCTCCGCACTGGCATTCGCCAAAATGTGCAGGGAAACTAGGCAGCCGACTTTTTCTAAATCACGCTGTTCGAAGCCGGCCTTGAGGAGGTTTTCACCCAACGCCAGGACGACACGCAGACGACCACGGCTCATCAGCTCCCCGATGCCTGCGAGCTTGGAGCCTGGCTCAATGCCGAGGATCTGCTTGGCCCCGGTGGTGTTAGGATTCAGGTCATCGGCACGCAGGTAGGCATCCGCCCCACCGGTGCGGGGAACCACATCCAGGTTTTCGGTGCCAAGTATGCGAGCCAGTTGCTTCACGAAGAAGAGTTCTTCATTGGTCATGCGTGCACTGGCGATGATGGCGATCTCCTCGCCTTTCACACCAGAAACGGCATCGGCCACGGTTTGGAGAGCTTTTTTCCAGGAGGCGATTTGGTGCTTGCCACCGGTCTTCACCATCGGGTCCGTGAGACGGAACTCGCTATTCACGAAGTGGAAGTCGAGACGGCCTTGGTCGCACATCCAGGTCGAGTTCACGTCATTGTTTTCACGTGGAGTCTGGCGGTAGATCGTGTCACCACGAGCACCGATTTCGACGTTGCAGCCACGTCCACACTTGGTGCAGAGGCTATTGGTCTCATTGAGGAACCAAACCCGCTGCTGGAAGCGGAAGTCGGTGCTAGTCAGGGCACCGACGGGGCAGATATCGACGGTGTTGAGGGAGTAGTTGTGCTCCAACCGCTTGCCGGGATGGACCGCCAGCGTGGTGTAGCTGCCGCGTTCGGTGAAGCCAAGCACGGGTTCATCAGCGATCTCGGCGGTGAAGCGGATGCAGCGACTGCACATGATGCAGCGCTCGTCGTCCAAACGGACGCGGGGGCCGATATCCACGTTCTTCGGTTTCTTCACCTTTTCTTCGCGGAAGCGGCTCTCGCCACGTCCATGCTCGACGCTGAACTCTTGCAGTCGGCATTCGCCGGCTTGATCACAGATGGGGCAGTCGAGCGGGTGGTTGATCAGCAAGAACTCCATCACGCCCTTGCGGACTTCCTGGGTGAGCATGCTTTCCGTGCGGATGCCCATGCCTTCCGCTACCGTATTGGCACAGGCGATGACGGGGCGCGGCATCCAGCCGATCTTGGGCATGCCATGTTCGTCTTTTTCTGGCTCTTGACCGGGGGCTGGGCGTGGCGGCATGCCCATCTCGACGAGACACATGCGGCAGTTGCCAGGGCTGGAAAGCTTGGGGTGGTAGCAATAGTGCGGCACCTCTTTCTGGACCTGCTTGCAGGCCTCAATCATTCGGGTGCCTTTGGGGAACTTGTACCAAACGCCATCGATCTGGACATTCACGAGATCCGCCGGCGGTGGAGTTGCGGCAGGGGCGGGAGCAGCTTCAGGGGCAGGCATGGGCAGGGAAAGACAAAAATTGAAAACGAGTATCGGACCCGGACAGATGGCAGCAACCCGATTTTGTGAAAAATTTCACAAGCTCGGCTTTCCAGCGCTTCCGGACCAATGACGTCTCCAACCGAGACAGACGCTGGAATCGGGCCAGCCTGACGAGTTAGGCCGTGAGATTCGCTTTTCTTGGCTCAGGAATACGGCTGAGGATGGCGATGGAGACCAGAGCACAACCGCCTGCCATCCACGCGATGCAGTTGAAAGACTGGGTGTATTGATACACCAAGCCCGCAAGCAAACTCGCCAGCAGGAGAGAGAAGACATTGCAAAAGCTGAGCATGGCCTGGAGCGTGGACCGGCGCTCCAAGGGGCAAAGCTCCGCTGCTAGGGTTAGATCGCCCACCCGATCCAAGAACAGTCCGAAGCCGAGGATGAAGTAAGCGATCGCGAACCCGGCGAAGGTTTCATTGAAGATCACCCATCCACAAAGGCCCAAGCAAACAAAGCGAGAGGCTAGGATAACAAGCTTGCCACCGCTTTTCCACCCCACGTAACCTGCGAGCAGACTGCCGAGCACGGTGCCAACGGCCTGCCAGGTGACAAAGTGTCCCTCATCCGCCTCCGGCCTGCCCGTGACATGCAGAGCATGAATGGTCAAGAATGACACCAGCATGAGATAGCCCGTCCCGAAAAAGCGAGCCAATACCAGTCGTCCGAGATAAGGCTGTGCGAGAAACAGCGCCGGCAGTCCACGTAGGTAGGACAAGTAGGGCTGTGGCGCTGGACGAGGCGGCAAATGGGCGTGATGCTCCGGATGCTCCTGCATGGGCAGCTGGGCCAGCCAGGAGAGAAAGAGCAGCGCAAAGGCCGCGAGATGCAGCCAGGCATAGCCAACATGGCCGGGCAGGTGCGTGAGAACGCGCTGAATGACCACTCCAGCACCGATGCCGAGCACGGCCTGCATGATGTAGCGTGCCGACCAACCCGCCGCACGCACACGCTCCGGCACCATACGAGTCACCATTTCCATCCAGGCGACGACGGTGACACCGCCAATGAGTCCAGAGACGACAGGCGTGAGCACGACCAATGGAAGCAGCCAGTGATCGTTGGCATCATTCATCATGAGCAGCAGACCCGTGATCAGGTAGGGTAGCCTTTGCAGGAGGCCGAAGACTAGCACCCATGGCTTGAATCGAGTGAGCCGCTCCACGACAGGGGCAATGAAGAGACCCACTAAGGCAAAGGAAGCCGGCAAAAGCACTGGCATGACCGCAATGACCCAGGCGGCACCACCCAGGGACTGTACCATCTTGGGCAAGACACTCTCGGGGGCCAAAAAAGCGGTGCCACCCATGTAGAGTCCGCCTTCTAAAACATGGCACAGAAAGTTACGCCGCACATGATGCGCGTCCCGATGCGGAGGATGAGCGGCGTTCATGGCGTCGGGGGAAAGCATTCAGCGGCCAAAGGCGTGAATGAAGGCTACGTCGAGGGCTAGACTTTCATTCACGTTCGTGTGCATCAGCTGCTCCAGTCGGCGCAGCGCACGCATCCGGGTCATGACGGACTCAGGACTCCAACGTGCAGCAAGCATGGAGGTGTGCTCGCTCCAAGTGGGTAGATCCAGATGCTGAGCACCTGCCTGGAGACGGGCGATGTCCCCCATCCAGGACAGCAGCAGCTCGAGAAGAGTATCGCGGTGGTGGTGGTAGGCGGCCTGCACCCGGGCGCTGACCTCTTCCTCACGCCGCTTCAGCCAAGTGCCATCTGTAGTCTGGCCATAGTGTTCTTTTTCTTTATCGAACTCGTCCTCCATCTCGCCCTCGATACCTTCCTTCACTCCGGCGAGCACATCTTGAAATTCCGCTTTCAGGGCCATGGCCGCGCCGATGCCCGTGGCTGCGCGCTCAGCCATGTGGGCCAAAAGCGCCAGCAGCTTTTGCTCATGCTCATCAAAGCTGCGCTGACCCGGAGGCGGCAGCAGAGGCATCTCAATGACACGGGAAAGGATGGTCGTCAGGAGCTGCTCAGGGTGGCTGCTGAGTAGCAGCAGCAGGGTGCGGGCGGGAGGCTCCTCCAGCGTCTTCAAAAAGGCATTCTGGGCCTGTATGGTCATGCGCTCCGCATCCACCAGGACGCCCATCTTGTACTGACCTGACTGACTTGTGCGGTGCAGCATTTTTTCCAGATAACGCATGGTACCTGCTTCCTCGGGGCTGTCTCCTACGCCGATGCGGCGGGACTTCATCTGCGGTCGCAAAATGATCGCGCCCTCCTGTGCCCAGTCGTCCAGCTCACCGTGGCGGGCATCGGAAACAAGCGTGAGCATCTGCGCAGCGAAGTCCTCCAACCGGGCCTCGCGCGGGCCTGAGATCAAATAGGCATGGCCTAGCCTGCCCAGCTCTTGGGCACGCTTCAATAATTTCAGGGCTTGGTCAGGCTTGTAAGGCATGGGTTCTGGCTTGCACGAGCTTCACGATCTCCTCATGCACCACCTCTGGCGGGCGGCTGGCATCTACGATGACGATGCGATCTGGATTCTCCTGGGCGAGTCGCAGGTAGCCCTGGCGCACCTTTTCATAAAAAGCGCGCGGCTGGCTCTCCATGCGATCGAGCTCACGCCCGGTGGCATGAATGCGTGCCCAAGCCGTATCCGTATCTAGATCCAGCAGCACCGTAAGCTGCGGCAGGGTGCCGCCGACTGCCAACGCATTCACAGCAGCAACGGCATCTTCAGGCAAGCCACGGGCCATGCCCTGATAGACAGAGGTAGAGTCAAGGAAACGATCTAAAATGACAAAATCCCCCGCATGGAGCAGCGGGCGGATACGCTCACGCACAAGCTGCGCACGACTGGCAGCAAACAGCAGTAACTCGGCCTCAGGCGTCAGGCCAATGCCCTCCCTGGCATGCTGCAGCAGGTGTCGGATGGTTTCTCCAGCGGACGTACTACCTGGCTCGCGCATGAGGTGCACCCTCTGCCCTGCCTGAATCAAATGCTCGTGCAGCAGCCGAATCTGCGTGGACTTGCCACAGCCTTCTGAGCCTTCAAACGACAGGAAAAAACCGGAACTGGGGGCAGACACTGACACGTGGAAGAAGCGAAAACGGAAAAGGGCAAGCCGAGGCAGGACATATGATTTAGCCCACAGGCCGCTCTTGTCGAACAAAAGCACCGCCTCCACCCTACGCGCCGTGTCCTCCCCCGTCGCTAGCCTGATTCCGCCCGCCCGCCGCCCGCTGGCCACACGCTTCATCGGGCTCTTCGCAGCCTTTGTCGTCGTCGGCTCCCTTCTGCTGCTAGGCTGGCTGCAGCATCAGCAGCAGGCGGAACAGGAGCGCGTGTTTGCTGCCCTGGCTGGGGCGGATGCCGAATTCGTACGGCACCAAAATCTACCCCGCAGTGCGAAGCTAGCGGCCGATCTGGGACAGCTGCTAGGCATGCAGATCCACTTCATGGATGACCAGGGCCACCTGGAACCCCCGGTAGAACCCCTGGCCGCAGCTCCGCTGCAAACCCTTCCAGAAGGAGAGGTGCTGAGCCTTGCCGATGGTTGGGAGGCGCTGCGCCTGCCACTCGATACCCAGCATGACATGATCTTCCTACGCCGTGCACCCGAGGTCGCTCTCAGCCTCTGGCACCCAGCCACGCGGCATGCGCTACTCGCCTTTTGGCTGCTGTCAGGCGCACTCGCGTGGATCATCAGCCGCCAGGTCGTGCATCCGCTAGTGCGGCTCACCGGAGCCCTGCCGGGCTTCTTTGATCCAGCGCAGCATACTACCCTGGATATCGGCCGCGCGGATGAGATCGGCGAGCTAGCCAGGGCGCTGGTGCGTGCCCGCATGGCCGTAGAGCAGGAGCGCCAGCGCCGCGAGCAATCAGAACGATTGGCTCTGCTGGGCCGAGTGGCCACAGGGCTGGCTCACGAGATCAAAAACCCACTGGCCTCCATCCAGCTCCATGCCCAGCTCGTCGACGCCAGCATGTTGGATGAGGAATCCACCCAGTCCCTGCACCATGTGCAAGCGGAGGGCAAAGTGATCGAGGGGCTGGTGAATCAATGGCTCTACCTCGCACGCCCCACCCCACCCAAAATGGAACCTCTAGCGCTGGAGCCTATCATCGTGGAGGCGCTGGCTACGCTAAATGCTCCCGCAGCTCATGCAGGCGTGACGCTGCACTGCACACCACCTGCGGAGGCCTGGCAGGCCCGCGTGCGCGGCGACCGAGCGCGCCTGATGCAGGTATGCCGCAATCTGATGCTGAATGCGATCCAGGCCATGGCACAGGGTGGCGAGCTGCATATCTGCCTGGAAATGCAGCCCGGTCAGTGCCTGCTGGTTTTTCGTGATCAGGGACCAGGATTTTCCCCCTCTGCCCTAGCGCATGGCTCAGAATTGTTCTTTTCTGAAAAAGAAGGTGGGATGGGGGTCGGCCTAAACGTGGTACAGGAGATCGTTTCTGCTCATGGTGGAAAATTGCTGCTCAAAAATCATCCACAAGGCGGTGGCTGTGTCGAAGTCACTCTACCTCAGCTTTCCTGAAGCCTTTCTCCAACTAAGCTGCAAGTCTCCTTCTCCCCCCTATGCCCAGCGTCCTGATCATCGAAGACGAATATGCCCTTGCTGCCGCCCTCGCGACGATCGTTCGCCGTCTGGGTGCCGAGCCCATCGTGGCAGCCTCTGGCCAAGGCGGGCTCGACAAAGCCGCACGCCAACGCTTTGATCTCGTGCTGCTGGACATCGGCCTGCCAGACATGAGCGGCCTCAAGGTGCTGGCCGAGATGCGCCAGATACCGAACATGCCCGAGGTGCTCATCATCACCGCCCATGGCACGCTAGATAATGCCCTGGAAGCACGTCGCCTCGGAGCGCGGGATTATTTTCTCAAGCCGCTGAACCTTACCGAAATGCAGGCCAGCCTGCGCAGCCTACTGAATCCTGCTATCGAAAACAGCAGCACTAGCACCCACGTAGGCACCGCTGCCGCGCAGCCCGAAAACACGCAGGCCATCATGATCGGTGCTGCACCTGGCATGCAGCGCGCCTTTGCTATTGTAGCCCAGGCCTGCGCGAATGATGCGCCAGTCCTGCTGTGCGGGCCGCGTGGCTCCGGTAAGACTCTTGCCGCCCAGGTCATCCACCGCAACAGCACCTGCAGCACACGTGAGCTCACCACCTTTCGACCCGATGAATGGACCACCGATGAACAGGAACAAGCGCTGCAACAGGCCCTGAACCGCGCGGCAGCGGGATCGCTGCTCATCGAGGAAGTTGCAGCCCTGCCCCTGCCCCTGCAGGGCGTGCTGATGCGAGCCCAAAGCGCTTCCAACCCTCAAAATCAGGCACGCATCCTTGCCACCAGCTCTGCCAACCTAGCCGAAGAAATCGAGGCCGGTCGCTTTCGCGAAGATTTGTTTTACCAGCTCAGCATTCTACAGCTCACGCTGCCACCACTCCATGAGAGGGTAGAAGACCTGCCCGCCCTGGCTGCCTACCTACTGGGCCGTGCTGCCCCAGGCCGCGAATTGATGCTCTCCACCGAATCGCTAGCTTGCCTGAAAGCTCACAGCTGGCCAGGCAATGTCCGAGAACTGGCCACTGCCATGCAACACGCAGCTGCCATCTGCAGCAGCGCGGTTATTTTGCCACGCCATCTTCCCGAAGCGGTGTCTCGCAGCATGACCTCCCCCTCAGGAAGTCATCTGGATGCGACCCTGAGCCGGGCATTGCATGTCTGGCTCGATCAGCGACTCACTAGCCCAGAAACCGATTTGCCTGATTACGATGCCCTGCTGGCGCATGTAGAAAAGCAGATGCTGGGGACACTGCTATCCCGCTTCGAGGATAAACCGACACGGCTAGCTGCAGCCCTGAACATCAACCGCGCCACCCTACGCCGGAAGTTACGTGACCTGCTGGCCCACGAGTGAAGCCATGGTTTGGGCCGCTTGCATGACCCAGCTTTAAACAGCTCAATCGCCC
>JBIKYV010000265.1:0-3192 GCA_044355075.1 Prosthecobacter sp.
CGTGTCGGGCAGATTAGCCATCCCGGAGCGTGAAGAGCACCTGGTGTGATTGGGCATGATGACGTAGCTCCCGAGGTCGTAGCGCTGGCCGTCGAAGTGATGCAGGCGGTCGGCGACGATTTGGGCGAGGCGTGGCTCACCCAAGGCGCAGGAGCCGTGGGCGGCGGCGAGGTGTTCGTCGAGCTTGTCGGAGAATGGGCCGTGGTAGCAGGCTTCGTTGATGTCGTCCCAGCGCGGCGGATTCGCGGCGAGGAAGGCGTCGCAGCTTGTTCGTCGTAGCTTGAGCGAAGAAGAAGCGCGAGGCCAGTCGTCGAGGAGTTCACGCGGCAGTGAATCGGCGAGGCGGAAGGTTACGAAGAATGGTTTCTTCAAAAGATGAATACCGATCTGACTTAACCGGTGATGATCATCAGCTAAGATTCTGCCGCTTCTGGGTGAACTGGAGGCAGTTCTTCAATCTGCCAAGAGGTCGGCTTATACAACTCACCGCCAGCCAAGCAAAAGCGGTCTGATGGAAGTTGCTTCTTCGCGCGCACACACCAGGAAACAAGAGTGCGAAGAGAGCGGCATGTAGTGGGGCATCCAAGAACCGTTTCAAGGTTGAGTGCTCCCAGCAATTGAGGAGCGTGATCACGCTCATCATAGACTCCACCGGACTGTTCTTTCAGGACACTCTTCGGATGTCCGATATCTTCAACGTCTGTGTCAGGAGAAACCACTTTCACCCCAAGAACCTGCTCAACTGCTTGAGGATCAGCAAAGAAATATGCCTCCATCATGTTGATCAGCAAATGAACTGAAAAACGATGCTTTTCATCGACCTTCAAGAGCAACTTACCCGCCGCGCTGTAGCGATCAATAACGGCCTCGACTTGCTCTCGTCTAGACTGTTCTAGGTCATCTACTAGAATCACGAAGTCTAGATTACCTTGCAACTCAGCTCTGACTCGAAGTGCTATCTCCTCATCTCGTCTTGGGAGGTTTTGCTGCTTCCCTGTAATTTTAAGAGGAACGAGAGCCTGGGTAGACCTGGGGGAAAGTTGTTCGATTTTTGCGACCACTTTGAACATCGAATGCCCATCATCGTTGAGCTGGCGCAAAAGGCTTTGAAGGCCTTCACGCTCCCCCTTTCCAGTTACCAGCAATCCAAAACGATAAAAAGCCCAGTTGGTCATGTGGTTTGCAAAGCGCTTTGTGAACCCACGGCCTCAGCCATGTAAAGAGAACCCACGCTGTAGTCGACCAGCAGATCGCGGATACTTTGGATGGAATCGAGTCGCTGAAACACAGCGCTCGATTTGCTATAGCCGGATTGGAAAATCTGATTCGGTGCGAATTGGCTCAGTAAAACAGGAGAATGGGTAGCAAGAATCACCTGCCGCCCCCAATTCTCACCTGCCTCCTGCATGGCCTCAGCTAGTGCAGCCAAAGCATGCGGGTGAAGTGAAGTTTCAGGCTCATCAAACATGAGAATTCCCTCCTTGCCTTTGGCGTCACCAAATAGGGCAGTTAGCAGGATAAGCATTTGCAGATGACCATCGGAAACGCCCGAGGCTCTTATCTCCTGAGATCTCTCCTTTTCCACAAAACTCGCATATACGCTAACGGGTCCAGTAGTCTCGATCACCAAGTCTTGAAACCTTGGGTGAGCTTTGCGCATGTAGCTCATAATAGTGTCGTACCGAGTGTCACGAGCTTTCATGCCTTGCAGATTTCTCAGCACGGACCACAGGTTATCTGCGCGATCCCACAACCAAGTTTCATGACCTGCCTCTGAGCCATACTGGCGGAGCTTGAAAAAATTAAACGAGCGTGAGTCGTAGAAGTGAGTGAACCTAAAAAGCCGATCAAACTCCTGAGCCTCATCAAAGCGCGGATCGAAGTTCAAGAACCATTCAAGACTTAGCTTCTGAGGTTCACGGAGTGAGACTTCTTGCTCTGTTCCTGTCCCAGAATTGAGGCATTTGATCTTATCTGATCCAACAGCCCTTTCGATAAGGGTTTTGTTGCGCTCAATCGAGAACAGTCGTTCTCCAAGCAATGGATCAATTCGTCCTGAAGCAAAACCTACTTTGAGGCCATAAGAGATTCGGTTCGTGGACACCGAAATCTCGATGCACCCACCTTCCTCTGCCATGTCATGCAAAACGCCGATTCCGTGACTGCGTTTTGCAGATGCTGATTCAACTCCGCGAACAGCACAATCACGAATGAACCAAATAGAATCAAGGAGCGAAGATTTCCCAGTTCCGTTTGGACCAAAAATCACGTTAACAGGCCCAAGTTCTACCGACACATCTGACAGCGAGCGGAAATTCTTTACTGTTAGGTTTTTGATGGAGGTGCTCATGACTTCAGGCTACGCCGGATAAGAGTGCGGTGCTATTTATCACTCAAGGTTGATGATACTCCTGCAACGCCCGCACCTGCACTTCACTCCCTTGCAGTGACTTGATCGCCTTCAAGGCCGCATCGGCACCGCGAAGCGTCGTCATGATAGGAATGCGGTTTTGCATGGTGGCCGTGCGGATCTTCACCTCATCCTCACGCGTGTTCTTTCCGGACGGCGTGTTAATGACGAGGGCCATGTCCTTGTTTTTCATCAGGTCGATGACGTTGGGGCGCTGGCCGCTAGCGAGTTTGGGGAGGATGTTGACGGGGATGCTGGCGGCTTTGATGACTTCACCAGTGCCGGGGGTGGCGTAGAGGGTGAAGCCGAGGTCGGCGTAGCCTTTGGCGATACGGGCGACGTTTTGTTTATCGGAGTCCTTCACGCTGATGAAGACGTTGCCCTTCGTGGGCAGGGTGCCGCCGGCAGCCATCTGGCTCTTGGCGAAGGCGAGGCCGAGGTCGGGGTCGATGCCCATGACCTCACCGGTGCTCTTCATTTCGGGGCCAAGGATGATGTCGACGCCTGGGAACTTGCTGAAGGGGAAGACAGCCTCCTTCACGCTGTAGTGCGTGGGGATGACTTCTTCGGTGAAGCCGAGTTCCTTGAGCGTTTTGCCAGCCATGATCTTGGCGGCGAGCTTGGGCAGCGGGACGCCGATGGCCTTGCTGACGAAGGGCGCGGTGCGGCTGGCACGCGGATTGACCTCAATAACGTAGAGGTCATCGCCTTTGACGGCGAGCTGCATGTTCATCAGGCCGCGAACATTGAGGGCCTTGGCGAGCTTTTTGGCGGCGTCGCGG
>JBIKYV010000002.1:0-83127 GCA_044355075.1 Prosthecobacter sp.
CGGGTCTGGAGAGCGTGAAAGTGGCATTGTCTCCGATCAGTCTCAAAGGAGCGTGTCGTAGGCCCTGCCTTCTTTCTTGTCATAAAAGTTCATGAAGGCTCGGTTCACCACCAAATAGCCTCCGGGCGTCGGATAGTCGCCAGTAAAATACCAGTCTCCAAAACTTGCCTTGCCTTCGGTATCTAGCGCAGCGTGCAGGCCAGGTACGGTTTGGAAGATCACCTTCACCTCCCCACGCCAGGGCGTTCGGGAAGGATAAACCAATTGCGCTACCTTGGCGGAGATCTCTTCGTCGCTAAAAGGTGCATACACTGCCTTCACGGCATTGACCATCTCATGCTGGGGCTTCTTCAGCTCTGCTTCACAGGCTTCGTAGGTTTCCCGCAGGATATGCCTCATGCCGCGCTCTTTTAGCAGCTCCACTGCTGCCTGGAAGGCGATGAACTTGCCCAGTTCAGACATATCAATGCCATAGCAGTCTGGATAGCGAATCTGGGGTGCTGTGGAGAGAACTACAATGCGCTTGGGATTGGTCCGCGCTAAGATGCGCAGCAGTGAGGTTTTCAGCGTCGTGCCCCGGACGATGCTGTCATCGATCACTACCAAGTTGTCGCGCTCTGTCACCACACCATAGGTGATGTCGTAAACGCTTGAGACCAATTCATCCCGCCCAGTCTCGGAGGCGATGAAGGTCCGCATCTTGATATCTTTGAGCGCGATTTTTTCCGATCGAGGCCAGTTTCGCAGCACCAGATCGTCTAGCTTTGCTTCGTCAAACTCACCGCGCTTTAGCATCTCCCGCAGGGCGTCCTTGACCGCTACGCGCCGGCTTTTCCGCAGCCCGTCCAGGAAGCCAAAGTAGGCTGTTTCCGCCGTGTTCGGGATAAAGCTCAGCACCGTGTGCTCAAAGTCATTGTCGATCGCTTCAATGACCTGCCCGACTAGCTGCTCGCCCAGCTGCTTCCGCTGGCGATAGATCTGAGAGTCATTGCCCCTAGAGAAATAGATGCGCTCGAAGGAGCATGGCTTGTATTCCCGAGTCTCGGTAAAGCGTTCCAGCGTGAGCGTGCCACAGCTCTTCATCACGGCCACATGTGCAGGCGGCAGTTCCTTCACCTCTTCTTCCGATACCTCCAGCACTGACATGAGTGCCACACGCTCGGACGCAAAGGCCAGCAGCTCCTCGTTTTCGTAATACCAGCAAGGGCGGATGCCGCTCGGGTCACGCATGACAAATAGATCGCCACTGCCAATCACACCCACGATGGCATAGCCGCCATCCCAGATGTGGGCTGAGCGCCTCACCACCTCCGCCACATCGAGCTGCTGGCTGATGTGGTGTGGGATCTCCTCGCCGGGCACACCGCTGTCTCGTAGTTCGTGATAGAGCTGAGTATGAGCTTCATCTAGCTGAAAGCCGATTTCCTCCAGCACACTTTGCGTGTCTGTGCCGAAGACCGGGTGCTGTCCGCGCTGCATCATCACCCGATTCAGTTCACTAGAATTCGTTAGATTAAAGTTCCCCATCACCATCAGGCTGCGCGTGGGCCAAGTCGTGCGGCGCACGTAAGGATGTAGGCAGGCCTTGCCGAGTCCACCCGAGGTTCCGTAGCGTAAGTGGCCGATGTTGATTTCTCCAGCTAAGTCAAATTCACGCTTAATCGCATCGGGGTCTTCCTCAAAAGGCAAATGCTCAACCCCAGTCGAGTGGCGTTCCTCCTTCCGCTCTGCATCGATCTTGCGCGCGATGCGTTTATAGCTCTTGCGGATGCCGTTGAAGACCTCGCCCATTTGTTCCACCGAAACATCAAAGCGCTCACGGAAGAGGTAAGGTGATCCTGGCGGCATGTTCAGTTTGCAGCAGCCGATGCCGATGCCGTCCTGTCCGCGATTGCGCTGTTTCGCCATCAGGGCAGAGAGTATATTAAACCCATGCAAGGCCGTTCCATAGGTGTCCTGGTAATAGGCCAGCGGCTTTTTCAGGCGCACAACGGCAAGGCCGCATTCGTGTCGGATAGGATCGCTCATTCAGGAAAAGGGAGCGGCCATCCTTGGCAGCGTTTCCTACAAGCGCAAGAGGCGAGGCATGGGAGTCGCTTGATCGTTCAATTGAACCCCGCTTCGCGGAAAACCTTCGATTATTCAGCGGATTAGTGGGTTGTTATCCCAAAAACTTTTAAGAGACGACCTTTGCTGCTTTTTTAAAGCTAGGCTAATGCGTTTGAATCAGTTTTTGCCAGATGTGCTTACATCCTGTCTGCATAGATTTAAAGTCCAGTCGCGCGCGGACGCTGCTTAAGTCAATAGCTCAGTGACGATCCGGGCTTGGGGATTTTCGACTAGAACTTGGTCGGTGCCGTTGCGCTTGTAGCTGAGTTTTTTGGCGTCCAGCCCGAACAGGTGGAGTAACGTAGCATGGTAATCATAGTGGTTGACGATATCTTTCACTGCATGGTGGCCAAAGTCATCAGTAGCTCCGTGGGCATGGCCGGCGCGGAATCCACCCCCGGCGACCCACATGCTGAACCCATAGGTGTTGTGGTCGCGTCCGACACTTGCACGGCCTTTGGCTCCAGAGCGATTTTGAATGACAGGCAGGCGGCCCATTTCGCCGCCCCAATGAACGATGGTGGTGTCCAGCAGGCCGCGCTGCTTGAGATCGAGCACAAGAGCGGCCGCCGGCTGATCGACCTGGAGGCATGCAGCGGGCAGGCCTGTGAGGATGCTGCTGTGGTGGTCCCAGGTCTGATTGCCTGTAAAAATGGATACGAATCTGACGCCACGCTCAATGAGCCGGCGGGCGATGAGGCAGCGTTTGCCAAACTCCTCAGTAGGAGCCTTGTCGATGCCGTAGAGTTTGAGTGTGGCTTGGCTTTCTTTGGAGATATCCAATGCCTCTTTGGCAGCTGTCTGCATTCGCGCCGCAAGCTCAAAGCTCTGAATCCGTGCTTCGAGATCGGTTTCTCCAGGGCGCGCATCGGCATGTTCGCGGTTCAGTCGCTGGACAAAGCGTAGGTAGCGGGTCTGTGCTTCGCTCCGCAGGGACATGGGGGGATCTAAATTCAGGATGCGAGGTTCTTTGGAGCGAACGACGGTGCCCTGGTACATGGAAGGTAGCCAGCCGTTGGAGAAGTTATCGACGCCCAGCACTGGCAATCCTCGTGGATCGGTGAGAGCGACGTAGGCGGGCAGGTCCTGATTTTCGCTGCCGAGGCCGTAGGTGATCCAGCTGCCGAGCGTGGGGCGCCCGCCGACGATCTGCCCATTCATGAGAGCGTAAATGGACTGGCCGTGGTTATTCACGCCGGTGTGCATCGAGCGGATCAGAGTCATCTCATCGGCAATGCCGCTCATGTGTGGAATGAGGTCGCTCATTTCGATGCCACTTTGGCCTCGTGGGCGGAATTTCCACTGTGGTCCCATGACTTCACGGCTGGCACCGGCAGCATCGTCATATTTGACCTCGCCGGGGAAGTTTTTCCCATCAAGGCGAATAAGCTCTGGCTTTGGCTCAAACAAATCAATGTGGCTCGGGCCACCCTGCATGAACATGGAAATCATGGCCTTGGCACGACCGAAACTATGGCTCGGCTTTGGGGTGAGATCGTGGTTTTGGCTACCGCCCAAAAGCGCTGGATTGGCCAGAAGACCGTCTCTCTGAAGTAGGGTGGCTAGGGCAATACTGCCTATACCGTAGGCTCCTTGGAGAAAAGTTCGGCGATCGAGTCGATTTGACATAAGACACTATCATTTACGTAAATGGGGCATGGCTTCCTTCCGGCTGGGGTAGGGCAAGGTCACAGGAAGATGCAAAGCGTGCGTAATGATGCCAAAACAACCCCGTATGGCTATTTATAGCATGGCAAAAAGCGCTGTTTAAACCAACGGTGTGACATACTGCATGCGCTTTCACTCCTTTTGATAAGGGATTGATTTCAAATTGGACTTTTGCTTTGGGGAAAACATAATCGGTCGATCCTTTCTGCAAGGTAGCCCCCTGCTTTTCATTCCCCATGACCCTCTACGCCCGAGTCTTAGCCCTGATCGTCTTGCCTGCATTGCTCGTTTCTTGCCAGAGTGGAAAGCTAGCCCTGGGCAGCGGAAGTGGAGTGGAAGATCCCTATGTATCGAATTACCCTTCGGACGGAGGGTTTAATCCCTATCCCAACCAACCAGGCCGAGTCGCTGGTCGATTGACCGAACCCAGCTACGAGACACCCGTGGCTCCAGCTGAGGCAGATCCCTATGCCTTTCATTCGCCATCAAACGCGCCAAGAAGCAGCGTGAGCACGGCAAAGCCGATCCCATCGGCACCGAACAAAGGCACTGCTTCTAGCAAACCGAAGAGCTTAGTCGCCAAGAAGACGACGTCCCCGAGAACATCAACCCATACGGTGGCAAGAGGTGATACCTTGTATGGCATCGCTATAAAAAACAAGACGACGGTGGCTAAGCTCAAGGCAGTGAATGGGCTCGCGTCTGATCTGATTCGCCCAGGACAAAAGCTAAAATTAAGGTAAGCGAGCGTATTGATACAGATGCTCGACTTGGGTCTAATCGACGATTTTCCGGCTAATGAGCTCGAACTGGAGGAGCGACTCAGTCGGCCTCCCGTGCAACTTATCGAAATGATGTCGCGACTTCGCGGGGATTTTCTTTTTTTGGGTGCAGGCGGGAAAATGGGGCCCTCCATGGCAAGAATGGCGCGTCGAGCCACTGATGCGGCTGGGGTCCAACGACGAATTGTCGCTGTGTCCCGTTATCAAAACTCAGCGGATCGGGATGGCCTCGAGAAGCACGGCATAGAGACATTTGGTGTAGATTTGTTGAAGCCGGGAGCTCTGGAGGCGCTACCTGACGCTGAAAACATCATCTACCTAGCAGGCATGAAATTTGGCTCGACAGGTCAGGAGCCGCTAACTTGGGCCATGAATTCCTTGCTTCCTGGGTTAGTCTGCCGCCGATATCCCCGTAGCCGCATGGTCGCCTTTTCGACAGGAAACATTTATGGGATGGTTCCTGTCAGCGGCTCAGGTAGTCTAGAAACCGATCCACCCAACCCCGTGGGGGAGTATGCCCAAAGTTGCCTCGGCAGAGAGCGAATCTTCCAATACGCATCGCTTTCTGAAGGCACTCGTGTGGCCATCATTCGGCTCAACTATGCTTGTGATTTGCGCTACGGAGTAATGGTGGACATCGCTAGCCGAGTTTTAGCGGGCGAGCCCGTGGATATCACGGTGAATGCGTTTAACATTATTTGGCAGGCTGACGCGAATGCATTGTCTCTTCTATGTCTTGAATTAGCAAGCAGCCCCCCCTTCATTGGAAATTTATCAGGTTTGGATAAGATTTCAGTTTCAGATCTAGCCCAATACTACGGAAGGGCCTACAACCATGAAATCCTGCTAAAAAACGAGGACAGTGGATTTGCCCTTCTTACCGATGCCAGGGCTTTACTAAATCTGTTATCTTATAAACCTATGAAAAATGAAATACTCAAAAGGTGGGTAGCAGAGTGGATTTTTAGAGGTGGACAGACTCTTCGTAAACCGACTGGTTTTGAAAAGTTAGATGGCCGTTTTTAATAGCAGGTTTGAATTTATATTTAAATCAAAATAACCGCCTAAAATACGCCCAATTTGTCTGAAATGCCTCATATTCTTGACTTTAATATGAATCTAGCCCTCTCAGAATGAATAAAGTTCATGCATTTGTATGCGAAAAAAAAGATTGCTCTTAAGGGTCATTTTCGATTATTCAGTAATTTTATTCGACCAAACAGATGTCAACCTGCTATGTAAATGTGTTTCGTGGTGGGTTTCCTTCCGTTGCTTCAATGTTCACAACTATGAAATCAATTCTCTACTCGCAGCTTAGCGTAATTCTGATGAGCGGCATCTATGCTGATGCGTCGTCAGCATTGCCGCGCCTTTTGAATCATGGAGCAATGCCAGTCGGGATGGAGCAGGGCTGTCTTGGGACAGTGGTTTCCCAGACAGTGCGTGGTGTAAATCAGGTGGTTGGAGCCGCTTCCAGCCTAGAAGTCCCTGTTGGTAAATCTGAATTGTTTTACAAGTTTAGCGAACCCGCTCAATTCCGTTCAATTGCTTTCACTCAGTCTGGTATTGAGGGCGTTGTGCATGCCTTCGCGAGTCTTGATGGGGTTCGGTGGGATGCTGTTACTTCATCAAAGATTTCCAAAGGTGATCTCAAGGTGAATTTGGACGAAATAAGCAGATATGGGTCGCATTTGAAGCTTGAGTTCAACGTCTCTCATTCTGGCAAGATCGTAACTCCGACGGTGGCAACGACACAGCACGACTCTGATTATGTTGTGAAGCAAACTGGCGGTAGTGATCGTCAAGTTGTGAACTTTGCTGCTGGCCTTGGTGGTGCTCGGGTTATCTATTCAACAGCCACAGCGAGTCCCGCGTCGGTTGCGACTGGGCTAGTGAATTTTGACGTATCATCCCGCAAAGATCATTTTTTGGTTTATGATCTTAATGCGTCTAGAGACATCAACGATTTGTCATGCCTTGGAATTCAAGGATTTGAATCCATTGAAATCTATGCAGGTTCTGACTTGCCTGAAGATGAAGATTGGAAGGGGCGACTCTCTCTTTCCTTGGATGGCATCAAGGCGATGGCTTGTGTTGCGAAGGTGGGCTTAAGTTCTGATTCCTTCAGTCATAACTTTGCAAGTTCTTTGGCTGCTCGTTACATAGTCATGAAATTGCAATCATCCTCTGATGCCCGTGCGGCTCAACTTGTGGGGCTTTCTATCTCAGGCAAAGCAACGGTCACCAAGTTGACCAAAGGTGCCGGCCAATGGGTTAATGCTGGTATAATTAATCCCAATGCATCGAGCCTCGAATCTTCCTCTCAGGGCGGTAATGAATTTGAAGAGGTTGCATTTAAATCAGCTCCTGCAGTGTTTGCCTGGGATCTGGAAAGAAACCTTAATTCAAACCTGATGGCAGGTTCCTTGGCGCAATCTAGCTCTTGGATGGGCGGACCATCAACTTCATCGGCCTCGGTCCGGGGTAGGCGTGCAAATGCAGAGAATGCTACCGATCCAGTAGCGCTGGAAATTTTGCGCTGTGATTTTGTCAGTGCGCAACCTTAATTTGTAAATGGCTGCAGTTAATTCCATTCACACAACCATTTTTACCAAGTGAACACAAAGCTTTTTATCCTACTGACAACCTTGTTGCTTCCAGTGTATGGAAGCCTTCAGGCTCAAATGACGGTGAGTGCGCCATTTGATCCAAAGGGGATTACAAATCCTATTGTGGAAGATGGTCACCCTAATTGTGAATTGAATTTATCTGTGAATGTAACAGGTGGTAATGCGCCTTACGCTTACAGGTGGATGCGTGGGTCGACACAGGTTGGAACGTCGGCAAATTTAGTCATTCGACCTTCCACTTTGGTCAATCAGGGTTCTTACACTTGCATTGTAAGAGATAACTCCGGCACCTCTGTGACCAGTGCTCCCTCCCGAGTTACCGTTTTAAATATTAGTGATTCAACTTCTCTTGCCACAGTGGGCCAAGCGACAGCGACTATGACAGTCGTCGCTCAATCTCCATCGACCTTGGCGTATCGTTGGCACAGAATGGATGGAGATATAGAAACCCCAATTAGCACTACGGATGTTAAGTATACAGGTGCGACATCAGCTACATTGACTATCAGAAATATTTCAGAAGCTGATGCGACGACTTATTTTTGTAAGGTCTTTGCTAATGGATATTCTATGGACTCTGGCGTGAGAAGGCTGGTTGTGGTTCCTGCTCCTACGTCTAAAATTGTCTCCGCCGGTGATCCTGTTGAGCTTGAGATAAACCCCTTGGGGGCGACGCCAAGTATTCTTTCTGGAATGACTTATGAATGGAGGCGTGGAACTACTGTGGTCGGTAATTCTAGTTTGCTAAGCTTCCAAAGTATTGCGGCGGCAAATGGAGGCGACTACAGTTGTGTTGTTCGTCTATCTGCAACTAGTCCAAGTGTGACAACGGCAATTGCTCGTGTTGATGTGGTCACTTCAACGCCTCGCGTTCAGCTTGTTGCGGAGGGTGCTGCTTCTGTCATTTTGACAGCCGAGGTATCCCCAGCAGCGGGTACTAGGACTTTCCGATGGTTCAAAGAAGGTTCAGCGGTTCCCATCGCTAACGCAGCTGGTGCTTACTCTGGAGCTACAACTAATGCGCTTTCAGTCTTGACTGTTACAACTGCTGATTCTGGAGACTATTACTGCGAAGTGACAGCCTTTGGTGATTCTGTGAATACTGCCAATCGTAAGCTGCTTGTTGCAGGTAATCCTTCAAGCAAGTTGGTCAGGCTGAATGATGCATTCCAGCTTGAAACAATCGTTCACGGGTCAGACCCTTCAATTGATTCCGAATTGACCTACGTGTGGCGGAAGGCTGGTGCAGAACAAAGTTCTCAGGACGGTGCTAATGGAAAGTTTTTTGAGGTAGGTTCTGCATCACTCTCGGATGCCGCAGCCTACACATGTTCGGTGACCTATCCAGCCTCCGCAACAACAGTCACACCTCTTGCTGCTCAAGTTTCAGTAGTAAACACGGATGCTCTAACTAAAATGATCTTTTCGGGTAGCGATAGCAGCTTTACCGTTCAAGCTCAAGGAGTTGGACTTACTTATCAATGGTCCTTTATTTCATCTGGCTTACCCAATGCAATCCTTATACCCATTGGGTCATCGACTAACTATGTGACTAGTGCCACCTCGCCTTTGTTAACCGTTAAGGCATCAACTTTGAATCAGGGCGGGCAGTATCGCTGCAGAATCAGTGCATTTGGCCAAAATCTCGACGCCGATTTGAATCGACTTGTTGTGCTTTCTAGACCTGCGAATTCTACAGTTCAAGTTGGCGCTAATCTCAGCTTACAGATAAATAGCTCAGGTGAAGAATCACCCGATGATCTCACTTATAGCTGGTTTAAAAGAGTGGGTTCAGCGGATGAATTGGTTGATGACCAGCGTGTCTTTACGATTAACAATGTCACATCTGACGATGCAGGAACTTACAGCTGTGCCATTGCACTAAATTCTGTGGGGGCACCCATTACAGTGAATGCCTTAAATATTGTTGTGTCTGTGGTTGCTGCTACTCCTGATCAACATCTTGGCTTGGCGTCATCTTCTGTAATCATCAACATGCCCACCAGTGCTTCAGATGTTACTTATCGCTGGCATAAGGTAGGTGTTGGTCCTCTGCCTATCGAGACAACGATGCCCGCTACTGCAAGGAAGTATATGAATGTGACTACTAGATCCCTCACTGTTCAGAATCTTTCTACTGGTGATGCGGGTGTTTATTTTTGTGTCGTCAGGAGTTCTGGAGTTGAAATAACACTCAAGAGTCAAACTTTAGATGTTGTGACATCTCCGACGTCAATGATGGGGCTAACTGGTGATGATCTCTCTTTCACTGTCAACACCGCAGGCACGATTGGCGAGTTGAACTATCAATGGAGAAGGCTGTCTGGAAGGGCCACCACTAATTTGGGCACTAATGACCCAAGCCTAAACTTCCCAAATGTAGCTTTAGCAGATGGTTCAACCGCATATACCTGTGTGGTTTCGATCCCAGGGATCACAAGCACAACTTCAATAGTTACGACTAGGCCTGCCATCTTCTTTGTGGTTGATCCTAATGCTTCGGATGTGTCTGTTGATACAACAAAAGCAGCATCTCTGAGAGTCAACTTTTCTCCGTCAGCTTTGCCTACAGGCGTTGCAGTCTCTTGGTTTAAAAAAGATGGAGTCAATGAGGCTCCGTTAGTTCAGGCAACTCCAGCCAAATACACTGGACTCACGACTGCAGCACTTTCCGTGTTGAATTGCCTTGAGAGTGATGCTGGGGATTACTTATGCCAATTTACTGCCTTTGGTAGAACTGTCCGCAGTTCGGAAATCAATTTGTTCGTTAGATTCAGGCCTGAGGTTCAAAGCATTACCTTTCCGACTGCAATCATCGGCGGGTTATATAGCTTTGAAATTCCAGTAGATGAAGATCCTCGAAAAATTCCAACAGCATTTACCGCAGCCCCTCTTCCAGCTGGTTTGCGTCTCAACGCTGCAACGGGTGTTATTTCAGGGCGCCCTACAGCAGCATTCAGTGCAAACGTTACCGTCAGAGCAACTAACTCAGCAGGTACATCTACCGCTGTTATTGCTAACTTAACCGTGGGAACATTGCCTACCTATCTCGCTGGAGCTTATGTTGGGGTTCTGCCGAGGAGCGATTCTTTTGGTCCTACATCTGGTTCTGCTCTGGGTGGACGCTTCGACATGACGGTTACCGCAACAGGTGCTGCTACTGGAACCTTAAGACTAGGTACGTTTTCATATCCATTCGCTGCTGGAAGCACCTTAAATGTAATCGGAACGGATAGCAGCACTGCTACCGCAACCGCCAATATTATAGTCACGCGAGGCACAGGTGCTTCAGCGCTCACTCCTCTAAGAGTTACCTTCGAAATCGATAATACCAGTTTACTAGCTAATGCAAAAGTCGAGGATTCGACCAACGCTGATGAATTTATCGATTTTGAAGGCTGGCGTAACTCATATTCAGTAGCTGCACCTGCAACCGCTTATCAGGCCACTGTGAACAACTTTGGGCTATTGCCTCCAGATGGATCAGATGCAGCAATCATACCGCAAGGTATTGGTCATGGTTCTTTTGGAGTTACAAATCTCGGAGCCTATTCGATAACTGGGCGCACTGCAGATGGTGAAACCATCACTGGCTCAGCATTCATAGGGCCATCGGGGCAAGCCTTCATCTACCAGACATTATATCTGACAACGGTCAAAGGCTCTATAGTTGGCGCGTTTTCGATTGATTCTAAAGGAAACTCTAGTGCATTAGATAACTCAATCGAACCTTCGACATCCATCCCTATTACGTGGGACCGTCCAGAGGATACCCGGACGCCAAGTGCTACTCCGACAATGGCTCAGAGAACATACAGGGCAGGTTTCACGCCTCAACAATTGCTTATTGAGGGAAGCACATATGTGCCACCAGTTTCACCTAATGTTCTTCTTGGGCTTACAGCTTCTACAACTATCCCTAATGCAAAATTGACATTCATTGGTGGAGGCATTCAATCAACGACATCGCCAACCGATACATTCAGTTATACAGGAGTTCGCATTGGTGCGTCTAGTGCTGCGACGATGACTGCTCCTAATCCTGCAACCGTGGCTCTAGCCCCAGTTGCTTCGACTGGAAGATTCACTGGATCTTTCGTCATGAGAGACGGAACCGTGGCAAGACCCTCAACAACCTATCAGGGAGTGATTTATTCCGTTGATGGTGTTCTCAAAGGAGTTGGTTTCTATCTGCACAACACAAAGACTACTGGAGCTACTCTTTCTGACCTTGTTCTCTCAGGAGTTGTTACTTTGGAGCGACAATAAGTGGCGTAGATTTTTCAGGTTTATTTTAATGATTTCATCAGATTATAATCTCTTGAGTTATGATCTGATAATCATTGAAGGTTGTTTGAATCTCTCAGCATTCAAAAACCAGGAAATTTTATCGTTACGCTTTGACGTCCAAAATCCTTTTTCCATCAACTCATGGATCGAGTAGTGCATTGAGAAGTTCAGCAGATGCCTACACTTCGCTGCTAATTTGATGGCGTCTAGGTCATCACAAAAACTGTAAATTTCGAGTGGTCCTAATCGTACTTTCTTCTGAGTTGTTTCGTACGCGCGGATCAACTCCATGGCTTGGATACCACTACCTAGTCCAACATCCCAAATTATATAAGGACGAGTTTGGTTTTCAAAAAGTTCTTGTGGTAAGGGAAATGGACTCAAAGACTTTGTTTTGATTGTCTTTTTTGTAGGGATATGAGTCAAAACCCCGCGTTTGATCGAGTAGTTACCAAGAGTAAGTTGTGCATCAGTTGAAGTGCTCCGTTTTGGGTGAACCGCGGGATAATCGGCGTCCGTTTGGTCTAGGGTTTCTTTTTTGTTTCGATATAACTCAGTAAATCGTTCTTCAAGAATACTGATCCGAATCTCACGCATCAACTGATGGTAAAAATGTATATTGTGTTGCCCAATTAATTGCCAACCAAGGCTCTCTTGGGTTTTTGTTAAATGGTGCAGATAAGCTCGGGAATGCTTCCTGCATATGGGGCAGGTGCAGGATGAATCGAGTGGTGTGTCTGAGAATTTGTAAACGGACCGTCGAAGCTCAATAATGCCTCTGGATGTGAATGCTGTTCCACGTTTCGCAACCTGTGTTGGAATGATGCAGTCAAACATATCAATGCCGCGGTAAACACCTTCCAATAAATCCAATGGGGTGCCTACACCCATCAAATAACGCGGTCGATCATTTGGTAATAGTGAGGCTGTGAGTTCGCAAATGTCTTCACGCTCGTGCTTTTCTTCTCCAACGGCTAGCCCACCGATCGCAAATCCATCAAAAGGTAATTCAATCAATCCTGCGGCACTTTCTTTGCGCAACTGAGGGAACATGGCTCCTTGAACAATCGCAAAAAGAGATTGGGCCGAATCTCCTCTGGCAGCTAGGCTTCTCTGTGCCCAACGATGGGTTACTTTTAAAGCGTCATGTGCAGTGCTTTCATTGGCCGTGCTGGGGATACACTGATCCAACACCATCATGATGTCACTGCCGATGGATCTTTGCATCTGAATGCTAACCTCTGGGCTCAAAAGAATGTAGCGTTTATCTACATAGCTCTGAAAAATGGCACCTTTTTCGGTTATCTCGCGCGAATGAGGTAATGAAAAAATTTGATAGCCGCCTGAATCAGTGAGCACAGAGCCGGGCCACTTCATGAAGTTGTGAATGCCTCCAAGTCGCTCAAAAACTTCTGCGCCTGGGCGAAGAAGAAGATGGTATGTGTTAGCTAAAAGAATTTGTGAACCTGAATCAGCCAATGATTCTACTGTCTGAGCCTTCACCGTGGCTTGAGTGCCAACGGGCATGAATAGTGGAGTTTGAATAACTCCATGTAGAGTTCGAAATGTTGTGGCACGGGCTTGGCTGCCCTTTGCTTGGGCATCTAGCTGGAAATTTAATCGAGATGGCTTCATTTCGTTTTCATACGAGATTCGATCACGATGAAAAGTGAGATCATCTTCGCATCGTCTCTCAATTCTCTGATCAAAGAAACTAATCTCCAGCTGTATCTGGCTATAGAGCCGAACGATACAATCCGACAAAATCTTCTTGTGTGAGTGAACGTGGATTAAATTGGGCAGTCCACTGTTTACTGGCCATTTCGGCTAACTCAGTTAGATCTGATTCTTTGACGCCATAAGCTCTAATCTGTTGAGGCATACCTGCCGCTTTAAGCAGTTCACTCACACGGTCGGCCAAATCAGCTTGGTAGTAGGTTCGGTAGATCGCTTGAATTTCTGGTAGGGTGCGATTGAAGCGAATGACATGCGGTAGCATGACACCTACAGCTTCCCCGTGAATGACATCAAACTTGGCAGTTAGTGGATTGGCACATGAGTGTGCGGCTCCTAGCATGGAGTTCTCAATGGCAATCCCTGCATAGGCAGCTCCCAAGAGCATTTTCCCTCTTGCTTCTAGGTCATCGGCTTGCTCTAGCACCCGATGAAAACCTTGCTCCAGTAGAAGAAAACTCTCACGAGAGAAGAGTGATGACCATGAATTACGCTTGCGAGTTACTGCTGTCTCGAGGGCATGAGAAAGTGCATCAATGCCTGTGCATACTGTAACCTTTCTTGGCTGAGAGAGAGTCAGCTCAGGATCAAGTATGGCAATCTTTGCTGCGGCTTTGGGATCTCCACAGGCCATTTTCACATGCGTTTCGGCATCGGAGATTAGAGCATAGCTTTGGCACTCGCTGCCCGTTCCTGCGGTTGTAGGAATTGCAATCAATGGAAGCATCTTTGTCTTGGCTTTACCGGTGCCCCAATAGTCCTGCATGCGTCCGCCATTGGTGAAAATGAAGTTACAGCCTTTAGCGGTGTCCATGCTACTTCCGCCCCCTAGGCCGATGATGATGTCTGCTCGAAACTCGCGAGCTATGGCGACGCAACTCTCCACATCTTCGGTAGATGGGTTCTCCCTCACTTGCCCATAAGTCTCTACCGCCAAATTTTCCCGATTTAACCATGAAATGGCCTTTTCGATATAACCTGCTTTTATTATTCCTGGATCACTGACGATAAGCGCACGTGTGCCACCTAATTCACGGGCTAGTGTTCCCAATTGATTTAAGCTACCGTTCCCAAAAATCAGCCGCGTCCGTGGCTGATGATCAAAAGAGACTATGTTCATCAGCGTGTTGTTGAGTGGCTTTGAAATGGATGAAGCTTGGAGAGGTTATGGATAGCCTCCTCAGGCAGATATACTGAATGATTAGAAATCATGGGTTTGTTGAACAACGCAGTTCAAACGGCAAAGGTTACAGCTCAGGTAATCAGTGCTGAAGATGATGCAAGTTCAGGCCGACTTGTATCAAGCAAACTTTGGCGTTTAACCAGAGTCTTCATCGCATAGATTCTAAAAAATACGGCAGTATTTCACGGCACGTTCGAATCCAAGATAAACACATCTTTCGAGGGCCCATAGATTACGCGGATTGATGTCTTGTGAATATGGCCTCAGCTGGAAAAATGAGGGTTAACATGATTGAATGATAAGTTGAGATATTCGTGGATTAGCTGTTTGGCATTTCAACCCAACTGGAAGCATCTTAACTGACTAGACCTGCCGATTTCGGTCAGCATTGTGAGATATTCTTTTCATGAGCCAAGCTTCTCCTTCCATCCTGCCTTCTCTTGCCATTGGCATTGATCTAGGTGGAACCAACATCAAAGCTTCATTGATTGATATGGTTTCCGGTGAGCGACGGCATAGCCTTTCTAGGCCTACGCTTGATGGTCAGTGGCAGGGGCCGTTGCCATGTTTTGCGTTGACCATACGTGACTTGATTATTGAGTTGGAGTCACGGGTAGGTCTTGGCAATTTACCGATTGGGCTTTGTGCCCCAGGTTTGGTTAATCCTTCAGGGCGTTGTGTTGATTGGATGCCTGGACGCATGCATGGCTTAGAGAAGCTTGATTGGGCTGATTTTCTCCAGCGAGATATTCGTTTATTAAACGATGCTCATGCGGCTCTCTTAGGTGAGGTTTGGGTTGGTTCCGCACGCGGTTGTCGGGATGTCTTTATGATGACTCTGGGCACTGGTGTTGGGGGGGCTGTGCTCAGTGGTGGCCGATTGTTACGTGGAGCTATAGGCCGTGGTGGGCATTTGGGGCATATCAGTGTGCAGGCGGATGCTCCTGCGGATGAATTCAACACCCCAGGTAGTCTTGAATCATTTCTGGGAAATCAAAGTTTGCTGGGGCGAAGTTTGGGGCGTTATCCGAACACTCACGCATTGGTTTCAGCGGCAGGCACGGGCGATGAGATAGCCGGGCAGCTTTGGAAAGAATCGGTGCGCTATTTGGCCGTGGGCATTGCTTCATTGATCAATGTCTTGGACCCTGAGTGTGTAATCTTGGGTGGTGGCATTGCTGCTGGCGCAGGCGATCAGTTGATGATTCCTTTACGGGCTTTCTTGGAGCAAATGGAATGGAGGCCTGGCGGTCATGCTGTGAACTTGGTGCTCGCCTCTGCTGGGGAATGGGCCGGCTCGTATGGCTGTGTTGCGCAGTTTTCATCCACAGTGAACTGAACTTTTTAGCGGTTAAAGAATTCAATGCTAAACCTAACCCACAGCATTTTGTTGGTGACATTAGCTGATGAGTGCCCGCCGCTTCACTCTATTCAAAAGATGGAGCTTGAGTAATTGTTAGAACCCTTGAGCCTTCCAGCATGGTCGATTTTCATCGATCATGTCAGTATTGATGACGCATGCATGAAGAGTCTTGGGCCTAACATATTCCGTGATCGTGTCGCAGGTGGATTGACTGTTGGCGGCGAAGCTTATTTGTTTATGTCAGATGAGAAGTGGCTTCTTGAACCAGTATCTCGGCGATTTTTTCAGCTGAATTGCGCACTGCCATCTGGCTGGCTGCGCGTTTCATGGCATCGGCCTTTTGGGTTTCGCTTAGGATGCTGCGCACTGTGTTTGCCAATACATCAGCATTCAGATCTTTTTCCTTCAGCATAAGTGCGGCCCCGCTTTCGTGAAAAATTTCTGCGTTGCGTGTCTGATGATCTTCTGCCGCAAAAGGATAGGGTACGAGCAAACTAGGAACCCCAAAGTAAGCCAATTCCGACATGGAGGATGCTCCGCTGCGTGCGATGGCAAGGTCTGCGACGTGGTAGGCCATCTCCATGCGATGGCAAAAGGCTGCGACGTGCTGCGTCAGCATGGGGTGCCTGGCATACACATCACGCACCTCCTCGTAGTCCGTCGGCCCGGCGATGTGCAGCAGCTGAATGCCCATTTTTTCAAACTGCTCCAAAGCCATGCCGACCACGCGATTCACACCTCTTGCTCCCTGGCTGCCGCCCATCACGAGTAGGGTTTTCTTTTGGGGATCGAGCCTGAAGAAGTCGTGCGGTTTTTCGTTGTTGCTTTGGCGCATACTATTGCGGATCGGAGTGCCAACGCTGCGCACATCACCATGTTTGGGAAAGTGCGCTTGGCATGTCTCTAGGCCGCAGAGTACGATGTCAGCATAGCGTGCATTGAGGCGGTTGGCCTTCCCTGGAATGGCGTTGCTTTCATGGATGAGCGTGCGGCAGCCTTCTTTTCGTCCAGCATAAAGGGGCGCGAAGGAAGTGAATCCGCCCATGCCAAGCACGACATTGACTTGGTGATCCCGTATGATCTTTCGGCACTGCTTCATGCCTTGCCACAGGCCTATTAGAAAGCTCAGCATTTTGGGCGACCATGGCTTGGGCATGGCCAGGAATGGCATTTTCTCAAAGCGTAGTTCTTTGTGCCCTGATGCAGCGATGGAGTCGATCTTCTTCTCACTGATTAGCAGCGTCACATCGTGCCCGCGTGCCTTTAGGACTTCCGCCACGGCAATGCCTGGAAATAAGTGTCCACCTGTGCCACCGCAGGCGATGAGAACATGTACAGGCTTGTTCTTGGGGGTCTTCACGGGTGTCGATGGGGGATTTGAGGTGGGTTAGCTCTTTGAGTAGCGCGTTTTTTTAAGTCATCGTTCCACCGCTGGCAAGGCTAGGCTCAGTGGCTGATGACGGTGATCTCTCGTCGGTTGGCATGCAGTTGTCGGGCAAAGACCTCTCCAGGGGCAAAGCGGCGCAATTGCTGAAGAAGGGCAGGGATCTGCGATTCGACCTCTGCATCATTCATTTTGAGCGTTAGGATTAGCCAACGTGGTTGTGTCAATGCTGTAAGACGTTCCACGTAGCGCAGGACGAGGCCTGGGTGCAGGTTCATGTCTGAGGTCAGTAGGTCGATCTCGGTCGGCAGCGCTGCGCGCGGTAGATCGCCTGCCGGGAGGCGCAGGTGCTGAAAGTGGGGGTGATCCACCACGTCTGGGGCCATGGTCGCTGTGTCTACGCCGATGACATTCACGCCACGATTGAGCAGTGCCCAAGAGGCTCCACCTGGGGCACTTCCTAGCTCAAGTGCGGTGCATTTCTCCAGTTTTCCTGGTGTATCCAGACCCAGCCAAGCAAGCGCTTGCTCCATCTTCAGCCAAGCGCGGGAAGGTGCCTTGGCAGGAAGGCTAAGGCGAGGCAGCGCCCCTGGATGAGGATGGCTGCCTGCAACGCGACGATGCAGCCCGAGGAACCATGGCTCCGTCTCTGCCCCTAGGATGACATCCAGCACCCAGGGGCTGGCGGGATCGAGCGTGATCTGGGCCAAGATGGACGCGTGCACCTCATCCATCCGCTGCCATTCGGCAGCTGGGATACCATCTTCCTCCACCACCCGTGGAAAGACATGTATGGTTGATGGGCGCACGAGAGCTTTTTCCGCGACCTCGGCTGCACTTCGCGCCATGCCTGCGGAGAAACCCGTGACGGTGGCAAAGGCGGCGTCTAGAACAAAATCATCACGCAGGGGCGTACGTGATTTCCAAGTGATGAGCTGCGGGCGCATGAAGGCTGGGGTCAGCCAGCTACCATGACGTGAGGCGACCTCCCGTTTTAGGGTGGCCTCCGAGCCTGCACGGCAGGTCGCGAAGATAAATTCTGGCGTTTTGTGCATTAAGCCACTTGGCATGGTTTCGGACGTGCTCAAAGGGCAACTTCGCTGCTGGACATGCCGCCCGGTGTCGTCTCCAATGCGCGCGTTCCCGCCTAAGGGAGCTTTTTTCTCACCACCAAACCACCACCAACAACAAACACGACCATGGGCAAAATCCAATTCGGTTCCGAGGTATACACCTGGTTCATGCAGGGTACGGGCAAGGGTTACGACAACAAACTCGACCACATGATCCGTGTGGCCTCTGAGGCTGGCTTCACGGGTATCGAGCCCATGGTGCTCGAGATCTCACAAAGTGCTCTGGGCTGCTGCAAATACTGGCTGGGTGACTTTTGTGATCCAGTGAAGCTGAAAGACACACTTCAGCAGCACAATATGAAGCTGGCTGGCCTTGCTCTGGTTTGTGCTTGGGATGGCGAGACTGAGGCGCCGAATGAGCGTGAGGCAGCGGACTTCACGATCAATCTCTTGAAGCATTTCCCCGGCTCCATGCTCGGCACTGTGACGCTGCCTAGCGGACGGAACAAGGACCTGCAAAAACGCCGCTTGAATGTGGCGAAAAACATCAATGCTGTCTCTCAGCGTGCCGCCGAGCTGGGCATTAAGTGCTCATACCACCCGAATTCGCCGCCATCCTCCCTGGTGCGCACACAGGAGGACTACGATGTGGTGCTTAGCAGTTTGGACCCGAAGGTCACGGGTTGGACACCAGACGTGGGTCACATCATTCGCGGTGGCATGGACGTCATCGCCACACTCGGTAAGTGGCAGCACCTCATCAATCACATTCACTACAAGGACTTCTCCGGCAACGGTGCAGAACCCTGGGCTCAGATGGGCACGGGCAAGCTGGACTTCCATAAGATCACGGAATTCCTCGTCCAGCGGAATTACGAAGGCTGGATCATCTGCGAAGACGAAGCTCACATCGCCGTGGAAGACCCAGATGGCGTCACCAAGCAGAACGGTCGGTGGTGCAAAGAGAATCTGTATCCGATTGTCGGTTTGGCTTGATCCTTTCTGGAAGCTGAGCTTGGGGCGAATTTTTTCACTCAACTCAACTTCTAGCGATGATTATCGCCCTCTGAAGAAAGCCCCGCAGCATTGCTGCGGGGCTTTTTGTTTCCATCAGCCAACAAAAAAGCGCTCAGGCCGGTAAGCCTGAGCGCTTTGATGGGAGTCAAAAGCTCGCCTCAGCTCTCTGGCGGAGCTTCGGCGGAGTCAGCAGCGGCTGGCTCTGAGGCTTCTGAAGGCGTGGCTGTCGCGCCTTCATGGGTGACGGAGTCGCCCTGCTCTGCGTCTGCGGCAGGTTCTTCCTCATCTGGAATCACGGTGGCCACATCTTGGATCGTTTCCCCCTCAGACAAGTTCATCAGCTTAACACCTTGTGCGTTGCGTCCGCATTCGCGGATTTCGCTGACACGGATACGCACGCTTTGACCGCTGCTGGTCATTAGCATCAGTTCATCGCTTTCGGCGACGGCTAGGGCAGCGACGACTTTTCCCGTCTTTTCCGTGACGTTCATCGTGATCACGCCTTTGCCACCACGGTTCGTTAGCCGATATTCTTCAAAAGAAGTGCGCTTGCCCAGGCCATTTTCGGAGACCACGAGCATCTGCTTGGCAAAGTCCACGGCTGTCAGACTAACCATAAAGTCACCTTCCTCCAGTCGTATGCCGCGCACGCCGATGCTATTGCGGCCCACGGCGCGTACATCTTCTTCTTCGCAACGGACGCACATGCCCTCGTGGGTACTCATGCAGATCTGACTCTTGCCATCGGTTAGGATGACCTGGATCAACTCATTGCCGTCCTCAATGTTAATGGCGTTGATGCCGTCTTTGCGGATGTTTTTGAAGTCTTCTAGAGCAGTTTTCTTCACTGTGCCGTCCTTCGTGCCAAAGAGTACAAAGCGGTTCGGGCTCCACATTTCTTCGTCCTCGGCACCAGCAGCCTCAATGCGCAGGATTGCGGCGATTTTTTCCTCAGGGAAGCTCACCTTGAATTTCTGGCCGTCTTTTTCCCGTTCCACGGTCATCGCGGGGCGCAGGTTCAATACATTTTTGATGCTTCGCCCTTTGCCAGTGCGCGCGGCCTCTGGCAGCTGATAAACGCGCTCCACATAAACACGACCGGTGTTCGTGAAGAACATAAGGTAATCATGCGCAGAAGCCGTGAAGAGATGCTCGACGAAATCGCCTACTTCATCGTCGCCGCTGGCTTCGCGGGTCTCCATGCCCTTCAGCCCCTTGCCGCCACGACCTTGTAGGCGGAATTCGGAGGCAAGTGTGCGCTTGATGTAGCCGCGATGCGTCAGGGTAACGATGTAGGCCTTGTTCGCGATGAGATCCTCAATGCGAATTTCACCTTCAGCAGCCTCGATTTTCGTCAGGCGGGGGGTGCCGTATTTGACGCGGATGGCCTGAAGCTCGTCTTTGATGATCGTCAGTACCCTGACCTCGCGGGCCAAGATATCGAGGAAGTCGGTGATCTCAGCTAGTACGCTGTCGTATTCAGCCTTCACCTTGTCCTGTTCCATGCCGGTCAGCTGGTAGAGGCGCAATTCCAGGATGTGATTCACCTGCACGTCGGTGAAGACATAGCGGTCTCCTTTCACCGAAGGCTGGCTGCGAATGATGATACCTAGAGCGCGAGCTGTCTCCGTGCTGAAGTCGAAGGCTTTCAAGCGATGAAAGGCCTCTTCGCGGTTGCGGGATTCACGGATGATTTTGATGAAGTCGTCTAGGTGGCCGATAGCACCCAGGAAGGCCTCCAGTTTCTCGCTTCGCTCTTCCGCTTTCTTCAAAAGGTAACGTGTACGGCGCAGCACGACTTCGCGTCGGTGCTCGATGTAGCAAGCGATGGCATCTTTGATCGATAAAACTCGTGGGCGACGGTTATCGATAGCCAGCATGTGAATGGCAAAGCTGGTCTCTAGCGAGGTGTGCTTGAACAGATTGTTCAGCACGACTTGTGCGCGAGCATCTTTGCGTAGATCGACGACGACGCGGGTGTTTTCGTCGGACTCATCACGCACGCCGCTGATCTCTGGCAGCACTTTTTCCTGGGCCAGCTCCGCGATGCGTTCCACCAGAACCGCGCGGTTCACGCCATACGGAATGGCGGTGATGATGATTTGCTCACGGTTACCGTTTTCGGCGATTTCTGCGTGGCCTCGGATGCGCACGCTACCATGGCCGGTCTCAAAGTATTCGCGAATGCCTTCTACACCATGAATCGTGCACCCCGTCGGGAAGTCTGGGCCTGGAATGATCGCGTTCAGCTGCGCAGTGGTGATGTTCGGATTGTCGATCTGGGCGCAGATGCCATCGACGATTTCACCCAGGTTGTGCGGTGGCATGTTCGTGGCCATGCCGACCGCGATACCGGTGCCGCCATTGACCAATAGCTGGGGGAAAGCCGCAGGGAGTACGGTAGGCTCGACGCGTGTCTCGTCGTAGTTTGGCACCCAGTCCACCGTCTCCATGTCCAGGTCCGCCAGCATCATGTTGCCCAAATGGGTCAGCCTGGCCTCGGTGTAACGCATGGCTGCTGGCGGGTCACCTTCCACTGAGCCAAAGTTTCCCTGACCATCCACGAGTGCCTCGCGGATACCCCAAGGCTGCGCCATGTTCACCAGGGTTGGGTAGATGGCTTGGTCTCCATGCGGGTGGTAGTTACCCATCGTCTCACCCACGATCTTCGCACACTTTAGATGCTTCTTGTTTGGCTGCACACCTAGCTCGTTCATCGCATACAGCAGACGACGCTGAGATGGCTTCAATCCATCCCGCACATCGGGCAGTGCGCGGGAGATGATGACGGACATTGAGTAGTCCAGGAACGAGTTTTTGACCTCCTCGTCCACATTGATCGGACGCACAGCATGAAAGCTGCTTTCGGGAAGAGGGGTTGGGACAGCGGGATCAGACATTGCGGGGTCGGCGTTTGAAAAAACTATTCCCCTAAATGACATCAAACTACATCACTTAGGAAGCTCAAAAACAGGGAGAATTTCCCCCTCTGATTCGCTGGGGAAAAGCTCCTCCGCAAGGCCAGATTTCGAGGGTTTTAGCCTAGTCTCAGTAGCTGCTAAGGCGTGTAGCTTCTTCAAACCGGTCAGTTCCTCGATTCTACCTGCTGAGATGCTCTAGGTTCACACTTGAATCTGGTGCCAGCCTGCTACCTCAGACTTATCCTCCATGGGGAGAAAAGAGGATGCGCCTTGTGTTAGCCTAGCAGAGTTAGCGCCACTCGTGCTTGGGGTATCGGCCGCGCAGTTGTGCCTTCACGGCGGGGTAGCTTTCCTTCCAGAAGCGGCCCAGATCGCCGGTGGTTTGGATCGGTCGTTGGGCAGGAGAGAGGAGGTGAACGACAACCGTCACCCGACCGCCTGCCACCTTGGGGTTTTCGTTCACATCGTAGAGCTGCTGGAGTACGATACTGACGCTCGGAGCCTGCTTTTCATCATACTCGATGCGTGCCGTGCGGCCATTTTTTAGCGGCAGTCGATCGGGTGCGTAGCGCTCCAGAAGTTCTCGTTGGGCATGGCTGAGCCACTGATGCAGCGCTGGGAAGATGTCTTTGTCTTTCAGCTGTCGGTAGGTGGTGCAGCCTTCGCAGACTTGCTCGATGATCAGACGTCGGTCATCAGGCGTGATCGGCGGTATTTCCAGCTCAGGCATCCATTGGGATAGGCAGTTCACCCGCATGATCCATTGCTCCACTTTCTCATTCCAAAGAGGTAGTTGAAGGCGACCTGCTGCGACCTCTTCCGCTAGCAGCGTCGCCGCCATGCTGACCTCAGGCTCGCCGCGCTCACGACTGCTAAGTACAAGGTTGCGAAAGCGCACCTCTTCCAGATTTACCACGCGCCGATTCACACTGTCATAATGAGCGCGCTTACCAGTGCTGAAGTCGTCGGGGAATAGCTCCCGTAGCCATTCTTCTTCGATTTTGGTCACGAGATTCAGCTGCACGGTCAGAGCCTTGCCCTGAACCTCGATGATCTCGGAGGCGACGAGTAGGCGCGGCGGCCGGATGTGTGCGTCTTTGCCCAAATGACCGCTGTAACCGCCCGGCAGTCGGTAGATGCGGCTGCCGCTGCTAGTTTCGACGCCGAGGTGATCAGAGAAGGCTGCTAGCAGTGTTTTGGCCAAGGCTTCTGCCCGGGCGACCTCATCATTCACCGGCAAACTCGCCCGTTGAGCAAGGCGTAGAAATTGATCATAGCTCCGGCCTGCCTCACGAGCGCTCAGGGCATGTATGTTCAGGGGCGCACAGGCATGGGGATCAAAGTTTAGCGCATGGGCTCGGATGAAGGCACGGAGTAGAGCCTGGAACTCACTAAGGTCATCGTTTTCCCAGAAGTCTTCGTTTTTGAAAGAAGATTGGTTTTTCCCCACCATCAGGATCTCTCGTCCCTGAGCCAATGCAGCACACATCGCAGCCTCGCGCACACAGCCGTGTTCAGCCGCTGCGAGCAGCATTCGGGCAAAGCGCGGATGCGTGGGAAAGGCGGACATCTTTAGGCCTGTTGGCGTCAGGCGCTGGCCGTGGATAGCTCCCAGATCGCGCAGTAAGGTTTCAGCGCGATTCATGGCTGCCTCAGCTGGCTTTTCGAACCATTCGATTTTCAGCTTAGCCTTATCCTGCGCCACGTGCAGCGCTAGCAAGGCCTCACCCAGCTCTAGGCGTTGAATTTCTGGCAATTCACTCTCGGTGCGATGCAATTGCTCGCGCTCTGCCCACAGTCGAATCGCGATGCCGGGGCCGAGTCGCCCCGCACGACCGGCCCGCTGCTCGGCACTGGCTCGGCTAATCTTTTGTACCGTCAACGTGTTCAGTCCACGCCTCGGGTCATAGCTGGCCACGCGAGCGAGTCCGCCATCGACCACGGCCTTGATGCCCTCAATGGTCAGTGAGGTCTCGGCGACGTTGGTGCTGACGATTATTTTGGGCTGTTCGCCTGGGGTCACTGCAGCATCTTGATCCTGCGGCGTCATCTCGCCGTGCAGCGAGACGATGCGCCTGCCTTTAGCGAAACTACGGCCTTGCAGCGCGGTCATCGTCTTGCGGATCTCATACGCTCCTGGCATGAAGACCAAAATATCGCCACCGTCCCGAAGCTCACTCGCGAGTGCTTCACAGGCCCTTGCGGCCTGATCCCAGACAGGCTCCGTTTGATTCAGGCGTAGGTCGCGATTCGGAGCCTGATAGCGAATCTGCACGGGGAAGGTGCGGCCCGCACTCTCCAGCAGCTTCACAGGCTGCATGAAGTCCATCAAAGGCCCCGGCACCAGCGTCGCCGACATGACGATGATCTTTAAATCCGGCCTGCGTGTTCGCTGCAAGGCTCGTGCCCAGGCCAGCACGAGATCACCATCGAGATGACGCTCATGGAATTCGTCGATGATGACGCAGCCCACTTTGCTCAGGTCAGGGTCCTCCATGAGCTGGCGTAGCATCACGCCCTCTGTCACATAGACCAGACGTGTGTCCCGACTGGTTACATTGTCAAAACGCACCTGGTAACCCACCTCGCCACCAAGCCTGCTATCGCGCTCTTTGGCGACACGTTGCGCCAGCATGCGCGCAGCGATGCGTCGTGGTTGTAGCACGATGCAGCGTTGGCCTTCCTTCAGGATGCCGGAATCCAGCACGAACTGTGGCACCTGGGTCGATTTGCCGGAGCCCGTAGGAGCCTTCAGCAACAGGTTTGGTGACTCCGCGTCGCGGAGTTGAGCGAGCACGGCATCGCGTATTTCAAAAATGGGCAGGCTGGCAGGGGCAGACATTCGGCAGGGAAGGGAAGCTTCTGTGCGCCGGAGCTAGCTCGGGGTCAAGAGGTCAAGCCAAGCTTACCCAAGACCTCCTGCATCAGCTCCGTTGGATGACATCGTTTGGTGACATCCTGGTAAGGATAACTGACTTCATCTTGTCCTCCATCAAGACAAAGAAGGCTGACTTTGAACGAGATGGTGCCTTGAATCCGAAGTGACCTGAAGCGAATTCTTCATTTTTAAGTTTCTTAGAATCCTTGAGTCGGCTGATCACAGCTTGATCTCTAGCCAATTGTCCAACTCTGCCTTTGCGTCTTCGGTAGCGCACTGCCTGCGGTAAAGTGAATGAAGGCGTTGGGCTTTTTCAAGGCCGACGCATGGGAGGCATCTTGCCTGAAAGAAAAGCTGGTCTAGTTTACGGTCAAATGACGGTTCACTTTGAACAGCTTCCAGGACTGATAGCCTCTGTAGACGAGGTGTCTTATGATCCTACCCGTCCGGCTCCGCCGGACCGTCCGCATCCCTTTGTGTATCATGTTTCGATTCACAATGGATCGCCTGAGACCGTTAATATTTTCGGCAGAAAGTGGATCGTGAGAGACACGGACGGTGATACTCTCGTCGTTGAGGGGGATGGGGTTGTCGGACAATTTCCTAAATTGGAGCCCGGTCAGACTTTTAGCTACAATTCCTATCACGTGATCAAGGCCGAGAGCTCTGCCACAGGTTCTTTTTTTGGCACTACGCAGCAGGGACGGCCTGTTTTTATTCGCATCCCAAGCTTTGAAATGCACCCACCTTTGATGGCTTGAAATACCTCCGTTGAGGCGGGCTTCGGGCTCAATACACGGCGCGCCGATGAAAGAGCCAGCTTTCTAGCAAAAGCAGAGTCAATGTGAGCCACAGCAGCCATCTTGGTAGATCTGAGAGGCTACCACGCATCATCGCGGGGGCATCGGTTTGAGTTGTGGAAATAAGAGGTGGCTTCGTCGGTAAGTGGGTTTCTTGACTCGAGCAGAGCACGCTCGCACCTTTTTTTTCAGCGGTGCTCCAAGCCCCGATGCGATGGAGAGTCAGGAGCTGGTGTTGAGCTTGGTCGCTGGTAGAGATAAACTGGTTGCCATCCCAAGCTTGCCATTCGACGAGGCCTGGCGTGTGGATCAGGGAGCCTGTACGTTGGACTTGAAGTTCGCGAATAGCGTCGGTGGCTTCTGCGCACCACTGTAGGGCATTCCCTAGCAGTAGGGGAAAAGTGGGCAGCAGGGCCAAGTGCTCGGATCGTGCAGGGGAGAAGGCCGTGATAACGAGCCGCTGGCCTAAAATTTCGCCCGCAGCGAGAATGGGCTCATTGCCAGCCATCCAGAGTGGTTCCAGCGATTCAAGCCCGAGTACACCTGTTTGGGTGATGGCGAGGCGCCCTGTCGTGGTGCGGAATAGCACGGGATGATCGGGGGATAAAGCGCGGACTTGATCATGCGGCAGTCCAGGCTCTGGCAGACGACGCAGCTGAATCGGGCCTCGGCTTGATGGTGGATTTAGCGCGATGATGGGACGATCGTTGGGCAGTGTGTCAGGTAGCCAGTTTTCAAAGAGATAAACGTCCGGCTTTTCGGTTGGTGGCCATGCGGCTGGCTCACCTGCGAGAACTTCGAGCCTGCCGGCCTGCACCATAGAGCCAAGCGCCACTTGGGTGAATGGGTCGGCTTTTTCTGCTAGGTAAGAGATCACAAGAGGGCGTGCCTGGGGTAGTGGAGCGGCGACAGAATCATCCCAGCCCAGGCAATCACCCGGAGTTGTCAGTCGTAGCTCCAGCAATTGGCCACGAACTCCGTCGATAGGAATGACCAATGTGGCTCTGCCTCCTGGTTCCAAATCAATCTCACGCAGCTGAACAGGTCGTGCAGCAAGCGTCACCTCAAGTTTGGCTGTAAGACGTTGTCGATTTGACTCAGCGGCTTCTATTTTCACATAAACCTCGTAGCGATCCTGCGAGAGGAGCGCACGTCGAATCTGGAAAGCCGTGATGCCTGCGTTGGTGGGGGCAGGCAGAGAGACATCTATGAACCCAGATTGGGAAAGGTCGTTTTCTGCTGGAAACGGACGATCCGAGGCAAACCAAAGCTGCGAATGCTGATCCAGCGCTGCGATTCTTTTCAAGATAGGTAAGGCAGAATCAGGGCGGAATTCGACGGGTAAAGCCGAGATCTCGGAGAGTAAGCGCAGGCATTCACGCCTGCTGCGACTGCGCGATAGCAAGACGCGCGGGCGCTCCCCACAAGCCACAAGTGATAGGATCGTTTGATCGGGAAGGCTCAGGAGTCGCTTGCGTGCGATTTGGAGTGCCTCGTCGAGTCGAGTGCGTCCTCGATCATCTCTAGCGCTCATGGAGGCTGAGCAATCCACGGCTAGGACGACTGCGCCTGGTGCATTTGCTCCTGCTTGATGCGCAGGCCGTGCTAGTGCGAGAACACAGGCGGCGATGATCAAAAGGGTAAGCAAAAGGGAGAGCCACCGCTTGATCCTCCGCAGCCAGGCAGACTCCTGGTGCTCACGGGAAAGGGAGCGGAAAAAAATCAGCGTGGAGACGGGCACTTGGCGTGCCCTTTTTCGAAACAAATATAGCGCTAGCGGAATCAGCGCTAGCCAAGCCAAATGTAGGTAATGGGGGGTGAGAAAACTCATCCTCGGGTTTCATCCGCACCCAGCCACAGCAGCTTCGAAAAGTCGAATGCTGATATTGGCTCATGCATCCTCGGCTTCAGTTTGGCAGCGTCTCGACAGCGAGCAGTTGCAGCCCATGTGGCACGAACTTTTGAAAATCAGCCACGTTGCGGGTGGCAATGCAAACACTGCGGTTCATGGCGCACGCAGCGATCATGCAGTCGGAATGCGAACCACGCTTGCGACCTGTGTAATGGAAAAGCCGCGAGGCCTGTTCTGCATCCTTTTCGGTAAAGTCGATCACGCGACCGCCAATGACAGCGTGCACGGCATCTTTTTGCTGCTTGGTGTGCGGGCCATTGAGGAACTCTGACCATGCAATGCTGCACACGGCCAGCCCTTCGCCAGAAAGTAACCACTTTTTGATGATCGCGATGTGAGGTGATCCCACGGTCACCAAGTCGATCAGCAGATTCGTGTCGAGGTGGATCATGCCTCCCACCAGTAGCGTTTGGCTTCACGTTCGCCACGCACTTCTTCCCGGAAAGCATCAGCTTCTTGCACGGTCATGCCACCGCCATTTTGCAGCCATTGGAGAGCTTCTAGGGGTTTGGGATATTGGTCTTTCATGTCTTCGGCTTCCTTGATGTGACGCACGGCTCGACGCATGACCTCAGCCTTGGGAACCCCCCATTTTTTCGAGAGTAATTCCAACGCACCGAGGGTGAACGAATCAAGCGCCATGCTGGTTCGTGTGAGTGTATAAGTCATGTGGTAACGTGTTATGCATCTTTGTCTTTTCAAGCCCTTTCTCCGCTCGTGCTAGACGGAGAACCGAGGGGGATAATCCTCACTTCGCCTTCGGATTACGCATGTAATACAAGTGCCCATCCTCGGCTCCGCCGACGAAGTCAGGAACACCATCCGCGTTGAAATCGACGGTGGTGGGGCTGACGTCGTGGCCTTCGATGTTGGCGTCGGAGAGGAGGCCCATGTCGGTGAAGAACCATTTGCCATCGGCGGCGCTTTCCTGGCGGAGGAAGTTGGCGTTGGCGGAGTTCAGCAGGATGTCGAGCTGGCCGTCTTGATCCCAATCCATGATGCAGAGTTTGCGACGGCCGCTCTTGCCTGCGATGCCAGCGTTGAGGCGCAAAGGCTCTCCAGCGGTCATGGCGACGGGTGTTTTCACTTTGAGACCTTCTTCGGCTTTGTGAGCTTTGTCAGAAGCGCAGATGACACGCTGTGGATGCTTGAGGATGAGTTGGTCGCCTTGCTTCGCACGCTCGAAAAACGCGAGGTAGCCTTCTTGATCGAGCATCACGAGGTCGGTGAATCCATCCTTGTTCCAATCGACTCCAACAGGCGTGGTGCGCCATTGCGTGAGCAGGGCTTTGCCTTCGGGACGCAGCCAGCCGTAGGCGAGGTGGGGCTGTTCGCCGTTCCATTCGACTTCGATGGGCTGGGCGGCGGCGAGTTGCGGTTTTTGGCGTGTGCCGGTGTTTTTGAAGCACACGACTTTGCCGAGGATAGAGTTCAAAAGCAGGTCAGGAAGGCCGTCTTGATCCCAATCGGCCACGGTTTGTGTGGTGTAGCCCCATTTGGCTTCGCAGGGACCTTGGATGCTGCCATTCGGGCCGGCCATGGGACGGATGATTTTGCCTGCGGCGGTGAGTTTGACCGGCGCAGCCCATTTTGGCTGCTCCACGCCTTTGCCGCTGAGGTTTTCGATGAAGGCGACATACCCGGCGGTGTTGCCGCAGATGAGATCGGTGTCGCCATCGCCATCCCAATCAAAACCAACGGGCGTGACGAGGGCACCGAATTTCACCTGATCGGCCTCCTGCTGGAAGTAGCGAGGCTCGGCATAGATGGGCGCTTTGGTGTCAAATTTTCCGGTGTGCTCGATGAAGGCCACGCGGCCATCTTCATCGCCGCAGATGAGATCGAGGTCGCCGTCTTTGTCCCAGTCGATGGCCGTCGGCGTGATCATTTCGAGATCCATCGTGAGGTACTTGCCTGTGTCGGCTTTGAGGCGGACGCCGAGGGCATACTTCGGCTTTGTGCGGGTGCCGGTGTTTTGGAAGTAGGTGAAGCCGTCGAGGAACTCGCCGCAAAGCAGGTCGAGATCGCCATCGCCATCGAAGTCGCCAAAGTTCGGCGAAGGCCAGCCAAAGGTCTCCACGGGGCGGTCGGTGGCGTTGATCTTCTTCGGCTTGTCATACTTCGGCGCTTCGTTGGTGCCGGTGTTGCTCAACAGATACACATAGCCGCGAATGGGGCCGTTCATCCAGCGGCCATCAGCGGTGTAGGCGTTGTCCCAGCCGTATTCGGTCCAGTCGCCCACGCCGACGATGAGATCGTTTTTGCCATCGCCGTCGAAATCGACCATGCGCCACATGTTGGCGCGGACCTTGTTCATGTGGACGTTTGCGGGCGGGCCGAGCTTCACCTGCTGCTCGATGCCGGTTTGGAGGAAATCGGGATGCGCGTTGCCGGGTGTGAGCACGACCGGTTTGCCGTCGAGGTAGCTCACCTGGACGTTTTGAGCGCCTTTGCTGATGCGCTTGGCCGGTTTGAAAACGGGCATTTTCGTCTTCGCGGTGTCGCCGCTGGCGTTTTCGAAGAAGTAGATGCCGTTGTAAGGCTTGTCCGGGCAGTTCACCACGAGATCGAGGTCGCCATCACCATCGAAATCCATCGGCAGCGGCCAGGCCCACAGACCGACGCCGAGATCGACGACGAGGCCGGGGTGGTTGTATTTGAGCGGCGAGAGCGTGGACTCAGCGGCGAAGGCGCAGACGGAAAGGGACAAAAAGGACAGAAGGGACTTCATGGAGCGATTTAAACGACAGGTGTGAAGAACATGCTGCAAGTGGCAGCGAAGGATTCTTGCCGGACGGATGACGATCTGTGACTTTACGGCGTCTTGGCTTGTCCGCCGAAGTAAGGATAATGATCCCAGGCTTCGTAAGCGGGATCGACTCGCGGGTCGTTCGTGTCACGCATCCACACATCGACTTGGGCGGCGAGTTTGGCTTTGGTGGCGGCCTGCGCGGGGTCGGTGGCGAGGTTTTGTAGCTGATCGGGATCGCTTCGGAGGTCGTAGAGTTCTTCGGCGGGACGTTTGGCGAAGTTGATGTCGAAGAAGCGCTTCATGGCTCCTTCGCGTTGATCGAGGATGAGCTGCTTTGTTGTTGTGGGATCGACATCGCCAAAGGGGCCGACGGCGAAGTGCAGCTCGGGATCACCCGCAGGCCAGCGGGCGGGGCGCAGGTTGCGGATGTAGAGGAAGTCAGCGTTGCGCACGGCGCGGCAGGGATAGCTGTGATCACCAGCGCGGACGTTGGCGTGGCGTTCGCGTTCGAGGAAGACCTGGGAGCGGTCTTTGCCGTCGCTTTGACCCGTGAGCACATCGACGAAGCTGCGGGAGGTCATTTCGGGCCACGGTTTGACTCCGGCGATGTCGAGGAAGGTGGCGGCGAAGTCGGTGAGATTGATGAAGGCATCGCTGCGGCTGCCTGCGGCGACTTTTCCCGGCCAACGCACGGCGAGGGGCACGTGCGAGCCGCTGTCGTGGCAGTTCGCGAGGCCGCGCGGCATCTGCCAGCCGTTGTCGCTGGTGTAGATGATGACGGTGTTGTCGAGCTGGCGGCTATTTTCGAGCTGGGCAATGGCGTCGCCAAACGCGGCGTCCATTTGTTGCGCGGCGGCTAGGTAGTTAGCGATCTCGCGGCGCACGTCGGGTGTGTCTGGTAAATACGCAGGCACGCGGATTTTGGCGAGGTCGATGCCTGCCGCGACGCCGTCCACTTTTTTAAAGCTGTGTAGCGCGGTGTGAACGGAGCCAAACCAGAAAAAGAATGGCGCATCACCTTTCCGCTCAGCGAGAAAACTTGTGAAATCTTTGTATTCTTTTCCGGCGGGATTCTGCTCACGTCCGAACTCTTTGAACTTACCCGGCGACCAGCCTTTGCCGGTGAAGCCAGTTTGGTAGCCGTTGTCGGCGAGTGCGTCGGTGAAAACGCGGAATCTCGGATGAAAGCGGCTCCAGAGGCTGGCCATGTCCTCAAGCTGATGCGCCACGCGGCCCGTGAGAATGCTGGAACGTGTGGGCGAGCACGAGGGCACAGGGCAGAAGGCATTCGTGAAGTTCATGCCCTCCTGGGTGATGCGATCAAACACAGGCGTCTTTACTGCCGCGCAGCCATTCGCTGTCGCGTGCTCGTAGGACCAATTGTCGCCAATAAGAAAGAGGATGTTTGGGCATGGTGCGGCGTGAAGACCACACGCAAGTGTCAGGAGGATTAAAAAAACATGCATGACCTTTCACAACGAAAAAGCCTCCTTGAGTCCTTCGATTAACTCACGGGGCTTGACCTTCAAAAGAGAGGCAGAGATAAACGAGATATGACTCCACGTGAAAAGGCCACGCTCTATGGTGAGTTGGCAAAATTGACAGACGCTGCCGTTCATCTTGATCGCTCGCTGGAGCTACTGATCAGGCAGAAAGGAACACCGCAGCGGCGGCAGTATGTTGAAGGGCTGCGAAAGGGGCTGCAGGATGGGTTGAGTTTAGCAGACGCGGTGAAACAATACAACGCAACGCAAGTGACAGGCTTGGAGACTGCTCTGATCGAGGCTGGGGAGCGCAGTGGTAAGTTAGGCATGTGCTTTAACCATCTGGCGCGCTATTTTGCCATCATGGATGAGGCACGTCGTAAGGCGCGGCAGGCGATGATCTACCCTCTGATCTTAGCGCATCTAGCTGTGCTACTGCCTGAGCTGCCAGCGTTGATTGTGGCGCAAGAGGGAGAGCATCCGGGAAGAAGGATCGTGACGAGCTTGTTCTTGCTCTGGCTTCTGATTTTTGGTGCCATAGCCTCTTGGCGTTGGATTTCCGACAGAGCTATCCGTTCGCCGATGGTGGATTCGTTTCTCAATCGCCTACCACTGCTGGGTAGCGCACGTCGTCACTGGGCTTTAGCGCGATTTTGCCAGGTTTCACATGCCTGCTTGCTTGCTGCACTGAATATGTCGGCGACGGTTCGCTTGGCAGGACAAGCGTCACAGAGTGGACTCATGCAAACGGCAGCTGAAAAGGCGGTGGAGTCCATTCTCAAAGGCGAAGCCTTCGCTGAGTCATTGGCTGAATCTGGAGCTTTTGAGGCGGACTTTGTCCATGCGATAGCTACAGCAGAGGAGGTCGGTAAAATTGATGAGGAGATGGCACGCTGGTCCAGCTCTGAAGTGATTTCAGCACATGATGCGGTAGATCGCGCTGCACAGTGGTTGCCGAAGATAGGTTATGCCATCGTGGTGGTTTTCGTAGCTTACCGGATCATCAGCACCATGCAGGGTATCTATAGTGGCATGCTGCACCAGTTTGATGCTTAGCTGAGGCCTGGATTTATTTCTCCAGCCAGCCCATGGCCTTCATCCATTCGCTTGTTCGAATCAGCCATTCAGAAGTGGGTAGGCCCGTTTTTTTCATACCAAAGCCATGGCCGCCTTTGGTATAAATGTGTAGCTCAGCAGGTAGGCCATGCTTTTTGTATTCTAGGTAAAGCAAAGCGCTCGCGCTGGAACTGGTCACACCTTTATCATCGTGAGCATGAATCAAGCAAAGAGGTGGTGATGAGTCGGTGATCTTTATCTCTGGTAGTAGGGTAAAGCTGTCTTCTTTGCCTACCAAGTAGGCTGGATAAACCGGCACTGCAAAGTTGGGTGACGCATCCTTCACATCTAGCGTGGGGTCCTGTGGATAGGTGCGCTCATTTGCGTGCAGGGCAGTCATCACGGTTAGATGGCCGCCAGCAGAAAAGCCAAGAATGCCGATGCGATCTGGTCGAATGCCGAGCTCTGTGGCGCGGTGACGAAGAATGCCTATGGCTCTCTGGGCGTCCTGGAGCGGCTCCATACTCGGGTTCGCAGGGTCACGACGTGGCACTCGGTATTTCAGGAGCGCCGTCGTCACACCAATGGAGTTTAGATAATCGCAGACCTGAGTGCCTTCATGTTCGATTGCGAGAATGCTGTACCCGCCACCAGGGCAGACGATCACTGTGGTGCCGTTCGCTTCCTTCGGTTTTTGGATAGTTAGCGTAGGCTCACTCACATTTGTGACGCGTTTGATGCCATCTCCTTTTTGGAGCTCCTGTTCAGCATCAATTTTGAACCCAGGCTTCTCGGGTGCGCCGTTGGGCCAGAGTTTGATCACGATCGGATCGGCGGCGCTCAGGAGGCCGTGGGTCATGGCCATGAAGAGCGTAGAGAAAAAAAGTTTATTCATAGGATTCGATGCAATTAAGGTAACTTCCAAGCCGCCCTCAAACTTTGGTATTCTGCTTCTGGCAACAAGACATAGTGAGGGTTAGTGGATGGATTGATCCAACGAAGAAGCGGCTCCAAATCTTCCAAGGCCATGGTTGTGCAGCCGGCGCTGGGTTTGTCTGGACCACGACGAACGTGGAAGAAAATCGCACTGCCATAGCCCGGCATCGCCGGACGTTGATTGTGGCAGATCTCTAGCATCCATTGATAGGCGTTATCTCCTAGTCTCATCCGCTGCTTTTCAAACCAGGGCGGGATGGCTGTCGGTCTGACCTGAATATGCTGATTGTAGTATGGGTTTTCAGGGTCATCCACATACGCGTCGAATGGCCCGACCTGATGGTAGGGCCAAACACAACCTCTGGGTGGAGTCGAGGCATAACCAAAGAGCTTGCCAAGTTGAAAGATGCCGGCAGGGGCCTTCTGGTCTTTTTCGACTTTTACGGGAACGCTGCTTCCTAGAGGTGGCTGAAAAGCACCGCGTCCCCAAGCTAAACCTGCACGTCCCAGCATCACGGGTATGCTTTTTGAAAAAACAGGATACCATGGCTCATTAGCAGAAGAGCGCTGATAACATTGCAGTTGAGCCTTGTTTGAAGTCCAAGAAGCAGCGCGGGTCACAATCAGTTGTTGAACGGTTGCTCCTACTTGAGCGGTGGCTGATTCACAGAACCACAGATGAATCATTAGCCATGAAAGGAAAATGGCACGAAAAGATGGGAAAATGACAGCTTTCATGAGGGTGTGATGACATCGTATGCACCGGGCATGCTTTGATGCATACGACGGCTGATTTTAGGATTGCTTGGCAAACCAATGACAACCTATAACCTCAATATCAACTCTGTTGGGAGTAACGTTTGGCTTCAGGTTTTGGGGGTTTTTTTCCTGAATGCCACATCCCAACAGAGTTGTTTTCTTTCTGAGAAATCGCAGTCAAAATATACCCTTTACTCTGCTAAAAATTGAACAGCATCAATGATGACATGGCCGTCTGTTCCTTCGTTGGAAAACTGAACCCAGCCTGCCTTTCCTGCTTCAAATGAATAGCTTCCAAGAGGATGCAGATTGAACTTATCTTTGGGTTTTTGTTGCTGGTTAACGTTTATAAGGGTGTTGCCATTGGCGTGATGAATAGTCACGGGCACATTGCTGGCACGGTTTGCCAAAGCTCCGTAGCTGATTGCAATGCGGTAACGTCCAGCCTTCGGTAGGCTAGGGATGTATTTTGCTTTTTGGTCGCCTTTGCTGGCGTTGCCATCGTGGCGGTAGCCTTGCTCGATGTAGCCGCTAGTCGTATGTCCTTCAGCTTCGAATCCGATCAACTCAGCTTCAGCATCATCCACCACGATGCCAGGCAGTTGTGCCTTTTTGAAGGAGTGCATAACGGGGGTAGGCGGTGATTCAAAGTCGAGCACTTGGCCTTCACGCAGCAGGCGCTCCTTGAGTTTGGTATAGTTGATTTTTTGCACGCTGGTGGACTGTTCCATCGCTTGCACAGCCGCGATGGCGGCGCTTTGGCCCAAAACCATGAATACGGGTTCCATGCGAATGCTGCCGTAGGCAATGTGACTGGCACTCAAGCAGACGGGAATCAGCAGGTTGGTGCATTCAGACTCCTTGGGGCGAATGCTGCGATAGCTCACTGGATAAGGACGGCTCCCCACCTGAACATCACCTTCATTGCGCACGAATCCTTCGACCGTCACGTAGCGCTGAATGTGGTGAGAATCCATGTTGTAGGCTCCCATGCCGACGCTGTCGTTCACGATCTCTAGGCGTTTGCAGTTCTTTTCGGTCATGACGTAGTCACTGATCATGCGGCGAGCTTCGCGCACGTAAAGCTGTCGCGGCCAATTGTCGTTGTCAGTGAATTCATCCTTGGCTAGGCCTAGCTTTTGAAAGGCATCGCGGATTGGCTTGGGCACCCTAGGGTGGTGAGCATAGGTCCACATGAGGCCTTTTTGCCAGTCTTCGTGTGCCTTCCATATCTTGGCTCGTGTTTTGTAATCTGCCTCGGGGTAGTCCCAGTTCATGCCGATAAAGTCCGTGCTGATGGCGAAGTTGTTGTTTGTGTCGGTTTTGCGATTCGGCATCCAGCTCGGGGCCCAGGAAATACGAACATCACTGGCCTCAACATTGCGCAGGGCCAGTTCAAACCATCGTTCATCATAGTTGGCAGGCTTTTCCCAGTCTCTTCGATTCTCCGGCACGTCAGTCGTACACATGCGGAAGTTGTAGGCCTGGACTTTTCGGTCGCCGCTGAATTCGATGCCTGGGTCTTTTTCGATGCCAGGCAGCAGACCACTCCTTGGGTCTCCCGGTTTCACATAAGGGTCGACGTTTTTGACGAATTGATGGTGAATGCTCTGTTGGATCTGAACACCATTCAAGGTCTCGCCATAAACGCTGTTTGCTTCGCGACCGACGTGATAACGAACACCAGCTTTGGCCATTAAATCGCCTTCATAAGTCGCATCAATGAACATCAAGCCGGTGAATGACCGACCGCTTTCCATAGTGATCTGGGTAATTTGGCTTTCTTTTTTCGTGACGCCTTTTTTCAGATCAAGCCTTTCGCTGTAAACCACGGTGACACGATCCCTCACTTCGCGTAGCATCGCTTTATAAACTTCTGACGCCGCATGTGGCTCAAAGGTCCACATCGTATTTTCACTGCCAGAGTTGCTATGGTGCTTTTTGGCGAAGTAATTTTCTCGAGTCTCTTGCTTCCATTTCGCCGGGTCGCTGTAGTAGCGGTGTATGTTGGCGTAAAATTCACGCGAAAGGCCTCCGATGGCGCGCTTGTTGCCGATGTCAGTGGCTCCCAGCCCACCGGTGGTCAGGCCTCCCAGGAAGCGAGTGGGTTCGATGAGAATCGCCGTGCGTCCCATCCTCGCCGTCTGGATGGCTGCGGTGATCCCACCTGAGGTTCCGCCGTAGATTATGACATCGGCTGTATCAGCCGCCAATAGATTGGAGGAAAGGAGGCAGAGAAGCAGCGTGCGTAGCATAGGCTTTCTATGCCGCCGCCAAACGGCTGTCTCTTTCAAAGAAGCGTGTTAGAGCTGACTTTGCTACGCTGTAGTAAACTCAAGCGCGTATCACGATTACCTTATGCGCACCATAGCTGGCCTTCAATTCAAAGGAGTTTAGGCCTGCTTCTTTAGCCATCGAGCGTAGGGTAGAAAGCGTCTCTGGATAATCAAAGTCCTGAACATGGGCGCAGGCGGCATCAAGATCACTGTCTGAAATGCAGATCCATTGTGACCTCATAGCGCCTATGTAGCTTGCAAGGTAACTTTGTCTGTCCTGATCCTCCTCCCTTGCGACATCCACTAAAATGATCTGACCGTTGGGTCGTAGTGCTTTCGCACAAGCCAAAAAAAGCCTCTTTTTTTCATCCAGGGAAAGGTGATGCACGGCGAAGCTGGAAAAAACAACGTCTGCAAGTGGAGGCGAAGTCTCCATGAAGGTAAGCATGTTGGCGCAATGCAGTGTGCAGGAGGGAAGTTCTGCCAAAAAACGCGCGTGCGCTTCCTCCAAAGCTGGGGGCGATAGGTCGATGCCGATGTAATGCTCCGGTGTTGTTGAAATGAGGCAAGGGGCCAGGAAGCGTGCATTGCCACAGCCGAGATCCATTATTGTCCAAGGTCCACGTTGGTGGATATCCCTCATGAGTTCCGCTACGCAGGCGTAAATTTCCTGGTGATGCATGTAATTCATCTCCGCCAGGGCGTCATAGAGTGACCAGGAGTGGCGGAAAAGACTCGTTTCATCATTTTCAAGAATCATGGTAAAATCTGCAAAAAGGCTTGGCTAGGAGTGTCTGTCTGGATCGGTGATGATGTCATCCAGAGAATGAAAGTATTGTTCAGGAGATTATCGCTGCGTTTTGTTGAGGTCTTGGAAGTTTTGTTATCGTTAAGCTTGTTGTGAGGCAGCTCGAGCATTGTTGGTGTCTATTGGGTGCAAGCGCTCTTAGCCGTCATGCGATGTGTTTGGTTGAACGTGCTTGTGCTGATGATTTCTTGGTTTGCTTCTTGTCTAGCTGGGTTCGGAATATCGAGGTTATGCTTATGAACCATCGCTTGCAGAAAAGCCTAGCAGAGGCCACTCATCTGCCATGTCGCCGATTGATCTTCATTCCAAGCCAGTGAAGCCTTTTCTCTCCCGTCGTATGTTGGGCTGGGCCTTGTTAATGATAGTGGCTGTGCCCGCATCCCTCGCCTTGATTTGGAATAGTCATGAAACAGCGCGTGAGTTGCTGGCAAAGTCGGCCATGACTATAGTGGGATGGTTATCGACTCCCTTTATTCTAGAGTCTTCTGCGGCCATTGTCGGTATCGTCGTGGTGCTGACTTACAATGAATGGCGCAGCCGCAACGATGGGCCAGAATGGGTAGAGATGCATGTCGAGGAACCAACTTCACCGCCGCCGAGTTTAGATTCTGAAAAGAACTGATGCTTCGGCTTCTCGGCCAGTTCTTGCCTTTATCATTCCTTCAGCCAAGCCTCGTAATTACTGTTGATTTGAGCGGACTCGCCTAGGGTTTCATTCAGTGGGTCGATCGCTTGACCGCTCAAGCCAAGGTGGAGGTGTCGGCGCCATCCTTCTGCATATTCAAAAATGCCGGAGAGTTTTCCGACTCGACGAGAGGCCTCATCCATGCTGACTAAGTAGGAGTCCATGCCTTGGCTGATATCTAGCCAGTGCTTTTGGCTAATGTGTGCAGCCAGTGCTTCTCTTTTGCGTGCATGAACGGAGGTGGTGTCTACATAGAGACCTGCATGAATTGTTTTTCGCATAGGGTCGCAGAGTCCGTGCGGCATAGCGTGATAAACTGTCACATCATGAAAGAAGGCTTCGGCAGGTGGATCGCATTCAAAGTTAGGGATGCCATGCGCAAAGGCGGCCGTCACTGCTAGCCGACATGCATTTTGATGATCTTCCATGTAGTCACTCGGAGCGTGCGTGAGCACAATGTCTGGACGTGCCGTGCGAACGATCGAAGCCACCTTTTTAAGCAGTGGAACACTGTAGATGAGCTCTAGGTCATCGCAGATGGGTGGGTAAAAGGTAGCACCGAGTATCTCCGCAGCATGTTTAGCCTCAGCCAATCGCGTCGCACGGGTCGTTGGCGCATCCATCTGGACTGAGCCGCCATGACCTGTGCATAGATTTAAGTAGTGAATCTTCCAACCGCGAGCCTGAAGCTGAAGAAGCGTGCCTGCCGCCACAAATTCAATGTCATCAGGATGGGCAAAGATGGCTAGAGCCGAAGGCATGGTGATCAGGTTAGATTAAGATTTCACAACGGCAGTCAGATGCCTTCGCATGATTTGCAGAGCCAGATTGATGAGCTTGGGGCTAAGGTATCTTCAGCTTACTGCTCGATTTTAATCTTGGGCACCTGATTGCTAACTTTGTTCATCAGATCAGAGATTAAGTTTCCGCCTTCGGTTTCTTGATAATGACGCATGTAAAGGCCAGTGACGAACGCTGCGAAGAATAAGCCGATCACGATCAATGCAGTTAGACAGCCACTCTCAGAGGTATCTGGATACCCAGAGACGCGCACCGCGCGTGGACGTGCAGGCAGGCGCTGAACTTTTCGGTAATCTGCGGGGGACGAAGGCGGGGCTACATCGTGGGCAGGGACTTCGGGCGGCGGAACATAAATCACCTCGGGAGCAGAGATCATGGGTGCGGCTGCGGTTTCCGGAAACGCTTCGCTAGCCGTGACGTCACCTTCGTAAAAGATCGCTTGGACATCACCAAAGGCGATACGATCTCCATCTTTCATCAAAGCTTCTTCGACATTAACACCATTCAGGCGTGTGCCATTGCTAGACTGTTGATCAGAGACGAGGCAACCGTTCTCGTTCACTTCAATGATGGCATGATGACCTGAAACTGAGGGGGAATCTAGGACGATGATGCTGTCAGGATGACGACCCACCGTGGTCGTACCTTGTTCCAGCACATGAGACATGGACTGTCCTTCCTCTAGGTGAAAAACGAGCGTGGCCATAAACGGGGGGGGTTTGGTTATTGATGCCGCTTTTTGACGGTGAAGACTAAAAAGCCTTGGGTTTGTCGCTCCGCAATATGTATGTTCGCTTCCTCTCGCGAAGTGCGTAGGTTTTACAACCATGCTTTTTCCCCGTTCACTTTCTGTTTTTTTAGCCGCTTGGTTCTGCCTGGGGGCAATTTGTTCATGGCCACTATCTTTGTCTGCAGATGCCGCTGCGGATGCTGAAGATGCGGCGCAGGCGCTGGCACGCGACCAAGAAAGGCTGGGTGGCTATAGCTTTCGCGCCGAAGTTTGGACGGGGAGTCTCCCCCAAGACATGGGCAAGGCAGTGAAGATGCAGCTGTTCAAAGGGCATGAGTACTGCATCGGCGTGGCCGTTCCCCGCAAATCAGGCATACGTGTGACGGGCGCGGTGCTCGACTTTCAAGCTCAGCCAGTGGGTGAAATTCAGCCGGTGTTGGATGGATGGGGCTTCTTGTTGTTTTTTAAGCCGAAGAAGACTGGCGTCTATGTTGTAGTTATCCGCCAAGAAGAAGAGGGACGTAAAAAGGATACGACCTGTGCGCTGGTGACGGGCTACAAATAAGCTCGGACCATCATTCGCGTAGGGCGACGGCTGGGTCCACCCGCGCCGCGACCCATGCCGGAATAAGCGCAGCCAGCACGCAGAGTACGGTGGCTAAGCCGGAAATCGTTGCGAGATCCAAAAGATCGATCTGTGAGGGGATCTCACTCAGGAAATAGATGTCTTGAGGGAAAAAATCCCTACCCGTGGATTCGGCAATCCAGCGCCGAAGGTCATTGCGGAAGTGTAAAATGGTAAAGCCGCCAGCCAAGCCGCCGCAAAGACCGACAAGGGCGACGATTCCTGCTTGGTTTAGAAAGATGGCGATCACCTGACTGGCCCTTGTGCCGAGTGCAGTCAGAATGCCGATCTCACGGCGCTTTTGCATGGTCACGGTGATTGTGGTGTTCATCACGCAAAAGGCCGCGACCAAAATGATGAAAAGCAGCAGGAACCAGAGCAGGGACTTTTGATTTTCTACCATTTGCAAGGTGTAGCCATGCAGGTCCGTCCAAGTGCGTGGACTCCACTCCATGGGCCAATCGGTGGCATTGAACCAACCGATCGCCATGGTGTCGGCCAGTTCAGGATCGGCGATTTCGACCTCAATGCCGCTGACGTCTCCCTCCAGATTGAAAAGCTCTTGGGCAATATGCAGCGGTGTGTAGCAGCGCTCGCCTGCCGTGTCTCCACGCAGGATGGCACTGATGGTCAGGTCTTTGGGGATGACGATAATTTCGTCTTTCGCTGCCTGGGCTTTTTCAGGATCCATTTCAGCATCTGCAGCTCGTAGATCGCGGATCATCTGCCCGATCGTTTCTCTCGCCAGTACGGACACATTTTCTCCCAGTTTGACCCCTAGTTTCCTTGCCAATCGATCCGTGATCACGATGCAGTCGCCCTTCAGATCCAAACGGCCTTGCAGTCGATGACGTTCCAGTTTGGCTAAGAGCGTATTGTCTTTCCCGGGTCTCATGCCGAGGATCTCCACGCCCTCGGGGGCCGTTTTGGCTGTGCGAATGGCACCGTAACCCTCGGCAATCGGGGTGGCGGACAGAACCCCCGGTGTGGCCTGGATGCGCTGCTGCATCTGTCGCCAGTCGATACGGGCGGCCCTGGAGGCACTTTCTGGCAGTTCCTGCTCTCGCTGCTGCATGAGCACGATGTGAGGCTCGAACCCCAAGAGCAGTTTTTTGAACTCGATCTGCCAGCCTTTGAAGACCGACATGACGACCACGAGCACGCCGACGCCAAGCGTGACGCCTAGGATCGAGATCAGAGTGATGACCGAGACGAAGGTGCGTCGGGGCCGAAGGTAGCGCAGAGCCAAAAATAAAGGCGCGCTGGAGCTGGAAATCATGACAGAGGCCCGTGGGAAAAGTCAGTACCTCAGCAGCTTACGCAGTTCGGCGCTGATGCTAGCTGTGGTCGGACGATGTGCTTTCCAGAGATTTGGGTGGTAGGGGATCGGAGTGTCCTTTGAGTTTAGTCGCATTGGCGGAGCATCGAGCAGGTGAAAAGCCTCGCTCGCCACACGGGCGACGACTTCTGAGGTTGCCCCCCCCCAGGGAAAGGACTCCCCCACTACGAGCAGCCTACCTGTGCGGGCCACTGAGGCCAAAATCGTGTCTGTATCCATCGGCTTCACCGAGCGTAGGTCCACTACCTCCACCTCATAGCCATCCAGCCGTAGCTCTTCGGCAGCTTTCAGAGATTCGTGAAGCATTGCGCTGTAGGTGACTATGGTCGCGTCTCGGCCGGGACGTGCGATGCGGGCCTTGCCGATGGGCATGCTCTGCCCGAAGCCATCAGACTTCAGGTGGTAGTAGAGGAACTTGTGCTCACAGAAAATGACCGGGTCATCCAGCTTCACGCTATCTAGCAGCATCCAATAGGCGTCCTCTACCGTGGCAGGAGTCAGGATCACCAGCCCAGGGTAGTGGGCGTAGATGCTTTCCATGCTCTGACTGTGAAAGGGGCCACTGCCTGCAGTGCCTCCTGAGGGGAGGCGAATCGTGATGGGGCACGGGGTGTTTGTCCGCCAATAGAGGGTGGCAGCTTGGTTGACGATCTGGTTAAAGCCGACGGAGGAAAAATCCGCGAACTGCATCTCAACAATGGGGCGTGCTCCTTCGACTGCTGCTCCAATAGCCATGCCGATCATGGCGTCTTCGCTGATTGGGGAGTCAAAAACACGTCCAGGGAATTCGCGTCCTAGATTTTTGGTGGCTTTGAATGCACCGCCAAAGGTAGCGATATCTTGCCCGTAGAGAAAGACATCAGGATTGTCACGGAGAGCTTCGAATTGTGCCTCCCGAATAGCCTCCAAGTAGGTAATTGTACTCATGGTTCCTGCCCCTCCACCAGTCCTGTGGTCGAAAGTGCGCGCCAATTTTCACGATAGGGGTCAGGCACTGGCTCTTTGGTGACCAAGGCCAGGGCCTGATCGACCTCGGTGCGTGCCTCTTTGTGCCATTTTTCAAGCTCTTGAGGGGTGGTCCAGCATTGCTCAAGCGCTTGATTTTGTGCCACCACTAGGCAATCGCGGCCTTCATGAGTATGCTTTTGCAAATTCGGCACGTAGGATGCGTCATCATGCTCTCCGTGACCGCCAAGGCGCAGCAATCGCCCCACCACCATTTGTGGGCCTTCTCCTGCGCGGGCCTGCTGAAAGGCTGTGCGGAAAACGCGGATGCAGGCTAGCAAATCGGTGCCGTCGACACTGTGGCCAGTGACGCCGTAGCCTGCGGCTCGCTGCACCAGATCTTCACAGGCATACTGCCGGTGGGTTGGCGTGGAGTAGGCGTATTGGTTGTTTGCGATGCTAACCACGAGCGGCAGTTTTTCGACTGCTGCGAGGTTCAGACCCTCATGGAAAGCACCCGTTGAGGTGCCGCCATCGCCGATGCTGGTGGCACCGGCCGCATCACCCAAGGTGCCGCGCAGGCGGCGTGCAAAGAGGGCGCCGGCAACCACAGACAAAAGACTGCCGAGGTGTGAAATCATAGCCATGTAGCCCTGCTTTGGCTGGCCGCGGTGGATATTGCCATCACGACCACGCATGGGGCCTGTTACGACCCCCAGGTAGGTGCGCAGGGTGTCGATCACGGGTTCTCCATAAGCGATACGGCCTGCCTGATCGCGGATAAGTGGACCGAAAATATCTTTTCCCCAACGTAGCTGGATACCAGCAGCGGCACTGAAGGCTTCTTGACCTCGGCCTAGATAGACACCGCCGACAATGCGCCCTCCAGCTCGGTAAAGACTGCTCAGCTTTTCCTCCAGAGTGCGAGACAGAATCATGCAGCGCAGAGCTTTGAGAAAATCGTGGCGCAATTCCTCAGTGGACTCGTCGAAAGCAGGAGTTACGATTTTGTCAGCAGATGTCATTGGGAATGAACACGGGTGGCAAAAGGGCCAGTACTTAAACCGTCCGAAATTCTCGTGAAGCTTTCACAAACGCCACTGAATGTCCAGAGGTGAAATCTGGTATCCTTTGAGCCGCATTGGTCGGAAGTGGCTGGTTTACGCCGCCGCTTCCTCGACGCTGATACAGGAGCAGATTAGGTGCCGATCGCCATGCACGTTATCCACGCGGGCGACGGGCGGCCAATATTTGGCCTCTTTCACCCAGGGTAGTGGATAGGCCGCAGCCTCCCGCGTGTAGGCGTGCGGCCAGTCACTGCGGGTGACAAATTCTGCCGTATGCGGTGCGCGCTTCAGGGTATTGTCAGTAGGGTGGTAGCGCCCTTCTTCGATCCCCTGAATCTCGGCGTGAATGCAGCTCATGGCCTCGCAGAAGCGGTCCAGTTCGGCCTGGCTCTCACTTTCGGTAGGCTCCACCATGAGCGTGCCGTTCACCGGCCAGCTCATGGTCGGAGCGTGATAGCCAAAGTCCATGAGCCGTTTGGCTACGTCCTCCACGGTTACTTTGGAAAAATGGCGGAAATCCAGGATACATTCGTGGGCTACAAAGCCAGAGCGCCCCTTGTAGAGGGTAGGGAAGTATAGCTCCAACTTCTTGGCGACATAGTTCGCGTTCAGGATGGCTAGTTTGGTCGCTTCCACCAGCTGTGGCCCCATCATGGCCACATACATCCAGGAGATGGTGCATATGCTAGCACTGCCCCAGGGGGCGGAGCAGACAGCGCCCTCAGATGTGTCCTTCCAGCTAATATGGCCAGGTAGATGGGGTTTTAGATGAGCAGCCACGGCGATGGGGCCCACACCAGGTCCGCCGCCACCGTGAGGTATGCAGAAAGTCTTGTGTAGATTCAGGTGGCAGACGTCGGCACCGATCCGGCCCGGTGAAGTTAGGCCGACTTGGGCATTCATGTTCGCGCCGTCCATGTAAACTTGTGCGCCATGCTCGTGCGACAGTTGGCAGATTTCGGCAATGGTCTCTTCGAACACGCCGTGAGTGCTTGGGTAGGTCACCATCAGTGCGGCGACTTTTCCAGCATTGGCTTCAAAACGGGCGCGCAAGTCTTCCAGCGAGATATTGCCCTGATCGTCGCAGGCCACGGCAACGACTTTGAAGGCGCACATTACGGCGCTGGCGGGGTTCGTGCCATGGGCGCTAGTCGGGATCAGGCAGACATCGCGGTGGCTTTCCCCACGAGCTGCATGAAAGCGCTTGATCGCGAGTAGGCCTGCGTATTCGCCCTGTGATCCGGCGTTCGGTTGAAGTGACACAGCATCAAAGCCTGTGCATTCGGCCAGCCAATGTTCCAGTTCGGCAAACATGGCTCGGTAGCCCTCCGTCTGCTGTGCTGGGGCGAAGGGGTGGATGCCATTCACCTCGGGCCAGCTCAGGGGCATCATCTCGGCAGCAGCGTTCAGTTTCATCGTGCACGAGCCCAGGGGGATCATGCTGCGGTTCAGGGCGATGTCGCGCGCTTCCAGGCGGTGAAGGTAGCGCATCATCTCTGTTTCGCTGTGGTAGCCATTAAAGACGGGGTGCATTAGGTAGCTGGTGCTACGCTGATGCAGGGCGGAAAAGTGCGGCGCGATCTCGCCATCTAAGTCTGGCGTGGTGCGAGGCGTAGATATGCCTAGAGCTGCAGCGATTTTCAGCAATTCGTCACTCGTGATTCGTTCGTCAAGGGCGATGCCGACATGCTGCGCGTCCACTTTGCGCAAATTCATGCCAAAGAGTAGGGCAGCACGCAGCACATCATCAGGCTTGGGCACACGCACCGTCAAGGTGTCGAAGAAGTCATCACTAGTGATGTCGAGCCCGGCTGCCATGACCTCCCGGGCCAGCCAAACTGCAGCAGCATGCACGCGTTGGGCGATTTTTTTTAGGCCCTCTGGACCGTGATACACGGCATACATGCCTGCCATGACGGCCAGAAGCACCTGGGCGGTGCAGATATTGCTCGTGGCTTTTTCGCGGCGAATGTGCTGCTCGCGGGTCTGTAAGCTCAGACGGCAAGCTGGGCGACCTTCGGCATCCTTGGAGACCCCGATGAGACGACCTGGCATGCGGCGTTTGAGCGAATCTTTTACGGCCATAAAAGCCGCGTGTGGCCCTCCGAAACCGAAGGGAACACCAAAGCGCTGGCTATTGCCGACGCAGATGTCCGCACCGAATTCTCCAGGTGGCTTCAGCAGGGTCAGCGAGAGCAAATCGGCCGCTACCACGAGCAGTGCGCCTACCTCATGGACTTCATTGGCCAGGCTGCTATAGTCATGAATCACACCCAAGGTGTCAGGATACTGGACGAGCACAGCGGCATAGCCTGTGTTACCTGAGGATTTCCATCCTAGAGTATCACCGACAATGACCTCCACGCCTAGAGCTTGAAGCCGAGTTTTGACGACAGCGATCGTCTGCGGATGGCACTGCTGTGATACAAATACGCGTGTGCTATTCTGTACCTGAGTATGGGCTAAGGTTAGAGCTTCAGCGCAGGCGCTGCCTTCATCTAATAAACTGGCGTTTGATACATCCAGACCGGTTAGGTCACAGATCATGGTTTGAAAATTCAGCAAGGCTTCCAAGCGCCCCTGGCTGATTTCTGGCTGATAGGGGGTGTAAGCTGTATACCAGCCTGGATTTTCGAGAATGTTCCGCTGAATAACAGGCGGGGTGAAGGTGTCGTGGTAGCCGAGGCCGATGAAGCTGCGCAGCACCTTATTGCGATTCATGAGCTGTCGCATGCGCCGGAGGGCCTGTTCCTCCGTCAAGGCTGCTGGAAGATTGAGCGCATTGCGTTGGCGAATCGCCTCTGGGACGACACGATCAATCAGTTCATCCAGCGTTTTGAGACCCAGAGCGGCCAACATGGCCTGTTGTTCTCTCTCAGATGGACCGAGGTGGCGCGGAGCGAAGGATGGGGCGGAGGGCATGAATGTGATTTCATGACCAAAACCAGCAATCCTAGTGGGGCAAGCCCGATACCCTCACGAAAATGGCTCAGGTTTCGAAATAAGTATAACCACGTAGGCCATCCTCGAAAGCGCCCATGATGACCTTTCGTTCAGTTGGAGTGATGCGCTTTGACACCACCGCGCTCTCGGCAAGTGCGCGGAAGCGGTCAGCTAGATCCTTTGGGTTATACTCACAGTAGCTCAGTACTTCCGCCACACTATCGCCTTCTTGCTCGCGGCGGTACTTCAGCTTGCCGTTTTCAATGGAGACTGAGACCACGTTGGTATCACCGAGCAGGTTGTGCAAGTCACCCAAAGTTTCCTGGTAGGCTCCGACGAGGAAGATGCCCAGCATGTAATCTTCCGCGCCGGGTGACAGATCAGGATCGTGCAGGGGTAGGGAGCCGCAGATTTCGTTGCTGTGGGCAAAACGGGCGATTTTACCATCGCTATCGCAGGTGATGTCGGACAAAACCGCGTTGCGCGTGGGCTTATCCTTGAGCCGGTGAATCGGCATCACGGGGAAGATTTGATCGATGGCCCAAAGGTCAGGAAGGCTTTGGAAAACGGAAAAGTTTCCGTAATAGTAGTCCGTGAGTACGGTCGATAGGCGGTCCATCTGCGAGCCGTCATGACCGGCGGAATCTAGCTTTGTGGACAGCCAATTCATGATGTCCCAATACATTTCCTCTCCCTGGGATCGGTCGCGGAGACCGACTTTGCCGTAGTTGAATTCACTGCGTAATTTGTCGCGGTAATAGACTGCGTCGTTGTAGATCTCTTGCACGCGGTCGCGACTGAGCTTGGCGTTGCTTTGGCGTTCCTCTAGCAGTTCGGCTAGATTTCGCACCAGCGGAGGTGCGTTTTTGTCGATTTCGATCTTGCCACGCGCAGGTTCGAAGCGGTTCACATCTAAGATATTGATGATCAATACGCTGTAGTAGGCAACGACGGCTCGGCCTGACTCGGTGATGATGTCAGGGTGTGGCACACCAGCCTCGGCCGTGACCTCGGTGATGGCCTCAATAACGTCCGCGCAGTATTCTTTCGTGCCGTAGTTGCTGGACGCCGAAGTCGCCCCCTTGAAGCCGTCATAGCTGATGGCCAAGCCACCGCCAAGGTCCAGGATGCCCATGCGGGCTCCTTCTTGGACAAGGCCGCAATAGACCCGAGTGGCTTCTGTCACCGCCTGGCGGATGGCACGAATGTTCGGGATTTGGCTGCCTTGATGATAATGAAGCATCCTCAGGCAGTCGAGCATGCCATGGTCGCGTAGGTGGTCCACCACGCGCATGAGCTGGGAAATATTCAGACCGAAGACGCTGGCGTCTCCGCCAGAACCACTCCAGTGCCCAGCACTTTCTGCGCTGAGGCGGAAGCGCACGCCCAGGGTGGGACGCACGCCCATTTTTTTCGAGCGTTCGAGGATCAACTCTAGCTCGCTCGGCATCTCCAGCACTAGGATGACTTGCAGACCCATTTTCTGGGCGTTCAGCGCGAGGTCGATGAACTCCTCGTCCTTGTAGCCATTGCAGACGATATAGGCTTCAGGGTCATGCATGTAGGCCAGCGCGGCGATCAGTTCAGGCTTGCTGCCCGCTTCTAGGCCATAGTGATACTTGCGACCGTAGCGGGTGATCTCTTCGATGACTTCCTGCTGCTGATTCACCTTGATAGGGTAGACGCCGCGATAGACGCCCTGGTATTTTCCCTCGCGGATGGCATTCAAAAATCCCTCGTTCAGCTCGTCAATGCGCCAGCGCAGCAGATCACCAAAACGGATCAGCAGTGGTAGCTGGGTCCCTCTGTCCCGCAGGCCTTTGACGATCTGCGGCAGAGAAACGGCCTTGGTGCCTTTGCCATCTTTCAGCTTCACCACGACCTCGCCTTTGGCGGATATGTCAAAGAACGTGTGCCCCCACTCACGAATGCCATAAAGTTCGGCACTGTCTTCGGTGGTCCAGGCGGGTGATTTCGTGCGGCGTTCCATGAGTGTGATAGGCGGGGGGCGGATTATGCGGGCATTCCCCAGGATGAAAAGTGAAGATTACGGTTTGATTTGGACAGAGGCGGGGATGCTGCCAGGGTGCATGCCGTGCTTTTCCAGCCATGATGTGCGTCACTCTCGACACCCCGCTCTCCAATCTGCCTGGCCTGCCGCCGCGCATGGCTTCAGCGCTAAAAAAGGAAGGTGTGGCGTGTGTGCGAGATGTTCTGCTGTGGTTGCCCTTTCGCCACGAAGACCGCGCCCAAGCTGGCGATGTGATTTTTCAGCCCTCCGAACTTCCTGTTTGCTACCAGGTCATCGTGCAAAAGGCGGGTAATAAATATTTCGGACAGCGACGCAGCGGTGGTATGTTCGAAGCACAGGTCGTGCCAGCCGCTGGCAGCGCCTGGGGGCAATCGCTGACGCTGCGCTGGTGGAACATGCCCTTCATGAGTCGGGTCATCGCAGAGGGGCAGCAGTTGGTCATCTACGGTCGCATTAAGGAATGGAAAGGTCGCCTATCCATGGATCATCCCGAGTTTGAGGTGATCGATGACGAGGCGGAGACCATCCACACGGGGCGTATCACGCCGGTTTATCGGCTGCGCTCTGGCGTGACTCAAAAGACACTACGCACTGCCGCCTGGCACGTCGTGCAGTCCTTGGGGCATGACTTCATCGCTGATTTGTTGCCGCGCCCGAGTGAGGCTGGAGAATTCACCGGATGGAGCCGCGCCCGTGCGCTAAAAGCGGTGCACTTTGCTACGGCGATGGATGAGCTGGAAAAAGCACGTCGCTACCTCGCCCTGGAGGAATTTTACGGCTACCAGCTGCGTGTTGTGCGCCGACGCCGTGCCGTGATCGAGGCAGGCGGGCATCCGCACCGATCAGGGCTTCTGGCCGAGGATTTTCAAAAAGCTCTGCCCTTTGAACTGACGCCTGCGCAGAAGCGCTCTCTGCACGAAATTCAGCAGGACATGTCATCGCCCGCGCCCATGAATCGACTGCTGCACGGTGATGTCGGCAGTGGCAAGACGGTCGTTGCCTTTGCGGCCATGCTCGGTGCTGTTGAAAGTGGTCGCCAAGCCGCACTCATGGCTCCTACCCAAATTCTGGCAGAGCAGCACTACCAAAACGCGCGCAAGTGGCTCGAACCGCTGGGCGTCAATGTATCGCTGCGCACGGGTTCACGGGCTGAAGAGAACGGCGTGGAGCTCTTTTCTAAAAAAAAGCCTGGTCGCGGCCAGGTCGTCATCGGCACTCATGCCTTGCTGCACGATGATGAACTCGTCCGAGATCTGGGCATTGTGGTCATTGATGAGCAGCACAAGTTCGGTGTGGCCCAGCGTGCGCGCCTTATTCAGAAAGGCAATACGCCGGATGTACTCGTCATGACAGCTACACCCATCCCGCGCACGCTGACATTGACCATCTATGGCGATCTCGATGTCTCGACGCTGGATGAGCGCCCCCGCGAGCGCGGTAAGATCATCACCAAAGTTCGACCAGCCTCGAAAACTGAAGAGGCCGCTACCTTTCTGCGTGCCCAGCTTGAAGAAGGTCGGCAGGCTTACCTCGTCTATCCTTTGATCGAAGAGTCTGAAAAGCTCGATGTGACGGCGGCCAAAAAAGGCCATGAGGCATGGATCAAGCTACTGCCGCATTTCGAAGTAGGTCTGCTACATGGTAAGCTCAGCGCTGACGAAAAAGACGTGGTCATGCGCAGCTTCCGTGCGGGGAAAATCGATGTTCTTGTCAGTACCACTGTCATTGAGGTGGGTGTGGATGTGCCGAATGCCAATGTGATGTACATTCACCATGCTGAGCGCTATGGCCTCGCTCAGCTGCATCAGTTACGGGGACGCATCGGGCGTGGGTCGCACACCTCCTACTGTGTTCTTTTCGTTCCCGATAAGGATGAGGAAGCCACCCAGCGGCTCGGGATCTTGGAGGAAACCACGGATGGCTTCCGCATCAGTGAGGAAGATCTAAAACGGCGTGGTCCAGGTGATGTGTTGGGCAAAGCTCAAAGTGGCCAAGCGCCGCTGCGCTTTGCAGAATTACTGGCGGATACGCGGCTTGTTCGTCTTGCTCGCCAGCTTGCAGAAAAGACGCTGGATGAAGATCCACTGTTGCTTGATGCACGTTTTTCTGAGCTGCGTGGCTTTGTTTTTCAGGAAGACACGCCCCAAGCCATGATGCAGTAAACTTTTGCCCTTATGACTACTCCAGAACGCATCGAATTGATCGGAACCGAAATCGCCATCCTCTGGTCGGATGGCAAAGAGCAATACGTGCAGGCAGAAGCCCTACGGGCAGCCTCGCCCAGTGCCGAAAACACCGGAGAGCGTGATCTGCTAGGCCGTCGCATGGGGGGCACAGATCAGAAAAGCTACCCAGGTGTTAATGTGCGTGGCTGGCGGCAAGTCGGCGGCTACGCTATCCAGTTTGATTTCACGGATGGTCACAACACAGGCCTCTACACGTTTGATTATTTGCGTGGCCTTAGTGCCGGAGAGTGATGCCTCGGCGATTTGTTAGATCTGTGCATCGCAAGTGTGCGTGAATGCTCGGTGCTTTTTCGCAACTGCCATCTGCTGTTTATTAAGGTTGAAAGCACGTGCCAAGATGCAGACATCGGTGTGCCTAACTTTTAGCCGGCTCTCATCTGATTTTTTCTCCTATGTCTCCAGCTAGAATGGTCAAGATCGTCATGCGCTGGCTGCAAACTCGAACTTTTCAAAAGAACAAAAAACGGCTCTTTGCGAACGCTATGAAACGACTCTTGCTAATCTTCCCGACCCTTGTCCTTCTGATTCAGTGTGAAACGGCACCGCAATGGGACAAGAAGAGTTTGGCGCAGGGTAATCTGCCTGCCATGGAGCCCATCCGAGCAGCAGCGCCTGAAGTCAAAACTCCCATCGCTGACGCCTCGGGTGTTTACACAACACCCAGTGGCCTGCGCTATCGAGTTCTGAAGTCTGGACAGCCTGAAGCTAATTCACCTACCACTTTTGATTCTGTTATCGTGCATTACCAAGGCACGTTGATCGATGGTACGGTTTTCGATAGCTCTTACGAACGCGGTTCACCTGCCACTTTCGGCGTCAGCCAAGTGATCCCTGGCTGGACGGAGGCACTGAAGTTAATGAAACCTGGTGACAAATGGATGCTGCACATACCCGCTCATCTAGCTTATGGTAGCCGTGGAGCAGGTAGCAAAATCCCACCCAATAGCGACCTGATCTTTCAGGTAGAACTACTGAACGTCATCAAGGGCTTTTGACTTGATGGTTCTTCTCCAAATTCATTTGGTTAAGCCCATACTGAAAGACGACTGTCGAGCTGAAAAAGTTGGCCACTTACGTGTGGCATGGTGTGAAGAAAGGCGATGAAGCGAGCCGCGTCACGAACGGTATTCAACCTTTCTAAAACATGACTTTCAAGAATCGCTTTTCGACGGATATCGTCTTCGAGAATAGTCTTCGTCATGGGCGTTTCCAGGAATCCTGGTAAAACGCAATTGGCCCGGATTCCCCTTTTTCCATATTCCAGAGCAATGGATTGTGTTAGAGCGATGATGCCTGCTTTAGCGGCAGCATAATTCGCCTGACCATGAGGAGCCCGAATAGCACTGAACGATCCGATATGAATAATGTGCCCCAGATTTTGCTTAACCATCTGCTTCAGGGCCGCTTGAGAGCAAAGAAAGGCGCCTTTCAGATGCACACTCAGCACTTCATCGAATTCAGATTCAGACATCTTGAGCATCAGCTGATCACAGGTTTGCCCAGCGGCATGGACTAGCAAATCCAACCTTGGTAACGCGTTCACGTAGCGTTCCACTTCGGAAAGTTGGGTCACGTTCATCGCCTGATGGCTAGGGCTGAAGACTGTCCATCCGCTAGCTTCGAGTTCATGGCGGATCGCATTCGCCAGCGCGCCCTGCCCGCCTGTGATGAGAGCCACCGATGAAGCCACAGGGTTCATGTCGCAGGCGAAGCCAATTCCTTTTTGCGGATGCCGAGACCTAGAAAGAATACGATGCAGGAAGCGATGAACATTGAGCCAGCCAAGAAGTAGAAACCATTCGAAAACGATCCTGTAACATCTTTGATTCGACTCATGATCCAAGGGCCAGTTGCTCCACCCAAGTTCCCCACTGAGTTGATCAATCCTATGCTGCCCGCCGCGGCTGACTGCACGAGAAAGAGGCTCGGTAGCGACCAAAAAGCTGGCATGTAGGTCTTGAACCCCGCGAAGGCGACCATGAGGCAAATCATGGTCAGCGTCAGATTACCCTTGGTCATTGGAGCACAAAGCATCGCCAGGGCACCAATGAAAAGAGGAACACAGGCATGGAGACGCCGCTCTTGAAGGCGATCAGAACTCCATCCTCCGAAAAGCTGACCACAAAGTGCAAGTAGCGGCGGCAAAACAATGAGTAGTGAAAAATCGCTGCGATCCAAATGATACCAATCTTTGATCACACTAGGCATGAAAAGTTCCATGCTATGGCTGCAGGTTGTGATGCAGAAGTAGGCTGCGCAAAGGAGTAGAACCTTGGGATGGGAGAAGGCTTCCATCAGTGTCATGCGCTTGCCTTTGGATTGGTGCTGGCGTTCAGCTTCGAGTTCAGATTCCAGGGCTTCTGCTTCTTCTTGGCTCAGCCATTTGGCCTGTTTAGGACGATCTGTTAGCAGCCAGAGAACACCGACGCCTAGGACAATCGCAGGCGCAGCCCAAACGATATAAACCCATTGCCAGCCCACTAGGCCAAGCAAGGGGGGATGCACGATGGTCTCCCCTGACTTCATGACTTCGGTGGTGCCAAATTTGAGGAACCAATTGGAGATTGGGCTGAGCATTTGAGCGAACGGAGTGGCTACCAAAAAGTAAGATAGCGCCTTGGCGCGGTCTTTTGAAGTGAACCAATGGGTCAGGTAAACGATGACACCTGGGAAAAAACCTGCTTCAGCGAGTCCCAATAAAAAACGAACGACATAGAACTGGGTAGGTGTCGTCACAAAAGCCGTCAGTGCGGCCATGAATCCCCAGCTTACCATGATTCGGCAGATCCATTTCCGCGCACTCCACCGTTCCACCATCAAGGAACCTGGCACTTCGAGCAAAAAGTAGCCGATGAAGAAAACAGTCGCTCCTAGTCCGAAAACCTCTTCCGTGAAGTCGGGCATATCTTCCTTCATGGTCAGTTTAGCGATCGCAACATTGACCCGGTCCACATAGGCAATCATGTAGCTGACGAATAGCACGGGTAGCAGGCGCAGGAATGCTTTTCGTCTCGCTCGATCGAGTGGGGAAGGTTGACCTGGAGTGGGCATGTTAGAAATAAAGGTAAGAAGGCTATTCTTTGTAGAATCGATGGCCTGACAATACGCAAAGCATCAAAGCCTCTTCATAAATCATCTGCTCCGATCAGCAGGATGAGAAGCTTTTTCTCACTTGTCAGCGTTTTCAGTAAGTCCAGATCCGTCTCTGAGGTTACACTCAAGGTTCGGCCTAATAAAGCTGCGAGTTGGGTCGCAAAGCCAGCGTGTTGAATTTCGCCGGTGTCGTTGCCAAAACTCAAATTAGCGTTTTCAAAAACATTCAGGGCTTCACCTCCAGCAACCAAGATCGGCGATTGGTTATCGTGCATTAGCCCTTTGATGGAAACCAACTGAGCGAATTCATGAGCAAAAAGGCTGAATGTGTCCCAGGGCAAAAGTTCACGAGCTAAATCACCGGGCGTTTCGCGCTCTAAAATCGTGGCGCTGATGAGAGGGGTTTTTTGGCCGCAAAAGTCAGGGTGCTGCTGCCGGAGGTGCTTGGCGACCAGGGAAGCTACTTCCTTCATGGTCTCGAATGTCCAATGACTGTCTGTCGCATAGTAGGTAGGTCGCTTGTTTTTCAGATCCCAGAGTATCTTGGCTGGATCGAGAACCGTGGCACCTGCCTGCGTTAACTGTTCCAGTTTGGGTTTAAGCCCAAGTGGCTGGGCAGGGCTGAAGTATTCGGCTCTCAAAAACTGTTCGGGATGCATCGCTAGCTTGGCTGGCAAAGGAATCAGGATCACTTGTGTGCCTGCTTTTTCTTGATCTTGGACCCATCCATGGAGTGCGTCTCCCAGACTGGATTTAGGTCGTTTTTGAGTTCTTACATTGAGTTCGTTTTGGTCAAATAGCCAGCCGTCGTACCCCTGATAGATTCGTGAATTGCCTTCCCCCCAGAGGTAGCTGACTGGCCATTGTGCAACTTGGCGTAGCAAATCTGGGGTGGCTGTGAGTTCCCTTAAGTTAAGAAATAAGGAGAGTGCTGCGATGATGATACCAAGCACCTTCCAAGTCTTCATGGGCAGGCCCAGTAACCATTCGAGTCGAGGAAGTGCCAGGACGCTGATGCAGGACAATAAGACATGCGTTTGTAGCCAAGGCGTGGTCAGGCGTTTGTCCAAAAATAAGGAATACAGGCTTGCTGCGCTACCTTGGAACATCAGGCTCAGATGGGCATAGGCGGTATCTAAGGATGGCGAGAGCAAAAGCACTTGGGATACCACCAGCACACTAAGATTGCAGGCCACCTGAATAGGTTGTGGCAAAGGAGCCCACAAGCTTTGGCCACGATGTAATTCGAGATAGATCAAGAGCCCTTGAATGAGCAACCAAACACCAACCCCTACCCAGGAAGCTTGAGGCATCAGACCCATTGCCGCGATGAACAGCAAGCAGGCAGCGCTTTTCCGCGGTGAGTGCTTCAACTGGGACTTCAGCGTAGGTAACCTCCAGCCCCAAAGATCTAAAAAGGAGCTGCTCCTTGCATGAGCATGGTGCATTTCCTGAGTCGTGAGGCCTAATAGCCCGCGCCCGCCAGCGACCAGATCAGACATGCCTGTGATCAGTAAAAAAAGTTGGAGAGTTCGGATGATGCACATCAACCAAAGAGCTTTTGCACTAATGGCGGCAGGCTCAGCATTTTGAACAAGATAGACAGACCATTGAAGCGGAATGACCAAAAGGCTCATCTTGCCGAGCCCGTAACCGATTCTAGCCCAAGATGTCACCAGACTGATCCTGCCAGATTCGGCTCTCCGAGCGAGCACGATGGCCAACCCCAAAAGGAGCATGAGTGCAGGCATCAAGGACTGTTGGTGTGGCATAGGTGTGAAATTAACTGCGTCCAGAAAGGGGCTGATACTCCCTGTGAGGTACAATCTGTCAAACGTCCATGCCGAAAGCTCGCTGCTCTTTGGGTATCTGTGTTTGCATCCGCAAAACTCCGGCCTAGCCTCTTAACATGAGCTTTATTTGGCTAGGTTTTATCATCGCCAGCATTCTGGAAGCGCAGGCTTTCGGCATGCAACCAACTGCGGCTTTGCCTGAGAAAATAACCACTGAAGCAGCGCCAATCGGAGCTGTTAACCCTCTGCCTATGTCAGTGGTTTCGCCCCAGCCGAACCCACCATCCACGCCCATTTCTACAGAAAAAGAGCCTTCTTATGGGAAATTGAGTCCACTTGGGCAGCTGCCTAATTGGAAGGAATTGGAGCGCTACAGCCATCAACTGACCCAGGACGAGTTCGAGAAAGCCTGGAAAGAAATTTATTCGGAAATGAATGGGCCCCCGCCACCATGGCAAGTCGCTGACGAAGCGCTCATGGTTCCTACGGAGGATCATGGGGCTGAACTTTTGAAGTTGGCTTTTCGAAAACCAACCGAAGATGCTCCTGAGATTCAAACGACATGGAGGCGCGCTGCCTCGTTGCCTCCACTGGAGGGGCGTCCGGTTTTGAGTGATCTTCGCATTAGCCTAGATCCGGGGCACCTGGGGGGCTCTTGGGCTCAGATCGAAGAACGTTTTCTTAGTTTTAAGCAGGGCGAGGTGGTCTGTGAGGGAGATTTGACATTAATCGTGGCCAAGATCTTGGCGGAACGATTAAAGGCCTTGGGCGCGATCGTGTCTCTGGTGCGAGATCAACCTGAGCCCGTGACGAACTTCAGACCCCAAGACTTTGAGCGAGTCGCACGCGATTTGCTCACGGAGTCTGGCTTTCCAACAGCCAAAAAAACTTATGAAGGGCTCACAGGCGATTCGAAGCTGCTGACGGTGCAATGGCAGAGTGAAAAGCTGTTTTACCGCGTCAGTGAGATCCATGCACGCGGCACCAAGGTCAATCAGGAGCTGAAACCTGATCTTGTGCTATGTCTTCACTTGAATGCAGAATCTTGGGGCGCTGCAACCTCACCACAGTTTTCACCCTTAAATCATCTCCATGCATTGGTGAATGGCTGTTATTCCAGAGCCGAGCTTTTGCAGCAAGATGTGAGGCATGGCATGCTTATGCGGCTCTTCTCTCGAATTCATGAGGAAGAATTGCCCTTAGCAGCCTCGGTGGTAGAAGGTCTTGCGCGTCGCACGCTTTTGCCTCCCTATGTTTACACGACTTCGAACGCTCGCCGTGTGACTGAAAGTTCGTATGTGTATGCACGCAATCTGCTGGCCAATCGACTGTACCAGTGTCCTGTCGTTTATTTGGAGCCATTTGTCATGAATCATGAAGAAACTTACCGCCGACTGCTACTCGGCCACTACCTCGGTCGCACCCTTTTGGGTGGGCAGTTGGTCACGAGTGCTTTGGAGGATTACGTCAGTGGTGTGACGGATGGCTTGACGGACTATTACCGGAGGAATCGGCAGCCATGAGCAAGATCCTGATAGTGGGTTGTGGCTTCGTTGGAGCAAAAGCTGCCGAAGGTCTTTGCTCGAAGGGGCATGAAGTAATTGGCACCACACATCGTGAAGCCTCTGCGATACGGCTAGGTGCCGCGCATGCTTGGCGTGTGATGCCCTGTGATGTTAGCCAAGTAGATTCGGTGCACGCTCTTCGTGATTCGATTGGCCCAGTCGATACAGTGATCCACTGTGCTAGCTCAGGGCGTGGTGGTGCTGAGATGTATGAGAGGGTCTATCTCAATGGGATGAATCATCTTGCGAGTGTTTTCCCAGAGGCTTGGCTGCTCTACACCAGCAGCACCAGTGTGTACTCTCAGATCGATGGTAGCACGGTCGATGAGACGACTCCGGCGGAGCCTGATCGAGAGACAGGCAGACTTTTACGCGCCGCTGAGCAGGTGGCTCTGCAGCGTGGTGGAGCCGTTGCTAGGCTAGCAGGAATTTATGGCCCAGGGCGTTCTTTTTTGCTGAAGAATCTATTGGAGGGAAAAAGTGCCATTGAAGTTTGTGACTCCGCACCTGCGGGTCGATTGATTAACCAAATTCATGTCGAGGATGCGGCTAGGGCTCTGGTTCATCTCGCAACCGAACGATTGGCCGGCATTTGGAATGTTGTCGATGATGCCCAATTGACGCAGCGAGTTTGCCTTGAACGACTTGCTGGTCTCTTTGGCGTTCAAATTCCGGAAGTGCGCTCCCCGGATGCTGCTCGCAAAAGGGGGTGGAGTCATAAACATGTATCGAACCAAAAGCTGCGAACATCAGGCTGGTCGCCCATTTTCCCCGATTACTTTACGGCTTTACAAGATGATGAGAGCCTAGTGAGTTCGATCCTCGCGGAGATCGACGGCTCAGGAGAGGCTCCCGTGCCTAGGTGTGAGAATATCGTCCTGATGGGGCTAATGGGATGTGGCAAATCGAGTGTTGGTCGTATCACCGCTCGTTTGCTTGGTTTTCAGTTTATCGATACGGATCATCTCATCAGTGATGCGGCGGGTTGTAGTATTCCGGAGATCTTTGCCAAAGAAGGTGAGCGGGGGTTTCGCCAGCGTGAGAGCGCTGTTTTGCGGTCGCTAATCGGAACGCGTCACTCGGTGATTGCGACGGGCGGTGGCATCATCACGCAGCCAGTGAACTTACCTTTACTAAAGCATCTTGGGTTCATCACTTGGCTCGAGGCAGAGGTTGATTTGCTAGTGAGGCGAACAGCCGGGAACAATGATCGGCCCCTGCTTCGAGGAGAGGAGCCTCCAAGACAGAAGCTACAAAGTCTATTGCTACAGCGTGGACCCATTTATCAAACGATGGCGGATCTTCGCATTCAAACCGATGAGCTGACTCAGGAAGAAAGTGCTTATGGAGTTGCCGAGAGCGCGCGGATTTTTTTCGCTCGGCGGCGCAGTGATGGTGGTGTAGAGGATTGACTGTTCTTTGCACGCCCTGTGCCTGTTCTTAGCGATCTGGTCACTTGCATTGCTATCATTTGGTTTGTTACTTCGAATCAGTGTTTTTTTGATATCGAGGCTCGACATCCATGTTAAGGATACATTTAGCTTTCACGATCTTTTCTTATGAGGCAGTATGATCTAATTGAGTATCTTGCTATGGCCATGCAGGCCGGGGCTTCAGATATGCACCTTTCACCAGGAGCACCTCCGACGATGCGGCTGCATGGGCGGATGACACCAGTTACCGATGAAATTTTGGACGCTGTGGATGTGCGTGAACTTGTGCTCGGTGGCTTAAAAGATACGCAGCGTGCGAAGCTGGAGCAGGAATGGGAACTTGACTTTGCGATTGAGGTCGAAAATTTGGGGCGTTTCCGTGGCAATGCCTGCTTTTGCATGGGGCGTATCGAGGGCAATTTTCGCTACATCCCGGATTCTATTCCAGAATTGGCTCAACTAGGTCATGGACCGACTGTGGAAAAGCTCTGTGATCTTCGTGATGGTCTGATCCTCATCACAGGCGTCAGCAACAGTGGTAAAACGACGACTTTGTGTAGCATGACTCAGCAGATTGCTGCGGAGCGCTCTTGCAACATTGTCACGATCGAAGATCCCATCGAATTCGTCTTCAAGCATGGCCAAAGCTTGATACGCCAGCGGCAGGTTGGGTTTGATACCCACGAATTCGCCCGTGCGATGAAGAGTGCTCTGCGTCAAGACGTCAACGTCATCACAGTGAGTGAACTCAGAGACTTGGAGACGATGCGTACGGCGCTCACTGCGGCAGAGACAGGCCATTTGGTTATCAGCACGCTTCATACCACGGATGTGCCGGCGACGATCACGCGAATTCTGGACAGTTATCCCCGCGACCAGCAGGATTACGTCGCCTCACAGCTGAGTCACTGCCTGCGCGGCGTCGTTTGTCAGCACCTGATTCGTCGAGCCGATGGGGAAGGCCGGGTGATGGCTTCTGAGGTCATGGTCATCAATAATGCCATCGCAGGCTGCATTCGTGATCAGCGCATTCAGCAATTGCCCAGCTTGATTCAGATCGGTGGTAGAGATGGCATGCATACCATTGATGACAGTTTGCTTCATCTGCTCAGCTATGATTTTATCACTCTGGAAGACGCCAAAGCTCATTGCCGCGATTTCAGCTTCATACAGATGGGGTATGAAAGATTGCAACGCGAGCGTGATCTAGGCCGCAAACGTTAATCTCTTCTCTCTCTCACTTGTGAATTACGACCAAATCTTTTTACGTGGCTTGGATCTGCCGACACAAATCGGTGTTCCAATTGAGGAGCGTGCATCTTGGCAAACACTGAATGCCGATGTTGTGATGGAAATAGAGTCAAGATTTGAGCAGATGCAGGATCAGCTCTCTGCTACGATTGATTACGCCGCCGTAGCCGTGCGCTTGAAAGCTCTTGCTGGAGAAAAGCCAAGGCAATTGATTGAAACGCTAGCAGCAGAAATATGTTCCTGCATCCTCGAAGAATTTAATGCCATGAACGTGAAGGTCGAATTGCGAAAAAAAATCCTTCCCGGTTGCGACCATGTGGCGGTCTCTCTGACGAGAGGACGTGAGAAAAACGCGATGTGAGATTTGCTTTCTGTATCTTTTCTCTCCAGCCTCCCGCCCCAACGCGTTCATGTCTACCGATCTACCTTCTAAGATTCCCCTTCAGTCTTGTGGCGAACCGATTTATCACGGTTCCGTTCAAAATTTATACGTCGTTCCCGAGCATCCCCATTATATTGTCTGCGAGACGACAGAGGCAGGTTCGGTTTTTGATGTGGGTAGTATCTTCAAAATTGATGGCAATGACCTGAATCGTGCGATTTTTCGACATGCCATGTATGGCCGCCTGGCGGCTCCAGAGACTTGGCAGCGTGTGGAGTCTGCCTTGCTCAAGAATAGCAAGCTAGGGGAAACCTGGCGTTCACAGCTGATGGATGGTACGCTTGAGGCCATGTTGGAATCAGGGGCACAGACGCACCACGTGGGCATGTTGGACGCGGTTACGGGTGAGCTTCAAACGTCGGGTATGCCGACGCATCCGAGCTGCTACAATGTTGTACGTCGTTTTCCAGTCATGAAGCCTCCCCAGCGCAATGTGATGGGGAATTTTGTATTTGATTACGCCCAGTTTCACCAAAGCGGAACCTATGTTGTGCCACTGGAATACATCGTACGCTTCGGTGTGACTAGCGGTAGCTCGATCCTACGTAAGTATGAGGCTTTGGGAGAAAAAGAGCGTCGTTCTTATGAGCTGGAGCTTGGACTTACGGGGCATGGCAGATGCTTGATCGTCCGATCTATGATCTGACCAGTAAGTATGAGCCCGAAGACCGCCCCGTGACGAAGCAGGAAGCGCTGCTGATGTCCGGCCTCAGTTCACAGGCATTCCTGAGCACGATCAAGATGGCTTTGCTTGGTGCTTGGGCCGTGCGTGATTTGCTTGATGAGATCGGTCTTCAGCTATGGGATCTCAAGTGGGAATTCGCCGTGGACGGGGATGATCTCTTCTTTGTCGATACCATTGATGCGGATAGCTTCCGCGCCACAGGCACGGTCGACGTCGAAGGACGTCGATTGATCATTCACTACAATAAGCAGGCGATGCGTGACTACTACCGTGTCATCTGCGCCGACTGGTATGCTGGCGTGAACGCCGCTAAGCAGGAGGCGGCCAAGTCGGGGCTGCCTTTCAAAGAAGTGTTGAAGGCTGGTCAAGCCGCAGGCAAATACCCTCATACTCCAGAAGTGGCTCCTGAGTTCCTTAGGATTCAGGCCCAAAAAACGGCTCTGATCAAACAGCATGTTCTCCGAGAAACTCTGCCCGATGCTCTGCGCATTCGTTTGGAAGAAGCTGGTAAGGAAGAAGCGGAGTTCTATCGCGGCCAAGGTAAGCTTGCCGAGCTGCTGGAGCTGAATGGTCTTTGAGTCTGAGCCTTGCCTGCTTTCGATGGAGTATAGATGGTGAAAAAATGGAGGATCAAGGTGATGGCTGGTCTTTCGTCTGATCCATGGCTTGTATGAGCCAGTTTTTCTTTGATGCCATGACGCCCGCTGAATCTTACCTCGCTCGGTCTACCGAACTTATCGCCTGCGTGCAGGCGCAGTTGCCGTTGATTGATCAAACGGCGGCTCTCTTTGCGGAAACTATTTTGGCGGGTCAGATGGTGCACGTCTTTGGTTCTGGGCACAGTCGCATCCTGGTTGAGGAAATGTGGCCGCGTTATGGCTCCTTTCCTGGCTTCAATCCAATTGTAGAGTTATCGCTGACGTTTCACAACCTCGTCGTTGGTGCGAATGGACAGCGCCAGGCTATGTTCTTGGAAAATGTGAGTGGATTGGCTTCTCGTATCTTGAGAAATTTTGACTTAAAGTCGGGTGACAGTGCCTTGGTCGTGTCTTCCAGCGGCTGTAACATCGTTCCTGTCGAGATGGCTGAGGAGTTTCAGCGTCGCGGCGTCAAAGTCGTGGCGCTTATTTCCCAAAAGCATTCCAAAGCTAGCGCGAGCCGACATCCTTCAGGCAAGAAGCTACAAGACTTTGCGGATATTGTTTTGGATACAGGTGCTCCAGTCGGAGACGCGATGGTCTGGGTGGAAGGATTGCCCACGCCTGTCGCTCCGGGTAGCACGGTTGGCGGTTGTTTGGTCGTCAATGCCATCAAGGCTGAGGTCGCTGCGCGGCTTACCCAAGCGGGGAAGCCGCCTAAGGTGCTGACGGCGGGCGCTGTCGTTGGGGCAGCCAAGGCTACCGAGCTTTTCGAGGCGGCTTACGATGAACATGCTCGTCGAATCGCCCCTTACTACGCTGGCTTGGGTGCAGCCTGATCTGAATTCGGGTGAAGGAAAGCCGCGTTTTCTTGCGTGCTACTCTTCCCGTTTCTGAATGACTCGTTTTCTGGCCAAGCATCCCATTCTGCGTCTTTTTGCCTCGCCCCAGCATCTGTGGCGCACCATGTCATTGGGGCTAAAAAGCATCTGGCTAAACAAGCTTCGTTCTTTCCTGACAGCCCTTGGCGTGATCTTTGGCGTAGCCTCCGTGATCGCCATGTTGGCGATTGGTGAAGGGGCGAGTTACGAGGCACAGGAGCAGATTCGCCGGTTAGGTAGTCAAAACATTATCCTCGAAAGTGTGAAACCACCGGATGGGCAGGGCGCTGGTGCGGAGACTCGCAGTCTTGTGCTCGAGTATGGTCTCACGCTGCGCGATATTCAGCAAATTCGGCAGACCGTGCCTAGCATTGAAGTGGTGGTGCCATCGCGTATCCTCAGTGAAAACATCTGGAACTTTGATCGTAGTGTCGACGGCCAGATTCTCGGCGTCTTGCCGATCTATCCAGAAATGCGCAATCGCAAGGTGCTACAAGGGCGCTTTTTCACAGATCTCGAATTGCAGCAAAAGCTGCCAGTCTGTGTGCTGAATGAAGGCGCTGCTTCACGACTTTTCCCACTTTCCACGCCGACAGGGAAGACCATCCGTGTGAAAGGTTTTTACTACAAGGTGCTCGGTATTCTGCAAAACGAAGGTCCTCGTGTTGGCGGGGAAGGGGGCAGCGCGGGAAGTTCAGCGGATGCCCAGATGTTCATACCCTACAGCACGCTGATGGATCATTACGGCGAGACCTTCTTTCGTATGAGGAGCGGCAGCTTCGAGGCTGAAAAAGTCGAATTTCATGAGGCTGTCATTCGCGTGAAACAGGTCAACGAAGTGGAAAGTCGTGCCGAGGCCATTCGTCAGGTCTTGTCGAGTAATCACAAAAAAGAAGACTGGCGCATGATTGTGCCTGTTGAGTTGCTGCGCCAGGCGGAAAGAACGAAGCGCATTTTTAGCATCGTGCTTGGCAGCATCGCCGCGATTTCACTCTTGGTGGGTGGCATTGGGATCATGAACATCATGCTGGCGAGTGTCACGGAACGCACGCGTGAGATTGGTATCCGCCGCGCCCTTGGTGCGCGTCAGGCAGATATTGTGGTCCAGTTCCTGATTGAAACAGTGCTACTTTCAGGTGCGGGGGGGGTCCTGGGTGTAGTCTTGGGGATTGGCATTCCCGTCGCGGTTCAGCACTTTGCGGGAGTGACGACCGTTGTTCAGTTTTGGTCACCGATGTTGGCCTTCCTAATTTCCGTGATGACGGGTATCGCATTTGGAATTTATCCAGCTCGTCGTGCAGCGCGGATGAATCCCGTGGAGGCACTTCGTCACGAGTAATCTGATGGCGGTCCATGTCCCCGAGCCGCTAGAGCTAGTAGAGCGATGACACTGGGGCTGTCTTTGATTCGTCCATCCATCGCCATCGCTATCGCTTCAGAGAGGGGTAACCGCCAAACGTGCAGCTGCTCCGTTTCCTCTGGCATCGCAGTGCCCTGCTGAAGCCCACGAGCCACAAACAAGTCACAGACTTCGTTGGTTGTAGAATTGGATAACTGAAGGCCCGTCAGCAGAGGAGTGATGCTTTCGGCATGAAGTCCTGTTTCTTCGAGTAGCTCACGTCTCGCGCAGTCGGATGGGCTTTCTCCCGCTGGGCAACCACCTTCGGGTATTTCCCATTCATAGCTGTCGTGGCAGTAGCGCCACTGACCCACGAGCCATGTGTAGCCTTCCTTATCAATCGGCACGACTCCGACGGCATGATTTTGATACTCCACCACACCGTAAATACCGTGACCTCCACTCGGATTGATCACTTGGTCTTCCCTCAAGCGAATCCATGGATTTTGATAGATTTCTCGGCGACTCAGTGTGGTCCAGGGGCTAGTCTGCACGGAAACGGGCGGTGAAAGCGGCATCGTTGGGTAAAGTGCCCTGGAACTCTGTGGCAATCAAGATTCAACGCCACACTCGACAAAGGCGTCTCCTTCAGCTAGTCAGATCGACCATTGAGTGATTTGTTTTATGCCCTTCCATAGTCCATTCCGAAAATTAGTGCTGCTAGCCTGCTTGTGCATAGCTGCTGCCAGCCAGGGGCAGGCGCAGTGGCTGGTCTATGAACTCGTTTTTTCTCTGGAAGCCGATTCAGTCAACTTCAGCAGTTATCGTAGTGCATATCTCGTGGCACCCGCACGTGGTGGGGCCGCTACTTTGATCCTAACCACCGATGAAGGTGGGCGTAGTTATGCGGTGGCGGACGGTGGTGCTAAGTTTTTCCTTGCTGCAAATGCTGAACATCGAAAAGCTGCGTTTTCAGCTCTTGCCATCGCAGGCAATTCCCAGGCGCTCTACACAGCTTCTGGTGACTTGAATCGCTCACTGCTGCTCGATACACCTGATGGCCAGACCGTTTTGCGCGTGGCTGAGCGTCTGCAAGGACGGTTGATGGCAGCTGATGACGAATCCGACAAAGGCCCTGCTGCTGATGGCTCAATCGGTATGATCGGTTGTGCGACCATCAGCGGGACTTTACGTGAAGATTTAACCACATCAGTGACTAGGCATTTCACGGGACAAAACCTCGCTGTAGCCTATGTCATCGAGCTTTTGGAGAAGTATGGCTATTCTTCTGAATCCGGCTCCGCTCCTTTGAAGATTGATGTCGATACCATTTTGGAAGATGGTTCGATCTTGGATCCCAGCCTTTTTCCTGCTGAGGCACGGCCTGTTGCCCCCTAACGCTGAATGAAACACATCCGCCAAGCGCTCGTGCAGTGCCTAGAGTCCGCTGGTGGCTCTGGGATTCCCCTTCCGACGGCCACACCGAGCTCGACTGTCGTGAATCAGCTGCTCGATCTAGGTAGCATTGATGAGGAGGCATTTCTTTCCCAGCTCGCAGCGCGCATGGGCCTCGGTTTTGTGGCCAATCCTCTGCCTGACTCAGCCGACGCGCCTGAGATGAAAAGATTGCTGCCGCCGAGGGTCGCTTTGAGGCATCGCCTGCTTCCTCTCAAGATCCTCGAGGAGGAAGGTAGTAAGCAGAAAAAGCTCCTCGTTGCGGGCTACGATCCCTTTGATTTGATCGCGCATCAAGCCTTGGCTCGCGAGGTAGATTCGCCAGTTCGACTTGAGATGGCTCCCCGTAAGCGTCTGCTGAATGCAATGCGTGACTTTTATGGTATTGGTGCCGATACCTTTGAAGAACTTCTGAAAGGGCGTGACGTTGATGGGGCTGATCTTGAGCAACGCGATGAAGCCAACGTCATTGATGCAGATGATGAAGAGGCTTCCGTGGTGAAATTCGTCAACACCGTGATTCGCGAAGCGCTAGAGCAACATGCTACAGACATCCATGTGGAGCCGATGGAGGACAAGCTGCGCATGAGATACCGCATCGATGGTCGTCTCCGCGAAGTGCCGGTGCCAGAAAACATCAAGGCACTCCAGCAATCCGTGATCGCGCGTCTCAAGGTGATGGCCAAGCTCGACATTGCTGAGCGACGTCTTCCTCAAGACGGTCGTATCAATTTGCAAATCGCGGGTCAGTTCATCGACGTGCGTGTAGCGACGATTCCTAGTGTTGAAGGTGAAAGCGTTTCGCTGCGTCTTCTCGGTCAGGAGAAATTCAACCTCGACCGCTTGCGGATTGAGCCTGATTTGCGCTCTGAAGTTGAGGCCCTGCTGAAAAAACCGAACGGGATCATCCTGGTCACTGGGCCGACAGGTTCGGGAAAATCGACCACACTCTACACCTTCCTGAGCCAGCTGAATACGGAGCATCGACGCATCGTGACCATCGAAGATCCGGTGGAAAACAAGCTTCCCGGCGTAGTTCAAATCGCGGTTCGTCCAGAAATCAATCTGACCTTTGCTACTGGTTTACGTTCCATTCTTCGTGGTGACCCGAATGTGGTCATGATTGGGGAAATGCGTGATCTTGAAACCGCTGAGATTGCCATCCGTGCTGCGCTCACGGGTCACCTTGTGTTCAGCACACTGCACACGAATGACGCACTGGGTGGCATCATGCGTTTGATCGACATGGGGGTCGAGCCCTTCCTTGTTTCTAGCTCAGTGCGTGCCTTTATCGCACAGCGCTTGGTGCGAGTGCTGTGCAGCGAGTGTAAGCAGCCTGATCCTGATGCTGAAGTACGTCTTCGTGAGCTACAATATACCGGTCCAATCCGCAGCACCGTCTATCGTGCGCGTGAAGGTGGATGCGAGGCCTGCCGTGCCACTGGCTACAAAGGACGTATGTCGATTTATGAGCTCGTTCGCCTGACGCCTGCGATGGGTGAGCTCATCACGCAGAAGGCGAGCAGCGCGCAGCTTTACCAGCAGGCCTACAAGGATGGTTATCGCCCAATGCGCGAGTATGGGGTGCGCAAAATTCTCGCTGGCAATACAACGATTGATGAAGTCATCAGTGTGACAGTGGCGGAATCCGAACAGTGAAGCGAGGTCTAGCTCTGGGCTCGTCTTTTCACCACTTCCCATGCCGCATCCATCTCTGGCAGTGTTAGGCTGCCATCCAGTGTCTTACCTGATTTGGCAAGATAGGCTTCCATCTGGTGGAAGCGTTTGGTGAATTTGTCATTGGCTGCAGCCAGCGCGGGTTCAGCATCAATATCAAGTTTCCGCGCCAAGTTGACCACGGTGAAAAGGAGATCGCCAAGCTCTTCCTTCATGCCAGTGCTCGATTGTGCCTGGACAGCTTCTTCTAATTCTTGAATTTCCTCGCGCAGCTTATCGAAGACTGGTTTGGCATCAGGCCAATCAAATCCAACCCGCGCTGCTTTTTTTTGCAGTTTTTGTCCACGCATTAGGGCGGGCAGCCCCGTGCCAACCCCATGCAACAGGCCTTCCTTTTCAGTGCCTTTTTCCTGGCGCTTGATGGCATCCCACTGAGTTAGCACAGCTTCTGAATCTGCCGCGCTAGACTCTCCAAAAACGTGCGGATGACGACGGATGAGCTTTTCACTCAGCATGTGTGCCATACGGTTTAGGTCAAAGGCTCCCGTTTCACTGGCGATTTCAGCGTGCAGCACAGGTTGCAGCAATAAGTCACCCAATTCCTCACACATTAGCTCTGGGTCGCCCGTCTGAATGGCATCGGCCACTTCATAAGCTTCTTCCAGCAGATGGGGGACAAGGCTTTCGTGCGTTTGCTCACGATCCCAGGGACAGCCACCTGGGGCGCGGAGGCGATGCACAATGTAGCGTAGGCGAGTCAAGCCGTCGGGGTGGTCGATGGTCATGTTGTTGAGCTAGCGCAAAAAATCCCCCTGGCATGGAAAAAGTTTGCGCCCCGGCCTGCCATGTTTACCGACTCCAGTGTCCGTTTGTTCGTTCTTTGCGTAATCTACCTTCAACCCATATCCTCATGGCCTCCGAAAACGTCCTCAACCTTAACGATAGTAACTTTGACTCTGAAATCGCTGCTGCCACGGTGCCTGTCATCGTGGATTTTTGGGCAGAGTGGTGCGGTCCATGCCGCATGATTGGTCCTGTTTTGGACCAACTCGCTGATGAGCAGGCAGGCGCGCTAAAGGTCGCGAAAGTGAATGTCGATGAGAATCCCGGCTTAGCGTCCAAGTTTGGTGTTCGTTCCATTCCGATGCTGCTTTTTATCAAAAATGGAACTGTGCTCGACACTGTCGTCGGTGTTCAGAGCAAGGATACGTTGCTGCGTAAGGCACAGGCGATTGCTTGAGTTTGAAAATCGAAACATTTGCTTTTTGCCTGCAGGTGGACCGTGGGTTCCCTGCAGGTTTTTTTATGATCGACAGTCTCTCATCGTAACGGATAGCTTTCTATTTCCACCATGAAAAAAGTTCCTCTGAACAGTCGCCGTCAATTTTTAGCGAAATCCGCTGCTGCCCTTGGTTTTCCCACTGTGGTTCCTGCCTCCGTCTTCGGGCAAAATGCCCCGTCTAATCGCATCACCATGGCGGTTATTGGTTGGGGTATGATGGGGCCAGGTAATACCCAAAAATTTCTTCAAGAAACTGACTGCCAAATTCTCGCCGCCTGCGACATCGACAAGCGAAACCTGGAGAAGGCCATAAACACCATCAATGGCGCTAACAAAAATCAGGATTGCAAAGGCTACCATGATTATCGCGAGGTCATGGCGCGCAAGGATATCGATACGGTCATGCTGGCTTTGCCAGATCATTGGCACGCGCTCACTAGCATTGAGGCCGCTAAAAACGGCAAAGACATTTATGGTGAGAAGCCGTTGGCGCGGACGATAGCCGAGCAGCAGGCGATCGTTAAGGCGGTGCAGAAGCATGGGCGCATTTGGCAGACCGGTTCATGGCAGCGCAGCGAAGACAACTTCCGCATTGGTGCGGAGATTGTCCGCAATGGACTCATCGGCAAGCTGATCCGTGTGGAAGTCGGTCTTCCTGCTGGACACAATGACTTCGCTAAAACGGGTGACAAACGCAGTGTCACTCCTCCACCCGCAGAGCTAGACTACGAAATGTGGATCGGGCCTTCTCAGATGCAGGATTACATTGAGTGCCGTGTTCATAAAAATTGGCGCTGGGACTACAACATCGGTGGTGGACAGCTACTCGACTGGATCGGGCATCATTGCGATATCGCCCACTGGGGCATGGATATGGACAGCAGTGGTCCCAACGAAGTCCTGCCCATGCAGGTAGACATGCCTCCACGCACGGACATCTGGAATACCGCGACGAAATACCGCGCTGAAGCCAAATATGCAGGAGACATCACCATGGTTATCGCTGGCGGCCATGCCGATATCGCGATGGGCACGAAGTGGATCGGCACCGAAGGGTGGGTCTATGTCAATCGCAACGGCGCTTACGATAGCTCAAATCCAGCTCTCAAGCAGATCATTAAAAAACGGGAGGGTCTCAGCGTGGTCGAAGCGGCCAAGGCTCCTAAACTTGGGGATGATGTGATCAAGACTCGTCTTTATGCTACCCCCGGCCATCATCGCAATTTCTTGGATTGCGTGAAGAGTCGTCAGCCTACTGTCACTCCCGTGGAAACCGCGCATCGCAGTGCGACGCCAGGTCATCTTGCCCTTATTTCTTTCCTTGTGAATCGGCCCGTTAAATGGGATCCCGTGAAAGAAGAAATCATCGGTGATCCTGAAGCGAGTAAGCTGCTTAGCCGTGAGTATCGCGGTCCATGGAAGCTAGAAGCCTAAGTCCAGGAAAATTCGGAAATTGATCCAGAGGGCGGAATTTAGCCCTCTGGATTTTTTTGCTGACGTAAATCACTCCAGGTGACTGCAAGCCTTTGCAGGCAAGTGATCGCTGAGCCGATGAAGATGATCATCAAGCTCAGCTTCAAAAAGTCGTTCTTCGGCATGGCGATTGCGTTTTCAAACATTTGCTTAGCTGCAGCGGCCAGAGTGCCTAGAGTTAGCAGTGCCATCCGATGCTGTTTCGCCATCGGACCCATGAAGCTCTGCCTTCCTGTGAGCGTGCCTTGCAGCAGTCTGATATAGCCTGTGCCCATGGCCAAAACGGCGCAGGCCCAGCCGAGGGGAAGTTCGCCCCATAGTTTGATGACACCTGGTTCAATATTGGTACTGTAACCCGCTCCGACTAAGATCAAGACGTCAGCGATGCGATTTGTTACCTCATTGTAAAGCGGGCCAGTGCCAGTTCCTTTGTCCCTTTTGACCGCCATTATTTCACTGAGCATGTTGCAGAGTAGGCGGAGTTGAATGTTAAGAGCCGCGATGATCCAAGTGGTAGCTGTTTGCCTTGGTGTTCTCATCTCCGGCGCGAGCAGATAAGCAATTAGGGCAAGACCTGCGAACAGAACACTGATGATCGAGATGGTATTAGGTGAGAAGCCTGAGGTATAGATCCAACCCGCTAATGTATGAGCCCAGCGGGGGCGACGTGACTTCAGCTCTATGTACGGGGCAGGGGTTGGCGTTGCATCCATTCCAGTTTGGTAACTTAGATGAATTTAGGCTGCAATGCGTGACATGCTACGCGCGCCAGGCTCATCGCGGTCTACTAAGCCATCTTTCAAGCGAATGATGCGTGAGCAGCGCTCTACCATGCGCTCATCGTGGGTGACAAAGACCAGCGTGCGGCCCTGTGCATTCAAGTCGTCAAAGAGAGCCAAGATTTCCTGACCTGATTTGCTATCCAAGTTACCCGTGGCTTCGTCGGCGAGGATGACGAGTGGGTTGTTCGACAGTGCTCGCGCGATGGCCACACGCTGCTGCTGACCTCCGGAGAGCTCCGTGGGCTTGTGGTGCAATCGGTGGCTTAATCCAACCTGAGTGGCTAGTTTTTCAGCCACCTCTCTCATATTTGCATCTTCTGCGCCGCCGTAATACATGGGCACGGCAATGTTTTCGAGAACGGTGAGTTGCTGGATGAGATTGTAGCTTTGGAAGATGAAGCCAAGGTTGCGGTTTCGTGCTTCGGATAGGGAATCATCTTCTAGATGCGCCACGTTTTGTCCCCCTAGAAGGTAGTCTCCCGAGGTCGGCTGGTCTAGACAGCCAAGAACATTCAGTAAGGTGGATTTGCCACAGCCAGAGGGTCCCATGATGCAGACATACTCCCCAGGGTAAATGTCGAACGATACTCCCTGGAGTACATGACTCACCATATCGCCCATTTTATAGGATTTGCGGATATCACGAAGGCTGATGATTGGTTCGGGCATGTGCCAGCAAAGCTAGGATATGTCCATGTCGGGCCTGCCGAGAGGCAAACATGGATTTAGGAAGCGGGTTGCGATTTAGCAGCGGCAGCGACTTCCTTCGCTTTCCCAGGTGGTAATTTGGCAGGCTTTTCGCTGGGTGAACCAGGGAGGGACTCTTCTCCTGGTATCGTGGCTGGGCCAGCATCGTCAGTGACTGCTTTCTTGGGTAGAGCTAGGGCGACAGCCTCTCCAGGTTGCAGACCTCCACGAATCTCGATGAATTCGTCATTAAATACTCCGGTTTGAATCGAGCGGCGCTCCAGGCGTGTGCCGTTGCGGATATAACAGAAATGGTGGTCTTGCTCTACCTCGACCGATTGCACAGGCACAAAGACCACATCGGAGAGTTGATCGACGATGATTTCTACTTTCGCATTCATGCCGGGCTTTAGCCAAGGATGCAGCCCATCAATATGCACGGTGCAGGGATAAACTTTAAGATTGGGCGTGTATCGGCTGCTTGAGGAGTCAGGCATTAGGGCGAGCTCGGCGACGCGTCCCTGCAAGACCTTACCGGGTTCTGCATCGACACGGATTAAGGCAATCTGACCGATTTTTACTTTTTTCACCTGTGATTCATGTACTTTCACATGAACGCCCATCTGAGACATGTCTGGTATGGTCAGGATGGTCTGGCGCAGCCTCACGCTAGCTCCTTCCTCGATGCTATTGGTGTAGTTGTAAGAGCTGCTAGCATCAAGATCTCCGTAGGCGACAAGGCCTGCTTGGGTGGCGCGGATCGTGCAGGCTTTCAGCTGTTGATCGAGGTTTTCGCGTTTGGCTAGCTCCATTTCATAACGGCGTTTGGAGGTCTGGAATCGTGTCTCGGCTTGTGCCATTTTGGAGCGGTTCGCTCGCACGGTGCGCTCTAGCTTGGTCAGGCTTTCACGATACTCAGATAACAGAAGCGCACACTGCTTAGAGAACTCGTACTTCTTGAAGAGGTCCAGTTGGGTTTCGGCAGTTTTAACGGCTAGAGTCACCTTCTCAAACATGACCTGATCGTTTTCCAGCTGTGCTTTAGAGATGAAACTTTTAGCGGCAAGTCGTTCCGAAGATTCGACTTTTTGTTTGCTAACAGCGAGCTCAGAGTGGCGCAGTAGTAGCTCATCTTCGAGCTGCCGTAGCTTTTGTTGAGCTTCGCCATCCCCATTTTCTCCCATCTGTTGAAGGAATGGAGAAAAGTCGATGCGATCATGTTTCACTGCCTTGAAGGTGCCTTTGGCAGTAGCTATCTTCTTGTCACTCGCTGTGTTTTTGTCATTGAGCGCCAGGGATGGGTCCGTGGGGGTATTGGCTTGTGTATCGAGGATGGTGACGAATTTATCCAATGAGGCGATGTTGGAAGGGAGGCTAGTATCTGTCAGGACTCGCTCGGAGAGTTCACGCCCTAAATACTTCTCAAAGTCCATTAGTGCGAAGCTGCTGATTTCCTTCATGTCACGAATGAGGGATTGATTTTCGCTGCGCTGGATTTCGCGCCCTTCGTCTGCGTCGATATAGTTCGATACAGTCGTCTGAAACTCGATCTCATGGTCTTGGATACGAGCTTTTAGTTCGGAGTTGTCCAATTCAACCAGCACTTTGCCTTCCTTGATGTCTTCCTCTGTGACCAAATAGCCTTCAGGAATGATGCTGAGGATCTTGGTCGGCGTCTCGATTTCAGATTTAATCTCGACATTTCGCATGGCGCGGATTTCGCCACCTTGCAGCACACTGACCTGCAGGGGACCTCGAGCTGCCGAGAAAGTGGGCACAGCGGAGGTTTCTTGCCCACTGCCAGACAGCCACCACCAAGTCGCTGATCCCCCTAAGATGAGGGGGATGAGTGACCAAGTTTTCCAGGGGGCCTTTGTCTTCATCATCTTTCGAGTTAGGATTCTCCTTGAGGCTTCTCTTGTTTCAATACGTCTACCCAGCGTGCATCTTTCCGAATGAACAATACGCCCATGTCTGTCCAAAGCTGTAGTCGGGCAAGGTTGTGATCAATTAGGGTGGAGATGACCAAGTCGCGCGCGATGATCAATCGATCTTGAGATTCCACGATGTCACGCGCCGTGCCTTGGCCTTCAGTCATTAGAGCTTCTTCAATCTCGAGGCGTTTTTGCGATAGTTCGAGGCCCTTCACTGCGAGATCATACTGACGACGTGCCACACGCAAGGCTCGCCAATCGGCGCGGATGGTGGCGCGTAGTTCTTCTTCCGCCAGTTCTAGCGTGCGCAAGGCTGCTTGTTCATTGATTTGTGCGTTTCGTAGATCGTTTCGCTCAGGCAGTGTGTTTAGGTTTAGATCGATGTCCAAACCTCCCTGCAAAGTGCGCTGGCGGTGGTTCAAGCCGAGGTTGGCATTTGCCGCTGTATTCGAGGGAGTGGGAACGCTAGGGCTACCGATATTGTAGCCTGCTAGGGCGTTCACGGCGGGGTAAGTGCCTTGGTGCGCGATTTTAACCCGGCGCTGAGTGTCGTACACGCGGTCTCGCTCATTGAAAATGTCCAGACGGGTGATGAGGGCCGTGTCGATGAGTGATTCTACACTGCCCTCGGGGTCGATTGCTTCCAGCTTTTTGAGTTCATCAGCATCAAGCACCAGCTTTTCAGTGACGGGTAATCCCATCGTGATCTTCAGGTCATCCAGTTGGTCCTCGTAGGCACGAATGGCGGTGATCCACTGTCTTTCGTAGGTAATGCTGCCTTGTTCGATCTGCTTGAGTTGTGATTGAGAGCGCAGATTGGCCTCGGCCAAGGCGCGATCACGTTCCAGAGAGCCAAGGGATGCCTTGTAGGCTATGTAGCGGTTCCGTGCCTGTTCGCGAGCTTGTAACGTGCGCAAGTATTGACGAGTGATATCAACGACGAATGTCTTGCGGTATTGGGTGAAGTCGCGGATCTCATAAAGCACATCTCGTTCGTCCTGGCGCAGAGGTTCTGCGGCGACGAGAACCCCGGCACCTCTCAGCAGTGGCTGCGTCATCGTGACGGCGGCGAGCGAGTCGCTCACACGGCTGGCCTGTCCGGTGAAGAGACGAGTGAAATCGCTGCTCAAGCTCATGGCGAGACGCGCACCCGTTTTCATGAGGTAGCTCAGCCCGACCCGGCCATCCGACGTCAGCGAAGAGGTGCGGACAAAGTCATTCACACTTGCCTGATGACGCTGTGATTCAGCAAAGGTGACACCACCTTGTCCGTCGGCGATAGGACCGAATTGCTGCCTCGTCTCGGTCAGGGCTAGCGCGCTGCGATACACGCGTTCTTTGCGTCCCAGATAAGTGCGGTTGCGGTGCACAGCAAAGTGGAGCGCATCCGGCAAGCTGAGAACCTTGGCATCTTTTTCCACCAAAGCGCGTTCACCAAGGAAATCTGCGGTTTCGGCTTGCCTTTCGAGATCAGCCAAATTCACCGGTGGCGGAGGCGTGATGCTCTGCAGCTCCCCATCCTCAGCTCCTGCCACGGCTTGTGATTTTTTTTTCAGGATACCGAACACCTCCTTGTCGGCCCATTTTTTATAAAAACCCTGCGTGCAGCTACTCAGCATCAATCCCAAGATCCCCATCACAAGAAGGGGACGACGAAGCTTAGGCTTTGGGATCAAGAATCTCATGGTTAAACCTGCTAAATGAGTGCATTTGACCATCAGCAGGAAGATTGAGGTGGGGGCTAGAGACTACGGAGGGGAAGGGGGACTCTATCACGTTTCTCGCCCTACTGGCATGCTCGCACCTTCTTCTCTAAGTGAGGGAGCCAAGGCATGCTTGCTCGATGGGTAAAATGCCCCGCCCCTTGCGCTCTGTCCATCCTGCGCCACACTCCACCCCCCTTTCTCTCATGTCCGCCGAACGCAAGACCCTCGAAGAACGCGCCCAGATGTCTGATCTGGAACGCCTCCGCCACTCCTGTGCCCATGTCATGGCTACCGCTATTCTACGGATATGGCCAGATGCCCAGTTCGCTTACGGTCCGCCGGTGGAAAATGGTTTCTACTACGACTTCGACATGAAGCATCGCATCACGCCCGATGATTTTGAAAAGATCGAGGCAGAGATGAAGAAGATCGCCAAAGAGAATCAGCGCTTTGAAAAGAAGGTGATTAGCCGTGAGGAAGCGATCGTGCTGGCGAAGAGCGGTCGTCTCGGCGGTCTAAGTGAGCGTCCAGGCAATGAGAGTCGCTTCAAGCTCGACCTCATCGACAAAATTCCCGAAGGTGAGGAAATCTCCTGCTTTCAGAATGGTGACTTCATTGACTTGTGTGCCGGCCCCCATGTCGGCTATTCCAGCAAGTGCAAGAACGTGAAACTGACCTCGGTCTCCAGTTCGTTTTACATGGGCGATGAGAGCAAAGGGCAGTTGCAGCGCCTCTATGGCACCGCTTTTGAGAGCAAAGAAGAGTTAGAAGCCTACTTCGTGCGTCTGGAAGAGGCGAAGAAGCGTGACCACCGCCGTCTGGGCAAGGAACTTAAGCTTTTCCACATCGACGAGGATGTGGGTCAGGGACTCATCCTCTGGACGCCGAATGGTGCCACGCTGCGTCAGGAGCTACAGACCTTCATCAGCGAGGAGCTACGTAAGCAAGGCTACAGCCAGGTGTTCACCCCGCATATCGGTAAACTGGCGCTCTACAAGACCAGCGGTCACTTCCCATATTACAAAGACGCACAGTTTCCAGCCATCATGGAGCCGGATCAATTGGAGCAAATCGCCCACGAAGGCTGCTCCTGTGCCGAAATGACGACACGCATTGATGCCTGTTCGGCTCAGTTCGCTGCACAGATGAATGAACGTACCGGACGTGAGATGATCGGCAAAGATCGCATCATGGATGCTGAGAAACTCCTTGATGGCTTCCTGCTGAAGCCAATGAATTGCCCCCATCACATCAAGATCTTCGCCAGCCAGCCACGAAGCTACCGCGACCTGCCGGTACGCCTTGCTGAGTTCGGTACAGTGTATCGCTGGGAGCAGAGTGGTGAGCTCAACGGCATGACCCGCGTTCGTGGCTTTACCCAGGACGATGCCCATCTTTTCTGCACCGAGGATCAAGTCGCCGCAGAAGTCCTTGGCTGCCTCTCGCTCGTGAAAGTCGTGCTCAATACCCTGGGCATGTCCGACTATCGCGTGCGTGTCGGTTTGCGTGATCCAGATAGCGGCAAATATACGGGCAGCCCCGATCAGTGGGACCGCGCCGAAGCCGCCTGTCGCGAGGCCGCGAAGACTCTGGGCGTGCCGTTTAGTGAAGAGCCGGGAGAAGCCGCCTTCTACGGTCCGAAGATCGACTTTGTCATCAAGGATGTCATCGGACGCGAGTGGCAGCTTGGCACCGTGCAGGTGGATTATCAGCTTCCTATCCGCTTTGACCTCAGCTACACCGGTGCTGACAACAAGCCACACCGCCCTGTGATGATCCACCGTGCACCCTTCGGCAGTATGGAGCGCTTCACCGGCGTATTGATCGAGCACTTTGCCGGTCATTTCCCGACCTGGCTTGCCCCTGAACAGGTGCGCATCCTCACCATCAGTGAAAAGGTGGACGCTTTCGCAAGCGAGGTCTTTGAGCAACTTCGGGCTAACGGTCTTCGCGTGACGCTAAACAATGACGCTGACAAAATCGGCGCCAAAATCCGCCTCGCTCAGCTCGACAAGGTGCCCTATATGCTCGTGCTTGGTGAAAAAGAAGCCGCCATTCAGTCCGTAGCCGTTCGCCATAGCAAGAAGGGTGATCTTGGTGTGAAGCCTGTGGCTCAGTTCTTGGAAGAGATAGCTGCTGAGGTGAAGGAACGCAGGCTCTGAGATTGACCCGTGATCCGCAAGAATCAGGCTGCCTTGTGATCACAAGGCAGCCTTTACTTGTCTCATCTTAGTGACCTGACTACAAGGTCTCTCCTTTCAGAAGATCGGGCATCAGGCGTATGGGTTGTGTACTCGTGTGCCCTGTGTGTGCCAGTTCCAGAACGAGTTTACAAAGGCGCTTAGCAAATTTCGCTGGATGGCTGGTGTAACGAGTGATTTGTGGTACGAGATGGTCCAGAAAGGCATCATCATCCCGTGAGAGAATGGCAAAATCACGAGGTAACTGATACCGCTGGCGCATTAGGTAACTAACCACAGTGAGCGTGTGAGTCGAGCGTGCGACCAGGAAAGCTGTGGGCATAGGCCTTTGCCGCAAGAGTTGATCAATCAGCGCCATCACAGCTGGAGGACTTTCTGAATGGCGATACACCCCGGTCTGGGATGACTTTGGTAGTGCTTCCAGAAAGCCGATTTCGCTCTCGGCATCACCACCATTGGAGCCATTGGGCAGTAGCAGGGCTAGGTGCGTGTGTCCTTTTTGCAAAAGAAGATGAGCCGCATGTCGGCACAAAGCTCGGTAGTCAATGTCTGCCGAAGGCAAAGCCAAGCCAGCTGCACAGCTACCCGCTAGCACGACAGGTAGACGCTGCTGGGCAAACCACTGCTGCATCGCAACTGTCGAACGAAACAGCACCCACACCTTAGCTGATAGGCGCTGACGCATCTTCTTCAGCGTTAGGCTGGGGCGGTTTTGGTAACAGGCACTCTCTGTATGGATTTCTAAACGATAACCTGATGTGGTCAGCAGTTCGCGCAAAGCATCGACCCAGAAGAGTACAAAAGACGGCATCAATTCTGTCGCTACGGGTGTCAGCAGGACGATCATCTTGTTATCCTCAGCTTCCGTGGTGCGTTCTCTCTTTTGAAGTGCGTGACGTCGTCTTTGTTTAACCGTCGAGACAATGCCTTCACGTTCCAATTCATTTAAAACTAAGCGCAGCGTAGGGCGGCTGATGCCAAGTTGAGCGCAGAGTTTTCGTTCAGAGGGTAGCTGTTCAGACCATTCGCCACGCTGAATGCATTGGCGCACAAAATCAGTGCTATGGCGTACAAGGGATGGGCGCGGTGGAAGGCTCGGCATGAATGGACTTACGAAGTTAAAGCCAATGATGGTCAACTCATTTGACCATTTAGAAATTAGATCCATCCACGTTTCTGTGGGTAGTCTTTGCTATATCATGTTGCTTCACTCCGACCTCCTTCAACTCAAGCGCTGGAATACGCCTACGATCTACAACGGTTGGGAGCAAATCACGAAGCTTGATACAGCTGCTGATGCCTTCAATCTCGAAGAGACCTGCGATTTCATGCCACAAATGGGGCCGATGGTTGGCTATGCCGTCACGGTCATCATCGAACCCAGCAGCAAGTCGCATCGCGAGGCTAATGAGAATGCCTGGAACGAGTATCGCCACTATATCAGCAGTGTTGCGGGGCCGAAGATCGTCTGCGTACAGGATTTAGATAAGCCTCGTGTCATTGGCTCCTTTTGGGGTGAGGTAAACAGTAATATGCACCGCGCCCTTGGCTGTGTTGGCACCCTCGTAGATGGAGCGATTCGCGATGTCGATGAAATGACCAATGCTGGCTTTAAGGCGCTCGCCCGTCGTCTTTGCGTCGGTCACGCGCATGTTCATCCCGTTCGCTGGAATTGTGAAGTCGAGGTCTTCGGTCGCCGAATTGTCCCAGGCGATCTTATTCACGCTGACAAACACGGCTTTATCGTCATCGAGCCGGAGGCTCAGCCGCACATCCTCGAAGCCGCGCGCTTCATGGACGCCAACGAATGCCGGACCGTCATTCCTGCTGCCCGTAGTAGTGCCGGACTTAGCAGTGATCAGATTCTCGCTAATCTCGCCGAAGCAGGTGCGCAGTTCGGCAAAAACGCCCGCATTAAGTTCCTGCGCGGTGGCGAATGGTAATTTTCTTTTCCTATCAACCCGCATGAAAATCGCACTCCTCCTGTCATCCTTACTGATTCTCCATTCCACATTTGCCGCCGAGCCTTTCGTCGAGAAAAAGGACCTTTTTACCACCGGTGACGACCCCGCCTATAACATTTACCATATCCCTGGCATTGTTGTGACGGCTAAGGGCACTGTGCTAGCTTGGTGTGAGGCACGCAAAGGCGGTGGTGACTGGTCGGATATCCGCATTCTCCTCCGCCGTAGCACCGATTCTGGCAAAACATGGAGCAATCCTCAGAGTATCGCCAACGTGCCTGGGCCTAAGCAAAAGAACCCCTTCGCACTACGCCTCAAAAACGTGGATACCACTCAGGTCACCTACAATAATCCAGTGCTGATCGCCGGTCGAGATGGCACCGTGCACATGGTCTTCTGCCTCGAATACGAAAGAGCCTTTTACCAACGCAGTGAGGACGATGGTCTTTCTTGGTCAAACCCGGTCGAGATCACCTCCGCGTTCGATCGTTTTAAAAAAGACTATGCCTGGAAGGTAATCGCCACCGGCCCGAATCACAGCATCCAACTTAAAAACGGCCGCCTCGTCGTGCCCGTCTGGCTTTCTACTGGTGAAGGCGGCAATGCGCATCGTCCGAGTGTGACCGCTACCATCTACAGCGATGATCAAGGCAAGACGTGGAAGTCTGGCGATATCGCTGTGCCCTGCACTGAAGAGTGGATTAACCCGAACGAAACTGTCGCTATCGAACTTAATGATGGTCGAGTCATGTTGAACGTGCGTAGTGAATCCAAGGCTCACCGAAGGCTCATTACAACGAGCTTAGATGGTGCGACAAAATGGAGCACGCCGACCTTTGATGAGGCCCTCCTGGAGCCAATTTGCATGGCTGGTATCGTTCGTTATGAGTACAACGGTAAAAGCCTCATTCTGTTCTCCAATCCTCACAATCTTGAGGGCGGACGCGGGGGTAAGCCTGAGCCCGGCAACAGTCGAGCTCGCAAAAACGTTAGCATCAAGATCAGCCGCGATGAAGGCAAAACATGGTCTGTGAACAAGCTGCTCGAAAACGGCCCCAGCATGTATTCCGATATCGCCGTGACGCACAACGGTACCATCCTCTGTTTCTACGGTCGCGGCATAAAACCCGGCTTTGCTGGGAATGGCCTCACGCTTGCTCGATTCAATCTCGAATGGCTCGAAAAACCATGAAGATTGTTCTGCCTTTTGGCGACAACCTCGGCTCTTGTTGCCTTACATTAGGCTAACATGTGTGTTTAGCGGCATGTCTGGTGATGTTAGTGCGGTGGATATGGGTGATCCGCTTAGCGCGCTTGTGCTTTTGAAAGCGTCTTTTCTCGAATGTATATTGCCGAAAGTTTGATGCTGGATCTTTCTTTTCCTTCAAAGGAAAGACGAAATCGAATCTGCTCAGGAAGACCAGATGATTGAGGCCAGATCAATGGCACCTGAAAACCACTCTGTTTCACCAACAGTGCTTCTGCGCCAGAATAGTGGCGAATGGGCTTTTCCTGAGAGTCGAGAAGTTCCACGCGCACTCTGGCCTCAGAATGAAGGCCCTCTGCATTGAGATAGAACTCAGGATGGTTAATCATTTGTGTTGAGGTGACGAGTTCTGCTTCAGTTTGCGGCAATTGGTAATCTCCAGGACCTTCGTTGCTGCCATCAAAGCAAAGATAACCAAAACGATCTCTCGGCAAAAACGCAATGCCGACGCCTCCTCGTGGAGTTTCTTTGCCGCCAGTAACACTGGGATTCCAAGAGCCATAATAAATGAAGGTGCTATCTCCGATGTTCTGGAAGCCTTGTCCCTGCAGCAGCCCGCCCTGATCCCAACTGCCTATGTCTCCATGTTTGAGCAAACACCATTCTGCCCTCGGTTCATGAAAAAAGAGTCCATCGTGACTGATCACGAAACCTAGATCGATGGTGATGTCCTTCCAGTCTTTGGCACCGTGCCACTGACCGTAGATTCCCATTAGCAGACTGTGTCGGTTCCAAACACTAATGCCTTCGTGACACTGCTCACCTTCCAAGCTGCGACCAGGCCCTAGCCATTGCTCTTGGGTTATTCGGGTGAACGAAACATTGTGGGTTGACTGCCAATTCAGAAAATCATGGCTCCGATAAAGACGACACACTCTGCCTTGGTAGTGATGACTTCCTGGTAGGGCATTTTGTCCCATGATGAAATACTGCCCCTGCCACTTATAGAGGCCCCCACAGGGTTCAAAATGAAAGCCAGGAATGAGGAGGTCTTTGGCAGAAAGCTCACCTTGCTTTGGTGTGACGGGCTTCACTGGCTGCCATCGAAAGCCGTCTTTGCTGAACCAAGTCAAAAGAGTCCCCAACCTTCGAGTATGCCGATAGTAAACGTGGGTTGTCATTTTGTATCGCCGATTTGGATCAGGTTCATCCCAATCTCGGATGACTTTTAGGTTCACGAACCCCCATTCCTGTCCGCCCATGTCCAACAGGTTATTGTTTTTGTTTCCCCGATAATCGACCAGATTTAGATGAGGGCGCGACCAATGCACTCCATCTATGCTTTCCGCATAAGCAGCCCTCCAACGTGTCGATGGATGTGGATTTTTCGTGTCATCATCGAAGGCGATGTACCACATGCGGTATTTTCCTTCGTCCTGAATGATGGAGCCATAAAACTGTACTCCGTGTGCATCTGGCGTTCCTGGTTGTCCCCGGGGAAGCACAGGATTGGCCTCGTGTTTGCGAGGCTGCTGCATCAATAGCTTGAGATTTTGGGTATATGGAATCGCATGTCGATCAAATGCAAAAAGTGTCGTCACCTTGGTTTCATCAAAGAGCTCTTCAGCTTGAGATGAGTTGAGGATAGAGATGAAAATGAGGAGTAATCTCTTCATAAAGTTAGGTTTTGTCATTCTGCTCAAAGGGCTTTTGCGGGTTCGATCCGCAAAAGCCCTTTCAGAGGAGGAGTGAAGATAAACCCGTTGGCTTCGAGCTTGCCTATTCTGTCTGGCGGAGATAGCTCACAATGTCAGCCACGTCTTGAGCTGTCATGCCCAGCATGGTGGCACTCATCATCAGGGAGCGATCCATTTTCTTCTTGGAAGCGATCTTTTCCTTAGCCACAAACTGAGTTTGTCCGCCCATGCTACGTATGATGATGATATCGCCTTCGCTGAGAATCATGCCGTCGATCTTGGTGCCGTCCTTGCAAACGATACTCACGCCATCAAAGCCATGAGCAATGTCTTTGTTGGGCTCGACGATAGCTTGGGCGATGATTTCACTCGGCTGGCTGATGCCCCATCCCTGTAGATTGGGGCCAAATTCTACACCCTGTCCATTCAGTTGGTGACACATAATACAGCGAACGGTCAAAGATTGGCCATGTTGAACATCTCCTTTGAGCTTAAGTACATCTTCGACCTTGATCGTATTGGGGATCGAGGGTGGTGTTTCGATGCTGACCAACTTAGTTGCTTCAGCATCAAAGATGCCTTGGCTTCTTAGTTCCGCACCGATATTGAAACCCGACCACTCATTCGTGCTGCGATTGATCAGCCACCACATGACGTCAGCGTGCACAGGAGAGGTTTTGTCTTTGGCTGCGGCTAGCAGTGCTTTCGCTGCAG
>JBIKYV010000026.1:0-34920 GCA_044355075.1 Prosthecobacter sp.
GGTAAAGCGAGGACGAGCCTCTGGCGGACGGCATTCTACCCCCCAAGGTAAAGCCTCCAAGAGTGTTTTGGTGGCTTCAAAGGTGCGGGCAATCTCCTTCATCATGCTACCAGCGAGCTTTGCTTGGCTGCTAAACTCGAAGGCCTGGGATTGGTAGATAAACTTTCGATTGATTGCATCTTCGGAGACAGGGCTGATCTCCACGGAGCCAGCTGCCACCTGCACGAGTTGCGGCCAATCTCTCTCCTGAACAGGCTTGCGTGCTGTCGATGTGGTCAAAGGCTCGGGATGGGTTGCCGGTGCACCTCCATTTTGTTCACGCACAAAGGCCTGATCTTCGGGGCTCAATTTCGCAAGCGGATAAGGCAAAGTTCGCCCATCAGGCAGCTTCAAAAGCACGCTGTCCCCCTGCTTTCCGGCTAGCTCAGCCTCTAGTGCTCGACCCGAAGCATCTTTCCAGAGACGAGCCTCCATCTTGCCAGCGGTCATGAGGATCAAGCAGCTAGGAAAGAGGATGAAACGATTGGAAATTCTCACCATATTCCCAAGCAGATAGCATAAGAGCAAAGCTCAAGGCAAGCCCACACGTCAGCGAGTTTACGGCGGTTCCTGCGATAGCCTTTATGCCCGGCAGAAAGCGTGCGGAGAGGCTAAAAGCCCCGATCCGTGACACAAAGAGATGCGCCAAAAACATTGAGTCTTTTTGTGCTTAACCCAGTATTTTCAAAAGACATGAATCTAGAAAGACACCTTGCTAGAGGAGAAAAAGAGAAAAAACACGCTTTCCTGCCGCTTAGCACCGACTTGATCGTATAGCAAAAACATGTCCATTTCCACACGACGCGGCGACGAAGGCCAGACTGACCTACTCTTCGGCTTTCGCTTGCCCAAATCCCATCCACGCGTGCATGCCCTCGGTGCAGTGGATGAATTGAATGCCGCACTCGGACCGCTGCGTGTTGCTGCACTCCAAAAAGAGACACAAGACATCCTGCACACCGTCCAACCCTGGCTCATTCATTTGATGGGCGAGCTGGCCACACCCCCAGGCTCCGAGCAGCGCTATGCTCAAAAGCACCCCCAACTCGGTGCGGAGCGCGTGACTTATCTGGATGAATGGGTCGCTAAACTCGAGGCAGGCGGTGCCTTGGAGTTCAAAGGCTGGGCTCTACCCGGTGAGGCCGGTGTCATGAGTGGAGCTTATGCCGACCTTGCACGTGTCTGCTGTCGCCGGGCTGAGCGACACATCGCTGAACTTCAGGAATCGGAACATGCCATTCCGAATCCTGAAATCTTACGTTTTTTGAATCGCTTGGCTGACGTGCTCTGGTTACTCGCACGATGGGAGGAACGCACGAGTTCTTGATCAGCGATACTCGATAACATCCTTGGACTCGAAGCGCACTTTTGGCAGTGAGGCGTAGCGATCATCGGCGCTACGATAGCCTGCTGGGCAAAGCACCGCAGTCGTGTAGCCTGTCGCTTCAAGTCCTAGAATTTCGTCGAACTTGGCCGGGATAAATCCCTCCATGGGACAGGTATCGATTTCCAGCATCGCCGCAGCGAGCATGAATTGTCCGAGCACGATGTAGCTTTGTAACTTGGCCCAAGTCTCCAGGCCGCCTTTGGACTCCAAGCCATTGCGAAAACCCGCGACCATGCTGCGGAATCCTGCAAGTGCATCCGCCGTGCCACCGCGCACTTCGACCATGCGTGCGATGTTGGCATCAATGTAATCTTCTCCAAGCGCCTTCGGCACGGTCATGATGACCAAATGGGAGCAATCGGCGACCTGACGCTGATTCCAGGCATGAGGGACCAGCGTTTCACGCAATGTAGGATCTTGCACGATGAGAAATTTCCAGGGCTGGAGACCGAAGCTGGATGGCGTGAGCACTAGAGATTGCTCCAATTTTTGCCAAGTCTCCGCAGGAATTTTTTTGGAGGAATCAAAGGCTTTACAGGCATAGCGCCAGTTTAGAGCAGCGAGGATGTCGGGGGTCATAATCTTGGGAAGAAAGTTGAGACTTGAATACGATCGGCACCTGCTCGCGGAGCCTGCTTTCGTCAAGCCTAGCCGAACAGGGACGGTCAGTCTTAGCGGGAGCCATAGCCGTCTATGTAGCCGCGCTCGAAGCTGCGACGTCCACGAGGATCATAGCGACCCGTGTGGGCACCTGGATCATTGGCACGCCCGGCGACTCGATCACGCAGGCCGTAGTCATACCCCTGCTGATAAACAGGATCATGGACCGAAGCCGTTGTGGAGCCGACAGCTGGTACACTTGTGGCTGGCGGCGGCGCATTCGGCGACCAGGCTGCGCCGGCCGGCATGGGCGCTAAAGGCGGCAGGTATCCCTGCTCATAACCCTGCTGATAAGCAGCCTGCGTGGCTGGCGTATAACTTTGATGATGGCGCTGATAGCTTTGGGGCAGGTTCGCATTCGCGTCCGCACGGCCATCCGAGATACCACGCTCATAAGCCACCTGATTGTCTTGCTGAGCCTGATCCCGGGTCTGCATACGCCATTGCTCACGCTGATCGCTGTAGGGCACAGGTGGCTTAGGTGCGAAAGCATGAATCGAATTTCCGTAAGGTTCGACACAGGCGGCTAAAAGGACCAGGGGCAGCAAAAGAAACGGGCGCATGGAATAAAGGGACCCGAAGAAGTGGGCGAGAATACGAGATCCGTAAACCCAGGATTCTGAACATCCACCGCCATCGCGATTCATGAGTTCAAGACATCTAGCAACTCGGGTTCACGCCTCAAGAATACGCTTGAATGTGGCTATCACCAAAAGAGGGCGGCTTTGTGGCCGCCCTCTTAGGGATAGGTTTCGATCTAGAATGCCTCGGATGAATCTACTCGATACGGATCACATACTCACCCTTCTTCTGCATGTTCTCGTGATCACGAGCACGCATTTCTAGGTAAGCGGTGTCCGTTTTGATCCAGCCAATCTGCCTCTTTAACTTCTCGCAGACAGCAGAGAGAGCTGCTTTCTCCTGATACAGGACGTTCAGCTTTTGCAGCTGAGCTTCCTGCTCTGCCTTTGGAAGTTGGCAGACTTCCCAGACCACAGGCACAAGCAGGAGAATCAGGCAAACTTTGCCAAAGTTCACCAGTAACCCAAGCACTCGATCCACGGGCTGTGGCTCAAGGTGGGCTTCGCTGGGACTGTATCTGGGTTTCATGGAGGGAGCCGATTGTAGGCGGAGACTAGGCGGATTAGACCTTCATGCGACCGCCGTAGATGGCGTTATCACCGAGTTCCTGCTCGATGCGCAGGAGCTGATTGTACTTCGCGATACGGTCACTGCGGGAAAGGGAACCGGTTTTGATCTGGCCGCAATTCGTGGCAACGGCGAGGTCAGCGATGGTGTAGTCTTCGGTTTCACCAGAGCGATGGCTCATGACGGCGGTGTAGCCATAGCGGTGAGCCAGATCGACCGCGTCCAGAGTCTCGGTCAGAGAACCAATCTGGTTCACTTTCACGAGGATGGAGTTGGCGGTCTTAGCGTCGATGCCCTTCTGGAGGAACTTGGTGTTTGTGACGAAGAGGTCATCACCCACAAGCTGTGTCGTGGCCCCTAGGCTGTCCGTCAGGTGCTTCCAGCCGGTCCAATCGTTTTCAGCACAGCCGTCTTCGATGGAGATGATGGGGAATTTCTTTTTCAGCTCAGCATAGTAGGCCACCAGCTCTTCAGCCGTGCGTTCGGACTTATCACTCTTCTTGAAGACGTACTTACCTTTTGCCTTGTCATAGAACTCGGAGGAGGCGACGTCGAGGGCGATAAAGATATCTTCCCCCATCTTGTAACCAGCTTTGTCGATGGCTTGGGCGATGACTTCAAGGGCGTGGTCAGCACTCTTCAAGGTAGGAGCGAAACCACCTTCGTCACCGACAGCGGTATTCAGACCCAGGTCATGAAGGATCTTTTTCAGTGCGTGGAACACTTCAGCGCCATAGCGCAAAGCTTCTGAGAAGCTAGGAGCGCCCTTTGGCATGATCATGAATTCTTGGAAGTCGATCGGAGCGTCCGAGTGGGCTCCGCCGTTTATGATGTTCATCATCGGCACAGGCAACACTTTAGCGTTAGGACCACCGATGTATTTGTAAAGTGGCTGGCCCAGGGCAGTCGCAGCAGCTTTAGCCACGGCCAGAGAGGCTCCAAGGATAGCATTGGCACCCAGCTTCGACTTGGTGGGTGTGCCGTCGATCTCTAGCATCGCTTGGTCGATGGCGACCTGATCCGCTGCCATGCTCCCGATGATGCAATCGGCGATTTCGTTATTCACTGCATCGACTGCTTTCAGCACGCCTTTGCCGAGGTAACGCTTCTTATCGCCATCGCGAAGTTCCAGAGCTTCATGTTCGCCAGTGCTGGCACCGCTGGGAACAGCAGCGCGGCCCAGGGCCCCATTTTCCAGGAGCACGTCCACTTCGACGGTAGGGTTGCCGCGGGAGTCGAGCACTTCGCGCCCGATAACTTGTACAATGGTGAGTTCGTCCATGAGGAGATTGATTTCAGTATGCTTAACGAAGGTTTTGTTAGCAAGCAGGCTTCCTGGGACATTCCCAGGCACCGCAAGCGGTCTTGGGAATACCCAGAATCTGCACAGGCACAAGGGCGAAGGCGAGCCGACTTAGCCTTCGCCACGCTTTGTTCCCCCTCTCGTGATCGCCACCTTTCGCAACCAACCGCGCCCTGCTGAGTTCAAAAAGACCAGATTCCTTCGCTTTCTTGATCCTTCCCTATTTCGTTCCATCTTTCCGCCGAAGACCATGATTGTCCGCGCCGCACTCTCCGCCTCCGCTCTGCTGCTGGGTCTACTTTCCCCCGCTCAAAGCCAGCCACCGGTCCCTCCGAAGCCAATGGGCGAAGGTCGTCCCAATGAACCCGGGCGTCGCCATGTCGGCGACTGGAAAGGTTTCGGTAGCTCCGGCCTTGGTCGCCCATCAATGCGCTCCCAGGAATATGAAAAGCTGCCCGAAGAAGAGCGGAAACAAATCCGCGAGGCTCTGGACCGCGTTTGGTCGAGACCTGAGGTGATGGCAGCACGTGAAAAGGCCATGAAGGCGCATGGTGAACTGCGTCAAACCATCCGCAAAGAGCTTGAGAAGACAGATCCGAAAGCAGCAGCCATCCTTGCCAAAATCGAACCTCTGCTGCGTGAAGAATCGGCAGACAGCCCCACTCCCCTGCCCGCTCTGGATTCCGAAGATTACCCGCGCCAGATGCTGGCTCGCTTTGGCCGTGAAATGATGATTTTTTCCAAACCTGAACGCCAAGAGGATGCGAAACGGTTTCACGAACGCATCAGCGCCATGCCTGTGATGCAAGAAGCCGTCAAACAGGCCCAAGCCGTACGCGGTGAGGAGCGCATCCAGGCCATTCAGCGGTTGCGTGTGCTGTATCGGGAAACGGTGATGCATGAATTCCAAGCGCTGAGAGAGCGCCGCGCCCCCCCTCCAGAGGCTGGCAAAGCCTCGCCGCCAAAACCTTGAGCTCACCTAGGCTCGACAGCAGCACATGACAGGCCTCACCTTATGGGTTACCGACTCGACTAAGGAACGTCACCGTTAGAAAAGGCGGAGATTCAGCAGCTACTGAATGAGCCTGTGGATTGGGAAAAATCCACCAGAGCATGGCTTGTGCTGCGGAATGGATGCCGTTAAGCTTTTTTTAATCTTCTTCTTGGCCTGACCTCATGAGCGTGACCGCGACTGCTGACATCGACCCTTCCCTTGCCTCCAAGCAGGGGCAACGATGGGCCACCTTTGCGGTTTGTGCGGTGCTGGTCACGGTGCTACTCGGGCTGTTTCCGTATCAACACTGGGACTTTGTCGAACGCAGCAGCATTCTCGGCGGCATCGTGCGCAAGGCACAGCAGGATTCCGAGTGGTGGTTCTGCCTGGTCACTCCCTTTATCGTCACCTGGCTGGTGTCGCGGATGCGCCCCTCCCTGGCCGCGCTGCCGTTGCAAGGCTCTTGGCTAGGTGCGCCTCTATTGCTCGTGGGCATGATTTTGTATGGCTTTGGCTACAAAGCAGACACGGCCTATCCTGGCTACGCGGCGGGGCAACTGCTTCTACTCGGACTCATCCTCCAGCTCGGCGGATTGCCATGGCTGCGCGTGTTGTTTTTCCCATGGGCGTTTTTTGTCTTCACCTGGCCTATGTTACCGCTGGAGTCTCTGATGGCCGTGCCACTGCGCATGTGGACGGCTAAGCTCTCGGCTTTGGTGCTCAATCTCATCGGCGTAGCCGTGACTCAGGAGGGCACAGGCCTGCACTCAGCGGCTGATGAACTGGCCGGACGCGAACAGGGTGATCTTTTTCAGCTCGATGTCGAAGAGCCCTGCAGTGGCATTCGCTCGCTCTTTTCCCTGATGATGCTGAGTGCGCTGTATGGCTGGATCTCGCTGAAAACATGGCCCGCTCGGGGCATCCTCTTCGCATGTGCTATTCCGCTGGCCATGCTGGGAAACCTCGTCCGTATGGTGCTACTCGCCTTGGGCTGTCTAGTCTTGGGTTCAGATGTCGCCATCGGCCGCAATTTGAACGGCCACCAGGAGATGAGCTTTTACCACAGCATGGCTGGTTTTGCTGTCTTCGGCGTGGCGCTGGCAGGCATGTTTGGCATCACCACCTGGATGGAGCGCACGCTGGAAACACGCGCGCCACGTCAATCCGCACCCACCGCGCCAGCGGCAACGCAGCCAGGGCGCTCGCAGACCTGGGCGCACCTAGCGGCAGTGGTGGTCATCGTGGGTGGCGGGCTTTTTTACTGCGCGGGAATGGACACAGCTTACCACGTAGGCCCGCTTGGCATCCAATCCAAGATGCCTAGCTTGCTCGCGGGTTATGCCAGCACGGATCAGCCGATGACAGCCCGTGAAAAAGCCACGCTGGCTGAAGACGTGCGCATAGACAGGCGCTTTTACACAAAACCTGATCGCGCCATTCTAGCCTCCATCGTCCTGGGAGGTGCAGAAAAACGCTCGCTTCACTCACCCGATGTCTGTCTTCCCGCACAGGGCTGGATGGTCAGCAACTCACGTCCGGTGACGCTCGATTTTGGCAAGGGGCGTAGTGCCGAAGCAACCCTCATGAGCATGTATCGCGATGTGGAAGACGCTCAGGGCCGCCGGGCACGCCTGCGTGCGCTGAATTTGTTTTGGTACATCGGCTCCGATGGCTCCACCAGCGCCACCTACCAGGAGCATGTCTGGCATACCTATCGAGATGCCTTTGTGCGCAATCTGAACCATCGCTGGTCTCTATTGACCTTCTTTGTGCCACTCAAAGCCGAAGCCGCAGGGCTGGAAGATCCTTTTGCAGAAATTCAGGCGCTCCAGGACACGCAAGACTTCATCCGCGAGCTTATGCCGAGCCTTTGGGTACCTTGAATGAAGGCTGCGTGCGCCACACGACACGCATCATCCCTTTGCATCATCCACAGATCGCGTGCAAACCTGCGAGCTCTCATGTCGAACCGAACTCTCATCTTAGGCACACGCGGTAGCGAACTGGCCCTAAAGCAGACCGAAATGGTCACGGCCGTTCTGCAAGCAGCCCATCCAGGCCTGACCATCGAGCGCCGCGTCATCCAGACCAGCGGCGATAAGCGCCAGGATCTGCGCTTTTCCGAGTTCGCCGGGGTCGCTCAGGTGGACAAAGGTATCTTCATCAAGGAGCTAGAGATTGCTCTAGAGACTGGTGAGATCGATGCGGCTGTGCATAGCCTCAAAGACGTGCCCAGCGACCTCGCCCCCGGCTTTGACATTGCTGCTGTCATGCCACGCGCGCCGATCGAGGATGTACTCATCACCCGAGAGTCCTGCACTCTACAAACCCTGCCCAAGGGCGCACGAGTCGGCACCAGCAGTGTGCGCCGCGCGGCCCAGCTGAAGTGGCTAAGGCCTGATGTTCAGATCGTGGAGATCCGTGGCAATGTACCCACGCGGGTAAAAAAAGTCCTCGGACAAGCTCCGCTGGATGCTGTCCTGCTCGCTGCGGCAGGATTGATCCGCCTGGGCTTGTTGAGTGATGGCCGTATCGAAATCGAAGGCAGCACCCTGCACGGCCTAACGCTCGACCCACGCGCCTTCCTGCCCGCCGCCGGCCAGGGAGCCATCGCCATCGAATGCCGTGCCAATGACGATGCCACGCGCAGCCTACTGCGCGCCATCAACCATGCTGAGACCGAGACACGAGTCATCGCCGAACGCGACTTCCTACGCCTGCTCGGAGCTGGCTGCCAGACTCCTGTCGGGGCGCACACGTGGCTGCAAGACGGCCAGCTGCACATGGCAGTACGAGTCTTCGACGAGGCCAACCTGGCCCAAAAACCTATCGAACTCGAAAGCCACGCCCCCGATTCCCTGCCCCGCCAGCTTTCCACCGCTCTCGCTGAAGCCTACCGCAGCGAAGCAAACCTCCATTAACCCAAAACCAAGAATCAGGAACCATGATCCCTGTCACACCAGTTGGAAAACACGTCTCCGTTTGGGGCGAAGGACCGCTTTGGCACCTCAATCGACTGCTCTATGTGGACATTGAGGCTTACAAAGTCATCGCCTTTAACCCCGTGACCGGGGAGGAAAAGATCTGGGACGTCGGCCAGCGCGTTGGAACCATCGTGCCACGGGCAAGCGGTGGTCTTGTCTGGGCAGGCGACACGGGGTTTCATTTCCTGGATGAAGCCACCGGCATCAGCACACTCATCGGCGACCCTGAGCCCAATCTGCCAGACAACCGATTCAACGATGGAAAATGCGACCCTGCTGGCCGCTTCTGGGCGGGCAGCATCTGCCTCAAAAAGCGCCCGGAAGGCTCCCTCTACTGCCTGCACAGCGACTTACGCATCGAGAAGAAATTTTCTCCCGTCACCAACTCCAACGGCATCGTCTGGACGCGCGACGCCGCCACGATGTATTACATCGACACACCTAGCCAAAAGATCCGCGCTTTTGACTACGACAAAGCCACCAGCGCCCTCAGCCACGAGCGCGTCATCTGGGACACCAGCGCCGACTCCAGCAGCCCCGACGGCATGACCATCGACAGCGAAGACCGCTTGTGGATCGCCTTTTGCCATGGAGCCAAGGTCGTCTGCTTTGATCCTACGACGAGCAAGGTCGTGGAGCAGATCGACTTCCCCTGTGTGGAAACCACCGCCTGCGCCTTCGGGGGCCCAGACCTGGGCGACCTGTACGTGACCACCGGGCTCAAACCCGGCCTTAGCGAGGCACTCGCCGGTCGGCTTTTCGTCTGCCGCCCTGGAGCCAAAGGTGTGCCTGCGGATGCCTTCGCCGGCTGAGGAGCGAGCAGAGTATCAGTCTTGCGCAGAAGAAAACAGAAGGATGCCGCATGGCATGCGTTTTAGACTGACCATGCCAAACAACCGCCGCGCTTTCCTAAAATCCGCCACCCTTGCCGCCAGTTCTGTCGCCTTTCCGGCGGTGGTGAAGTCCGCGAACCCGAACTCCAAGCTCCAAGTCGTCTCCGTCGGCGCGAACGGCATGGCCTTCAGCGATATCAAGAACATCGCTAGCCATGCCAGCGTTCAGTACGTCGGCTTTTGCGACATAGACAGCCATCGATTTGACAAGGTGGACGCCGAACACCCCGGCGTGGCGCACTTTGCCGACTTTCGCGAGATGTTTACCAAGCTCGGCGACAAGTTTGACGCGGTCAATGTCGGCACGCCCGATCACATGCACGCCAAGGCAGCCATCGATGCCTTGCGCCTAGGCAAGCATGTCTATTGCCAAAAACCGCTCGCCCACACCGTGTGGGAATCCCGCCAAATGCGCCTGGAGGCAGCCAAAGCCGGTGTCGTCACCCAGATGGGCAATCAGATCCACTCCAACCTAGAATACCGCCTGGGCACTCGTTTGATCAAAGAAGGTGCCATCGGCAAGATCAAAGAGGTCTATTCCTGGGTGGCCGTAACCGGCAATGAGCGCAACAAGCGCCTTGCACCTGCCCCTAGTGCCAAGGTGCCTGCCCATGTGAATTGGGATCTCTGGATCGGTGGTGCCCCGATGCGTGAGTATGCCCCGTGCTACCATCCCTTTGTCTGGCGTGACTGGCAGGACTTCGGGGGTGGAGCACTCGGTGACTTTGGCTGCCATATCTTAGATCCCGTTTTTACCGCCCTGGGCATCAAGGCACCCACGCAAATCACCGCCACGAACAGCGGCGTGAATGAGCACATCTGGCCCACGCATGAGACCATCGAATACCTCTTCCCTGGCAATCAACTCACCGCGGGCAAAACCCTCAAAGTCACCTGGATGGATGGCGGCCTGCGCCCCGACCGCAAGCTCGCTAGGATGCCAGACAATCTAGACCTTCCCAAGAGTGGCTCCCTTTTTATAGGTGAAGAAGGCAACCTCGTCCTCGCCCACGTCTCCGGACCACGCCTGTATCCTTTGGAAAAATTCACCGGTTTCAAGTATCCGAAGGAACAGGGCCTCATCCATTGGCACCGCTGGGTGGATGCCTGCCTAGGTGGCGAAAAGACCAGCGATGGCTTCGATTACGCCGGACCTTTGTCTGAAACTGTGCAGCTCGGCAATGTGGCCACACGTCTGGCCATGGGCGAGATCGACCAGCGCACAGGCCGCCCGCTGGAGCTCAAAACCCTGGAATGGGACACCGAAGCCTTCGCCTTCAAAAACAACCCCGCCGCCGACAAGCTGCTGACCAAGACCTACCGCGAAGGCTGGGCCATCTGATATCGCCTCTGCCCGGATCAAAAACCCAAGCGCGGAAGTCAGAAAAAGCGTCCGGTTTTCTCTCGCCAAGGGGAAAGGGCTGCGCAGTATCGCCGCGCCCTTTCCCAACCACCGCATGAAACGCTACGCTCTCGGCATCGACTACGGCACGAACTCCTGCCGTTCTCTCCTCATCGACCTCGATAAAGGGGCCGAAGCCGGTTCGACCGTGTTTAATTACCCGAGCGGTGAGATGGGCATTCTGCTTGATCCGAAGGACCCGCATGTGGCACGGCAGAATCCGCAGGACTACCTCGACGGTCTCGAAAGCGTCGTGAAAGGCGCGTTGGAGCAGGCGAAGGCCAAAATCGCGGGCTTTGATGCCTCGCAGGTTGTCGGCATCGGCATCGACACCACAGGCTCGACGCCGATCCCAGTGAATGAAGAGGGCACGCCGCTTGGTTTGCTGCCGGAGTTTCAAAACAACCTCAACGCCATGGTGTGGTTGTGGAAGGATCACACCGGCCATGCGGAGGCCGCGGAGATCACGAAGCTGGGCCACGAGATGAGGCCGAACATCATCGCCAAATGCGGCGGCATTTACTCGAGCGAATGGTTTTGGAGCAAAATCCTGCGCTTGCGCCGGGTGGACGAAAAGGTCTTCGAAGCCGCTTTCAGCTTCGTGGAGCACTGCGACTGGATTCCTGCCGTTTTGACCGGAAACACCCATCCGCTCACGTTGAAGCGCAGCGTGTGCGCCGCGGGTCACAAGGCGATGTTCAGCAGCGAATGGGGCGGGCTGCCCGACAAGGAGTTTTTGGCGAAGCTCGATCCGAAGCTCGCGGATCTGCGTGATCGCTTGTATTCCGAAGCTCACACCACCGACACGAAAGCGGGCGGTTTATGCGCCGAGTGGGCCAAACGGCTAGGATTGGCCGAAGGCACCGCCGTTTGTGTCGGCGCGTTCGATGCACACACCGGCGCGGTTGGGGCGGGTATCAAAGAGGGTACCTTGGTGAAGATTCTCGGCACCAGCACCTGCGACCTCATGATCTCACCCGCTAACAAACCGCTGGCGGATATCCCAGGCGTTTGCGGCATCGTGAATGGCAGCGTGCTGCCCGGCTATTACGGCATCGAGGCCGGTCAGAGCGCCGTGGGCGATCTTTTCCTTTGGCTGGTGAATCACCTCGTGCCCGACAGCTACGGCAAGACCACCGGCGAGAAATTTGTGAACATGGAAAAGGCCATGGAAGGCCAGAAACCTGGTGCCACGGGCCTGCTCGCGCTCGATTGGAACAACGGCAACCGCACCATCCTCGTCGATGTGCGTCTCACCGGCCTGCTGCTCGGCCAGACGCTGCACACCGAGGCGCATGAGATTTATCGCGCCTACATTGAGGCGACGGCGTTCGGTGCTTTGACCATCATCAAACGCGTCGAGGAATACGGTGTGAAGATCGAGGAAGTCATCAACACAGGCGGGCTCTCGATCAAGAATGCCACGCTCATGCAGATCTACGCCGACATCATTGGCAAGCCGATGAAAGTCAGCCAGAGCGAGCAGACCTGCGCCCTCGGTGCGGCCATCTTTGCTGCTGCTGCCGCAGGTGCTGGCACATGGCAGGAGCTTCAGTCCAAGGTCACCGCCATTCGTGAGAAGGTGTATCACCCCATCCCTGAAAACGTGGCCGTTTACCGTGATCTGTATGCGCTCTACCGCAGCCTTCACGATGCCTTCGGCACGGCGGAGTGGAGTGGGAAGCTCAGCCACGTCATGAAAGAGCTGTTGGCGATTCGGGCGAGGCAGAGCTGAAGTGAGGCGGGCACTCCTGCCCGCCACCGACACGCCCCGAGGGTAGACAAGCGTGCCTGCCTCATGCTTCGGCACGCACTGCATCGGCTCGCTGTCCCGAGCTCGACTTTCTGAGCCGCGTGGCCATGGCGTTCAGCCGGGCCGTGAGGGCGGTGACATCATTTTTCATCTGGGGCGGCGCTGGTAGGCTTGGCCGGCTCACGGCGTGCTTCCTCCTTGGCCTTCTTCCGGGCGCGGGCAGCAGCCGCACGGCGCCAGCGCACAGCTTCGTAGAGCCAGCGCATATCACGCGGACCGTCCAGCCGGTTGATTGGAACTTCTTCAGGATTCATGACAGAAGATTCTATGCAAAAAGCACTCCCAGCAACTCTTAGTCAAGCTTGTCCATGACACGGAATTCCAGGGTGCGGGAAGCCTCGGCAGCGCGCACTGCCCCGACGCGGACGAACTTTTCAGCCCATTCTTTTTCCTCCGCCAAACGGGCGTCAACGGGCGTCAACGGGCGTCATTACAGGTCACCGCAGGCCTGGTAGGCTTGATCGGCTAACGGCGCGCGCCCTCCCTGGCTTTCTTGAGGTCGAGACGCCTGGCGCGCACGGCGGCATTCAGCCAGCTCCAGTCCGGCTTTTCGTCCAAGCGATCCACGACGGGTTTTGTTTTCATGACAGTAGATTTCTCGCATCAAACAGAGTGCCGCCCCATTCTTCCACCAGCCGCGCCATGACCCAGTGTCTCAAACCGCACAGCCATCTCATTGAGGCGGGCGGTGAGGACGGCGATGTCGTCAGGTGCCATGGCCTTGATCAACTGTTTCAGCCGAGACGGCTGTGGGAGCCGGGGTTTTGTTCAGCGTGTCCCAGATCTCGGGATTTGGCTGGTGGCGGGTCATCTCATGAATCTCTGCCAGCCGCTGCCAGGGCAGCCCAGGCGGCGAATCCTCCGGCGGAATCTCATACTGGGGCATTTTAAACGGCGGCGGCGTCTTTACGGCGGAGATATTCATGCCGAATATTAAACGATCTGGATCCTTCGGACAAATCAAAGGTGAACCGCAGGGAGCGTGCGTTTGTCGTCCGCCATGCCAGCCCCCAGTGCAGTACGGGCCAATCCTGCACACTAGCCACTTCAGCACCCAAGTCGGCCGCAGCCTGTGAGCCGCCTGCCATGGGCAGTGAGGCGGGCACTCCTGCCCGCCACCGATACGCCCCAAGGGCAGGCAAGCGTGCCTGCTTCACTTCACTTAAGGGGATTCAGCTTCTTCATCAGCGCTACGCTCCACGAAGCGCATGGCATAATCGATGAAGCGCAGAGGCACATCGTCGGTGGGACCGTTACGGTTTTTGGCGAGGATGAGGACAGCTTGGCCTTTCTTGCGAGCTTCGGTTTCTTCATCGCCGACTTCCATCTTAGCGCCGGCGTAATCTTCACGCGTCAGTAGGCCTACCAAGTCGGCATCTTGCTCGATGGAACCAGATTCGCGCAGATCGGATAGTACTGGGCGCTGTCCTTTGCGGCTTTCCACGGCACGGTTGAGCTGGGCGAGGACGATGATGGGAATGTTCAGCTCTTTGGCGATGCCTTTGATGCCGGCAGAAATTTCGGCGATCTCGATTTGGCGATTGTCCTTGGCACGTTTGCTACCGCTCGTGACGAGCTGCAGGTAATCGATCATGATCACCTGGATGTTGTGTTGTTTCTTGAGGCGTCGGGCCTTGGCGCGCATCTCCATCACGTCAAGGCCGGGGGTGTCATCGATGAAGATTTGTGCTTTTTGCAGGTCGCGGGTGGCCTTGACCAGTGCCTCCTGCTGGGCACGGGAAAGGAGACCACGGGACAGATCCTGCATGGAAAGCTGGGCACGCGAGACGAGCAGACGACGCACGAGCATGGTGGAGCTCATTTCCAAGCTGAAGACCGCAGCTGCATGGCCGCAATCCACGGAAATATGCTCGATGAGGTTCATGGCGAGCGAGGTCTTTCCCATCGAGGGCCGGGCGGCAATGACGAACATTTCGGCACCTTGCAGACCAGAGCTGAGCTTATCCAGCACACTATAACCGGTAGAAAGACCGCGCAGCTGCCCTGGGTGTTCGAGCATGTACTGAATGCTATCGATGGCCTCGGCGACATGAGAGGACAGCGACTTCATGTTGTCCTGCTTGCCGGTGGACTCACGGACGGAAAGCACGCGCTGCTCGGCCTGATCCACGAGCGTGCCGACATCCCCATCGATCTGGTCTTTGCCAAACTCGTAGGCGGTGTGGATGTTCAGAGAGCAGGCGTGGATGAGCTGACGCAGCAGGTGCTTATCAAGCACCACTTTCTTGTAGTGATCGTAGTGCGCAGGACTGGGAACGAAGGTGAAGAGTTCAGTGATCGCTGCGGGACCGCCGACCTTATCGAGCAGATTTTGATCCCGAAGAACATTCGTGACCATGACGGGGTCGATGGGGAGGTTCTTGTCGTAAAACTCCAGCAGTTTTTCGTATATGGTGCGATTGGCCTCGTGATAAAAAGCGGGCGATGGCAGTGAGACACGGCTTTCACTGAGTCGCTCGTTCGGGTCCTGCAAAAGGCTGGAGATGACTCCTTTTTCAGCCTCGTCGGAAAAAGGCAGCGCGCGGTTGATATTGGCCAGGAGTTCCTCAGCCGTGGGTTCGCCTTTTCTGCGACCAAAGGGATTGGCCTGCGCGGGCTTTTCTTGGTCACGGGCAGGCAGCTCACCGGGGGCAGATGCAGCAGCTAGAAGTTGGGAGGCAGACTCGGCCATGGGGACAGCAAAAGGCAACGAAACGGCTGTGAAAACAATGGGGACAAGTGGGTTTTAATGGGAACAACCCAGGTTAAAGCCGTGAGCTCCATGGCACTTAGGTGCTGCCACAGCAGGCGACCTCAGCGCTTCACCGCATCCCAGACGCGAATGTATTTTTCCAGATCCGGGCCGAGATCGTGGATGACTTCGCTTTTTGCTTTCACTTCCTCAGGAATCGAGATCGCCGGATTAGCCAAGTAGCCGGGCTCCACTAGCTTCAGTGCCGCTTGATTGGGGCAGAGATAACCGGTCCACTGCATGTTCTCGGCAGCGATTTCAGCCTGGAGCAAATGATCGATGAAAGCATGGGCCAATTCCTTTTGGGTCGAACGCGCGGGGATGACCATTTCATCACAGCCCATGATCACCCCTTCTTTAGGCAGGATGATTTCGATCTTGTCATTTTCTTGGGCCACTTGCCACAAGTCGCCACTATAGCCGTGGACGAGCAGAAATTCGCCCGAGTCCAATCCCGCTTTGTAGCCTTCGTTATCAAATTTAGCCGCTTGCGCCTTCCAGCGCAGCAGCAACTCCTGTGCGGCGGCGAGGTGGGCGTCTTCGGCGCTGTTGATGCTATGCCCCAGGGCCTTCAGCGCGGCCCCGATGCTCTCCCGCATATCATCCAGCAGCGTCAGTCGTTGATTCAGTTCAGGGCGCAGCAGTAGAGCCCACGATGCCTCCGTTGTCGGCACCTTTCCCCGTTGAGCAGCCAGCAGGGTGTAGCCCACGGTGTAGGGTACGCTATGGCGCATGGTGCGGTCACTGATCTTGTCCAACACGGTCATGTCCAGATTCACCCGATGCGGCAGCCGAGCATGATCCAAGGGAGCTAACAGGCCTTCGCGCTCCATCAGGGGGATGATGTAGCTGGTGGGAAAGATGACATCATAACCGCTAGCGCCAGCTTTCAGCTTCGCATACATCGCCTCGTTGGAATCGAAGGTGTCCACGACGACACGACAGCTGTGCTTTTTTTCAAAAGACTCCAAGGCCTGTGGGCTAATGTAGTCTGCCCAAATGTAAACGTGCAGGGTCTGCGCGGTGACAGCGGTCACCCAGCCGAAGAAGATGCTGGCAAGGATGCAACGCGTCATGGTTCTCAGCGAGCGCGGGCGGTGAATCGAGTGCAAATGCCGCTACCCTCGACCACGCTGGGCAGCTGCTCGGCCTGGCGACCGCTAGCGATGATGCACTGGACGCCCGCATTCACGGCATCCTGCACGGCTCGTAGCTTCGAGATCATGCCGCCTGTGCCGAGAGCCGTTTTTTCTTCCTGAGCATGGTGAATGACGGCATCAATGTCCTCAACGATTGGAATTGGGCCCTCTTCAGGCCGATGCATATCCCGCAACAGCCCCGGTGCGCTGGTCAGCAAAATGAGCAAATCCGCTTCCCAGAGCCTAGCGATGCGGGAGGATAGTTTGTCATTGTCGCCAAATCGAAGTTCCTCAATGGCGACGCTGTCATTTTCATTGATGACAGGCACCACTTGGGGGAAATCGAGCAATCGCTGGAGGGTAGCCCTCACGCGGCTGGCGCGTTCTTCCTGGGTCAGGTCCTCGTGGGTGACTAGAAGCTGGGCGACGTGCAGGCCGTGATCCCGGAGCAAATTCTCGTAAGCATGCATGAGGTGCGTCTGGCCCACAGCCGCCAAGGCCTGCAGCGTGGTCATGTCTGAGGGACGGATCGAAAAATCCAGAGGCTTCAAACCAGAGGCCACCGCGCCGCTGCTGACGACGACGACACTATGCCCGGCTTGCTTGATGAGCGCCACGGCCTCGACAAGTTTGCGCAACTGCACCGGATCAGGCTCAGGAGTCTTGAGCTTGGTGAGAATGCCGGAACCGAATTTGAGAACGATGCGCTTGCTGCGGGTAGCCATGGAGGGTCAAGCAAAAGGACAGCCCGATTCGGAAGTCAAGCCTCCTGGCAAACCAGAGTCAGGCACGCTCATCTTCCAGGACAGCTTTTTCTCCCCTGGAATTTAGGAGTGGGTCTGCTGAATCAGGCAATTCGCGAGCAAAGCACGCAAATAAGCCGCGATGCCAAGGAAGGCTTGTTTGTAAGGCGTCTCGGAGAGGCAGGCCAGCTCAGATTCAGCATCCGCCAGCATATCGCTGGCATAGGTGACTGCGCGCTCGATGGCACCTTCATAGTCGGCGATCCCTGCCAGGATGCTCGTATCCATGGGCTCCCCTTGCAGCAGCATGCGGTTTAGCTTTTGCTTTTGCAGATCCGTGGCTTCCATCAGCAGGAAAAGGATGGGCAGCGTTAGTTTTCCGCGCGCCAAGTCTGTGCCGAGAGTCTTGCCGACTTTGCTTTCATCCCCGACGAGATCCAGGCAGTCATCATAGATTTGATAGACCGTGCCGAGCTTGAGGCCAAAGCTATGCATGGCGTCCTGAGTCTCCTGCGGCACACCATTCAGCCGAGCCCCCAACCCAGCGGCTGCGGCAAAGAGAGCCGCAGTCTTCATCTCGATCATCCGCAGGTAATCCGGGACGGAGAGATTCAGGTCAAAACGGCGCTGCGTCTGCAAAATCTCGCCACTGCATACATCCCGAGAGGCACGGGCGATCTGCCGGCAGACTTCCGTGTCCTCGAATTCAGTCGCCAGTTCCAGCGCATAGGCAAAGAGGGCATCCCCCAGCAATACGCTAAGCGAGTGTCCCCACTTCGCCGCAGCCGTAGGCAGGCCACGGCGGGTATCGGCGCCATCCATGATGTCATCATGCACGAGCGAGGCGATGTGAACGAGTTCCAGAATCACCGAAAGCCGGGTGTGCGCTTCGGTGCGGCCGCCGGTAGCACCGCCGGCCATCAGAGCTAGCGCGGGGCGGATGCGTTTACCCGCAGCCTGACACACGTAGGCGACATAGCCTTCCACGGCTGGATCAAAGGCTTTCGCCTGGGCACGGATAGCAGCCTCCACGCCCTGAAGGTCCTCCCGGATGAGTTCGAAAGGAAAAGCAGGGGGGATGTCAGTAGGCGTAGCAGTCATCGGATCTCGCAAAGGGGCAAACCAAGTTACACTAGGTAAACGAATGGCCCGGCAATCTAGTCGCGCAGTGTATTTTGACCGTCAAATAAGAGCTTAGCAGAATCCCAGTCTAATTTTCAGAGATGGTGCCGAAATCAGAAAGTTGCTTTTGCAGACGAGGACGGCTGGCTATCCAGCCCCTGCGTTGAATGCTTGAGGCAAACTAACGCCCTTTAGATGGGATCGACATCGCTTAAAACTTGAGTGCGCGCATCGTACTTAGGCCTTCATTATTATCTTTCTAGCAAGCAAGACTGGCATTTTATGCTCGCCAGAACCGCGTGAGCTTGTTCGGCTTGCTATCCTTTTTCAATCGCTTCACGTTCTTTCATGCAAGCTAATCCAAGGTTCACGCTCATCGCCATTGCTGCCGTTCTTTTGGCGAGTCCTACTGCCAGCCAAGCAGCAGGGTCTCTTTCTCTCATTCCAGACTCGGCCGAGGCATTGGGGATCGTGGGTGGTAGGTTTGCTAACCTGAGCGATGCCACCACGGCTCGGGTAGCTCCGGCCAACATGATCTACACCACGTCTCCGACGCTACAGATCAACACTGGCTTCACCCACAACGACCTGAAGTTCACCTCCAACGCCGGAGAACGCCTCGATCACCAGGAGCCATGGGGCTATCCTTTCAGCCTGTATGCCCTGATGCCGATCATTCCAAACAAGCTGGTCTTCGGCATCGGCATTAGCACGCCTTACGGATTCGAAACCAGCTATGATCAAAGCTCATCTCTGCGCTACTACGCACCATCTCAATTCAGACTGCGCACCTGGAGCATCACCCCTTCTGCGGCTTGGCGTGTGCATGACAAAGTCACCATCGGCCTAGGTCTCGACATCATGCAGGGAGATTTCATCATGCATCAAATCATCCCTCTCGGTGGCACTGATGGACAGTTGCACTTGGATGCCGAGGGCTGGGGCATCGGCGGCTTTGGCAGCATCCTCTGGGAGCTGACACCTAGGCAGCGCATCTCTTTGATCGGTCAGCTTCCCCTACGCCTCGACATGAGCGGCAACTTTGAGGCCAAAGGTGTGCCATCAGGCCTGGGAGCAGGACTCGCCAATCGCAGCGAATTCGGCACCGAAATGACCCTCCCCGCTTCCTTGGCCATCGGCTACGGCATCGACCTGACGGATCGCCTAACTTTGGGTTTTGATTTCAAATGGACGGCCAACCACTCCCACGACGACATCCCGCTCGACACCAGCGACAGCAACAGCCTACTGCCCCAGAGCTCCCTGCCGCTCAACTGGCGAAACTCCATCGACCTGGGCACCGGAGCCACTTATAAGCTCAGCGATCAATGGCTACTGCGGGCCGGTTACTTGTTTTCGGAAAACTCCATGCCCGACCGCACCTACACACCAGCCATCCCCGCCTACGATCGCCACATCTTCAGCGTTGGCGTCGGCTGGAAAGGCGAGCGCGACCGCATCGACCTCACCTACGGCTTCATTTACCATCCCAGCCGCACCGTGAATGATGCCAACATCCCTGATTTCAACGGGCGCTACAAGAACCAGTCGCACACCCTCATGCTGAGCCTAAGCCGCAAGTTCTGAGCTCAGCGCGGGTCCTCCCCATAGCGTCCCTCAGTCTCGGCAACGGGTAAAATCGGCCGTGACCGCGCGGGCTTGTCCTCAGCAAACCAAGCATTCTTTTCGAAAACAAAAGTCTCTGGAGCCGTGCCTGGGCCGGTGTTGATATCCACGCTCACCTCGGCGCGCCTGAAGATAATGCGGTTGTTGGTGATGCGTACGTTTCGGCAGGGCACGAAACGCGGCTCCGTGGACTCCTGAAGAATGCGAAAAACCCATTTCTTGGGGTAGAGCACCGTGTTTCCAGTAAACAACGCTCCATCCACTCCGACAAAAGCCGCCGCGCACAGACTGCCCTCGATCAGGCAATCCCGCACGGTCAGGTCAGCGGCCTCATGAGCTGCATCGGGCGGACGAAAATACGGCAACCCCGTGGAACCGCCAAGATTTAGGGCACGCTCCGCAGCGTTCTGAAACCGGCACTTTTCCACCACGATGCCCCGGCACCCGCCCTTCATCTGCACGGCAGCCGTGGCGCTGTAGCCGGGCTTCCCCATGAATTCACACTCACGGATGAGCGAGCCATGGCAGCCGACCAAGTCCACCCCCTGCCCTCCCCAGCCACTGAGCCGACAGCGGCGAATCGTCAACCCCTCCAGACCGCTGCCTTTGATGGCGTCATGATTGCCCTGCGGGCCAATGTCAGAAACCTCCAGATCTTCGAGCGTGATGCCTTGGATTCGCTCCTCCAGCATTCCGCCATCGTCCAAATTCAGGCCATTCATCGACTGACCGCTGATTTTCAGATGACGCAAGGTCAAGCCATGGCAGCGAGAGAACTGCAAGCCCGTGCTACCGCCATGGATGTGAGGCGGATTCTGTGGGTCAAGTGCCTCCAACGTCAGATTCTTCAGCCCCTGCACATGCTGACCGCCCGGATACTCCCCAGGAGCGAGTTTCAAAACATCCCCGTGGTTCAGATGCCGCAGCTTTTCCATCCAAGTGCGCGGAGTCGCCTCCACCGTAGCTCCCCATAGCTCGCTGCTGAACAGAAGACCTAAACCAAGATAAAAAAGACGCATCCTTCACCAACGGTCTTGGGGCACGATTTTTGCGTCAAGCTGACCGTCTCCAGCTAGCAAAAGCACAACCCATCGCAGTCAGGTCAATTTTCAGCTCAAGGCGCAGGCGGACAGCGCAGGCAGATCAGGCCCCACAACCCTACTGGCAGCACAATATCTCCCTCCCGAGCTAAGGCACGCCAATCCAATACCTGAGACAGACCTTGACCATCATAAAGAATCACACCCGGTGCGCTCCAGCGCATCGTCTGCCAGGCCGAGAGGCTCTCGATGCCCTGCTTCATTATCTCCGCTACCGGTGCCTTCCAAGGCTCCTGCCAGAGCACTGTGCCCGTCAGCACATCCACCGCCTGGGCCTGCTCCAGATCCGCCACCACCACGACACTACCATCCAATGCAGCGGCGGGCATGAGGTGCTTCCCAGGGCTTAGATTGCGCCCACTCGCGACCTCCAGCAAAGGCACAGAAACACCCGTCGGGCTCACCTTCACCACCGCATTTGACGAGGCCAGCACCAACTGCCGCCCCACCGTGCCCAGCGGCCATGCCTGCGAGCTGTAACCCGCAGCCGTCGGATTCAGACGACTCGGCTGAGGAAACCCGAACACGGAACAGCGCACCACTGGCAGCCCGGTGCTCAATTGCCAGACCGTATGCCCCTGGAGCCAGCGGCTGCCCGTGGCGCCCCAGTTCAGCCAAGCATCCCCAGCGCTCTGCGAAGCAAAAACCCCAGGGTAAGCCAAAATCGGCAGGGATAGCGGACTCGCCATCGTGAAACCCGAGGAAATCAGTGAACTCGTCTCGCGCGTCAGCGCACGCTGCGGAGGCAGGCTAAATGCAGCCTCCATCTGTGCCTCGGGCGCTGCCGACAAAGCCAGCGGAAAGTGCAGCGCGCGCTGCCCCGTGCCAGCCTTCCAGATCACCGCCCCATCCTGCCCGTTCAGCAAGGCGCTGCCACTGCCCGAGACCAGAACACGCCCCCGATCGACCTGAAGCCCCAAGGCTTGCCACTGAGGGGCATTTGCCTTTGCCGGTGGCATTTGGGCCAGATCTGCCAGCACGGTGGACCAGAGCAGCTTACCCGTGCCCATCGCATAGGCATCCACGCGCTTCAGTCCCGGTTGCCAGCACAGCGCCTGTCCCTCACCAGCCGCCATGCGGATCGGCCCGCGCATCCGCTTCACCCGCCAGAGCAGTCGTCCATCCTGCCAGGCCAGAGCCGTCAGTGCCTCATCCGTGGCCACCACGATTCCCTCCGAAGTCGGGCACCACTCCAGCGGCTCTGACACCAGGTCTGCCGCACCATTCATGCTCACGACAGCAGCCAATGGCGTCTGCGCCAACCGCGTCTGCCAGCGCAGACGACCGCTGCGCCGCTCCAGCACCGCCAGAGCTCCATATTGATCCTGTGTCACGACATGCTGGCCATCCGGCGACAGCCCCCAACGCACCAAAAAGCCGCCTGAATTCGGCTGAAAAGCCCAGGCCAACTGACCAGGCTGGCGATAGTCCCCCACCGGGCTTGGCTTGACGGCTGGCAGGGGAGCTTCGGCGTTCGTCAGCAACCGCAGTGCCTCCACTTTCGACAAAGAGACCCCGTCCGGCAGCTCGATCCAGTCGCCCCCCTGTTGCAAGGCAGCCCGAGCTTCCGCCAAACCCACCTCATTCATCTGCCGCCGGGCCAAAAGCCCACGCGCCCAGGCCAGCCAGAGACGACGCTCCGGAGGTCGCTCCGCCAGTTCCAGTTCCATCAGACATGCCTCCGCTTCGGTCAGGTTCGCCTGCGGATCTGCTAAAGCCGGCACCAGACTCCGCCAAGCACTGGCACAAAGATGCTGCATCATCAGCTCCTGCGCCTCAGTGCCCCATTGCCACTCCCCAGCCCGCATCTGCATCTCACGCAGGCATTGCCGCAGCTCGGCCTCCTGGCCCGCATCCGCCAGCAGCATCGTCCATTGCAGCCAGTGCGCCTTTTCCTTCGGCTGTAGCAGCACCAATCGCTTTGCCAGCGCCCGCATGTCATGACCTTCCCCCAGCTTCAACAGCACCTGAATCGCCTGCTGGATCAAGCCCGCGTCTTGGCATCGCTCGATCACCAACTGCGTCAGGGTTTGCCGCACCAAATCCAACCTCCCTACCGCATGATACATCAGCAGCAGACGCAGGCGCAGATCGTCCGCCCCCAGTTCGGTCTGAACCGCCTGACTCTGCACGATGGCCACTTGCAGTTCCTGCTCAAGCTCACGGGAGCGGGCAGGCTGCCCCTCCAGCAGCGTGATCAAAAGCCGCCGTAGCATCAGCTTCACCCCCTCGGGCAGGCTAGGCTGGGCCAGAGCCTCGCGCAGCCAGCGCTCAGCCTCCTCCTTCAGCCTTGATTCCGTCACCTGCATCGCCAGCACAGCAAGCTGGGTCAACTTCAACGGCTCCCAGCTCGCCCCCTCCGCCGGCCAAAGCCGCTGACGCTCGCTGGCCAAAAAATCGCTCGTTTGCTCCAGCTCGACCGCCCGCTCCCAGGCCAGCTGTAGCCAGGCCACATAGCGCGCCTCCGTGTCACACTGATCGCGGCACAGCACCAGCTGCTGGTTCGCCTCCCCCTGCCGACCCGACATTCCCTCCACCCGAGCCAGCATCAGTCTCAGGTCAAAGGCCGTGCCCGGCTGCTCCAAACCGACCTCCAGCACACGACGCGCCACAGCGAGCAGCCGATGGTGCAGAAGAAAAGGCACCGCCTCCAAGCGCATCTCATGCGTCATCGACCGCAGCTCCAGACCCTCCATCACCCGCACTGCCTCATCCGCCCGCCCCTGCACCCACAGCAGTTCCGCCCATTCCTTGCGTAAATCCCAGCGCCCCGGCAACGCCTCAACCCCTGCCGCGAGCAACGCCATCGCCTCCACAGGCAGCGTTTGCTGCCGCAGCCAGCGCGCCATTTGTAGCCAGGCCATCGCCTTCGCCTGCGGGTCCTTGCCTTCCAGCAACTGCTTCAGAGCCGCCAAGCCTGGCGACACACGCCCCAGACGCAGCAGTACACGCACCTGCTGGACGCGCAAATCCTCCCGCTGCGGCTGAGCGCGCGACCGCTGACTCAGGAACGCCAGCAGTGCCTCATCCTGCCGCTGCACCTCCAGCTCCTGCATCACACGCTGCTCCACAGCACGCGATTCCGGCACCTGGGCCAAACAAACCTGCCACACCCTCAGCGCCTCCGGTGACTGCCCAGCCAGCACCAGCAGCTCACCATAGAGCAGCGCTTGCCGTTCATCCCCAGTCGCGGCCTGCCAAGCCTGCGCCACCGCCTTCAGCCGACTCTGCCGCAGCGCCGCAGCTTCCCCCTGCCAGCCCAGCAGCACCGCCTCCCGCCAGCGTGGATGCTCCACCCCGAGCAACTCTAGCAGAGCCAAAGCCTGCCCCACCGACTCCGCCGACTTCCCGCTTGCCATCAGCACCCGCGCCCACAGAAAACGCGCCTCCACCGCCGCCTCCCCATGCAGCGCCGCGAGATCCGCCCCCTGCCCTGCCTCCAGTGCCGCCTGCATCAACCCTGCCTCCAGGCACCGACGCACCGAGCGCATCCGCGCCTCCACCGTGCCGAGCTTCTCGCCCAGCGCCGCGAAACACTCCCGCACCAGCGACTCCCGACCTGCTGCTGCCGCCTGCTGGATCAGCTCCGTCAGCCACAGCTCCCGACGCGCTGGCTGCCCCTGCTCCCGCACCACCGCCTTAGCCAGACTTTCCAGAGCCCCGGAGCCATGGTCAAGGCTCAGCCACTGGTAGCGCACATAGGCCAGCAGCGCACTATCGGGAGCCCCTTGCAGCGCACGATCCAAATGCGCACCTGCTGCCGGAGACCGCGTCAGCACCAGCAGCCGCGCCAGCACCACCGCCGCCCCCTCATCCTGCGGATATTGTGCCACATGATCCGTGTAAAGCCGCATCAACTCCGTCAGCCGCCCGGCCTTCTGATAAAGCTCAAGCAGCGACCGTAACGGCGCCTCTGCCCCAGGGTCCACGTGCAAAGCCGTCCGCCAAGCCAGCGACGACGTTTCAAACACCCCCATCTCCTGCCCCCCAGCCACCGCCACCAGCAGCAGCCAAGCCCCCAGCCATCGCAGGCCCAACCGACGCCGGGCAAGCAACCGAAAAGCAAAAAACCACAACAGACGCATCCCTCCTGCATAACCAAACCCGCCCCCCAAGACAAGCCCCATGCCAAGCTACCAAGGTAGAAAAGCAGCGGACCATCCCCCCGGGCGGGGGGGACGAGCTCACTGGAATCATGACGACTGAAGGGTAGGCACAACAACAGGCACGGTGGCGGCAGGTGATCCGCCTCAAGCTCACTGGAATCATGACGACTGAAGGGGCGAGATAGTAATCGCGGCGCTTACTTTCTGAACCCGCCTCAAGCTCACTGGAATCATGACGACTGAAGGATTTTTACCGCCAAGATGGTAATTTTGGCTCCTTTCCGCCTCAAGCTCACTGGAATCATGACGACTGAAGGGTCACGGTAGCGGCAGCCTGAACGTCACAGGTCAATCCGCCTCAAGCTCACTGGAATCATGACGACTGAAGGAACGCGAAGTCGGTGTTCGACTACAGTCTGGGGTTCCGCCTCAAGCTCACTGGAATCATGACGACTGAAGGTTTACATGTTGCTAATGTCTTGGCTCATAGCTTGTGCCGCCTCAAGCTCACTGGAATCATGACGACTGAAGGACATCTCCGCTAAGTCAAGTGCGAAAGAAAACTCCCGCCTCAAGCTCACTGGAATCATGACGACTGAAGGTGACTGCCCCAGAGGTTAATCTGGACGGGGGCTTCCGCCTCAAGCTCACTGGAATCATGACGACTGAAGGTCTGGAAAGCCTGCTGTTTCCGTCTCAATTCGTCCCGCCTCAAGCTCACTGGAATCATGACGACTGAAGGGGTTTGTCGCCCAGAGCGGCGCGCGTCTCTGGAAGCCGCCTCAAGCTCACTGGAATCATGACGACTGAAGGTGGACAGGGTAGGTGTCCATGGACTCCCAGGCTTCCGCCTCAAGCTCACTGGAATCATGACGACTGAAGGGTGAGTGTGCAAACCGTTGTTAGGCGCACAAGCGGCCTCCGCCTCAAGCTCACTGGAATCATGACGACTGAAGGACGGGCGGCAAGCCGCATAGCGCAATGAGGAGCACCCGCCTCAAGCTCACTGGAATCATGACGACTGAAGGTTGTGGAAGAAAAATGCGAAGGTTGAGGAGATAGAGCCCGCCTCAAGCTCACTGGAATCATGACGACTGAAGGACGCTCACACTTATGGCCCTAACTCCCGAACAGTTCCGCCTCAAGCTCACTGGAATCATGACGACTGAAGGATTAATGGGGTTGTTCATAGCTTGTGGCTTTGTGCCGCCTCAAGCTCACTGGAATCATGACGACTGAAGGAGGCTCAGGGCTAACAGCCAGGACGCACGGCGCGAGCCGCCTCAAGCTCACTGGAATCATGACGACTGAAGGTTTATGATGGGTAAAGCGGTTAAACTTTTTGGACCTACCGCCTCAAGCTCACTGGAATCATGACGACTGAAGGAGTGGGCGAGGGTGGGGAGATAATTGCTCAATGGACCGCCTCAAGCTCACTGGAATCATGACGACTGAAGGCATCCATCAGCAGCGCATCTGCCAGCCTTATGGTCCGCCTCAAGCTCACTGGAATCATGACGACTGAAGGACATAAACGATGATTTCATCACCGATAGTATATCCGTCCGCCTCAAGCTCACTGGAATCATGACGACTGAAGGAGCCTTGCTGTGGAACACCCTTGGATGCGGCAGTTTAGCCGATGTTTGCGAGCGCTCTTTGTGGAACATTACGCTCACCATTTCCATTTCTATTAAATAGCGTCTGACGCCTTTCGCGAGCGCGGCTTAAGGCAACGCCCAGCACTTCCGCGCTCGCGAAGAACGCCGCTGCTTCAGTCGTCATGATTTCAGAGATCAGATACCCACTCAGGATTTCCTAGAGCTTGCCTTCCCAATGGCGGAGGAAAGGTGATCGATGGGACTTGCCCTTGATTACTTTACAGGAAGGTTCTCGAGTGCAAGCGCGAAAATGGGGAACAGCAAAGTCTGCGGTACAAATCATAAATCTTCACAGCAAACTTTAAGGTCACATTACACAATCGTCACCCGGCTACGCACAAGGTAGGGTAGACCCATCGCCTCAATCCTCAGACTATGGCTGCTATCCTCCGGCCCCAAGCTGACAAAGAGCACTTGGTCCTCCTCGTGGTTAAGCAGGGGGTGCAGCTCTGCCTCCATCTTGCGGTAGCGCTTTTCATCCAATGCACACTCAAAGACACTGTATTGAAGACGCACGCCGTAGCCTTCCATGGCCTTGGCCACCCGGCGCAGTCGCTTCGGGTGGCAGATGTCGTAGCAGATGAGGTAACGGGTTCTCACTGGAAATTTGAGATTTGGAATTTCAAATGCCACAAAGCCACCTAGCGGGTGGTGAAAGCATGATAGCCAGCCGCCTCCCCACGTAGGTAGCGCCAGAGCTGACGTCCCTGAACCTCCAACATGCGGCGATAACTCATCTTGTAGCCGAATTCAGGGTGGCTTACCTGCGTGTCTATACGACGGAAATACCCCTCCCAAAAGGCACGGCGTCCGCTGTCCTTCAAAAAGGTGCCGTTGGCACTGCGCATAAAATCCTCAACCCCAAGTTCTCCTCGGTTGATCAGAGAGATCACCACACTGTCAGCTATCAGCGGACGAAATTCCTCCATCAGATCGAGGGCTAGCGCAGGGCGGCCATAGCGCGGCTGGTGGAGAAAGCCCAGGAACGGGTCCAGACCGACCGCATGGCACACGCCTGTGAGTTCCTTTGCCAGCATGCTGTAGGCCATGGAGAGAAGCGCATTGACCGGATCACGCGGCGGACGCTTGTTCCGCCCTTGAAAATCGAAGCGCCAGGCTTCGCCACGCCCTTTCAACATGGAGGGAAAGTGCTGAAAGTAGAGATTCGCCGCCATGCCTTCGTAGCCGAGAAGCTGCGTACGGTCCTCCGCCTCACCCAGCCCGTCCCTGAGTTCCGCCATCAGTTTTAGGGCGCTTTCTGGCGCATCTCCATTCCGCATGAGTAGCACACGCTGGTTGTGAATCTTGGCCCGGATTACCTCACGAGCTAACTTCATTCGGATGGCCTCTTTTTGAAAGCACTCGTACTGCCCCATACGGGCATCGACCCCGCTCGTGGGCAGGCCGCGCAAAATGCCGAGGAAACGGCCAGCAGGTGAGAAGTAGGCCACGTCAATCTCGAGCTCCAGCGCCGTCTGAACGGCTTGGGCCGTCAGCTGCACCGCGCCATATACATAAATGGCCCTTAGTTGGTGCCCCGGCATCTTCTGCACCACCTCTCCCCTCACGCTAACCGTGAACATGTCTCCGCGCTGACCCACCTGTGCTCCAGGCTCTTGCACCACTAGGATTTCCCCAGCATCAGTGCTTGGGCGTGGTGCTGCCATCTCCGCTGGTGATTTCAAATCCGGCATATGAGTTTTCAAATGCGCCTTCGAAGCAAAGTCATCAAATACAAAGGCCATCTGCTCCTCGTCCACCTTCTGCTCAAAACCGGCAGCCCACCAGCGGCTCTCATTCGGCAGACAGATCGGATACGCGCTGCAATGTAGGCAACGAGGGTCATGAAGCAGCGGCGGTGGGCATTGACCACTGGCTGCTAATGCCTTCGCATCAGCCAGCGCGTTTTGGGTTTGCCCACGCAACTCGAGCGTTAACTCCACACTTACCCTGCGCTTGTCCTCCGCGTAGTAAATCCAACCCCGCGTTACTCGTGTTCCTTGCTCCTCCAGCAGCAGCGCATGCGCCATTACCTGCACGGCATCGCTTTCCTTTGCCACCCGCTCACCATTGGATCCTCGCTTGGCACTGCCTTTCTTGTAGTCCACCACCTCAGCTCCGTCTGGCCCACCTTCAATCAGATCCACAACACCGACCAATCCAAGGGAAGCACTTTCCAGCTTCAGACTCCGCAGCCGTGCGCCTTCGGGTAAGCCTTCCGCTAATGCCGTCTTTCGTTCATCATCATAACTTGATGGTTTGTCCACATTCCGGTGTGCATGACTTCCAGCGATCGTATCAGCGTTCTCCTCAAAAAGATTCTCCACCCATTGGTAATAGAAAAGGCGCGGGCAGTAGATGAAATTATGCAGCCTGCGCACAGGCAGCGGCGGTTGTAAGGTGAGTGCATCATCCTGAGTTTGAATCGGGGCAGCGGCATTCATGACACATTGTGGTAAGGCTTCCTGTTAAACCACGGTTCCTAGGCGTTCCCGCCATACCTCCACGAGAGGACTCCAATCACGTTCATCCGCTGCCTCCAGGGCGGCAAAGTAGCGGTGCCGCTCCGTTTCTCGCTCTGGTGCGAGATTAACCTCAGGCAAATCTAGCCTCCGCAGCAGCTCCACCAAAAAGAGACGGATCGTTCTCCCATTGAAGTCACGAAAGGGATGGATCGTGAGAAAGCGCCCCTCAGCAAAGGCCAGCATCTCCAACGTCAGCTCTGAAAGTTCCGCCGCCGCTACCAGCCAACGAGTCTGGAGATCAAGGCCATAGTCCCACATCAGCATCGGCAATTGATAGGGCGGCGGTGGTTCCAGGTGGCCCACCCGCACCTCAATATCCCGCCACTTGCCCGCCCAATCCGGCACTAGATCCCCGCAGATGCCACTGTGCAGCTCTAACACCAACCTCTCATCTAGTGGATGTAACGCGTAATCTCCCGCGAGAATCGCTGCCTCCACCAGCGTCACCCGCTCTGCCAGCAGTGGTGCCAGCTCCGTGTAGCTCAGAACGCCTTGCGTGGTTTCAACAAAGCGGGTGGCTCGATCTGGGCGAGTGTCTCGCGAATCTTCTCCACCGCAACCGGCTCCCGCTCGAAGGCCATACTCCGGGCCACATCCAGCGGGATCGACTCCCACTTCCGCCGCAGCTTCTCCTCCGGCGTCAGGCTGCGCCAGTGAGCAATGTTCTCCTTCCAGTTCATGGTTCATACGATACGGAATGGTTCAGGCTTTGCAAGGCATGGATCACGTCATTGGGATCTCGTCGTCAGGATCGGGCTTGGCCCATGAATTCACCCTTGCCTGATTGATGACGACACAGCGTCTCCACTGTGCCAGCCGATCATTGACAGGTCTCCAAAGTCCTGGACCCGACGCATAAGGGAAGATGCCAGCAGCTTCAGCCTCAAGACGTGCCCGGCCAAACTTTGCCACACCATGTTCGTCATAGAAGAAGTTAGTGTTCTTCTCCTTCGGGAAGTCTCCAGCTCGCTCTGGCATCAGCACGGCTTTCTCCGCACCAAAGCGGCGCTTTTCACGTGCATGGAATGAATCTTCTTGGCCCTTCGCTCCCTTCTTCCGCTCGGTGCGGAGACGATGATGGATGTGAGCGGCGTTCGGATGCGCCACCGCACGGAAGGCCAGATTCGCCGCTGCATTCAGGTCAGCCTGCATGGGAAGCACCGAACGCTTGTCCTTCTGCTTGCGGTTAGGCGCAGGAGCTGGATGCGCCACCTCTAGAGCCGTGATAAACATCGGCCCGCCTGGCTGTGGGGCCAGCAGTGTGCGCTTGGGGTGGTCGGATTCACTGATCCTCTTGAGTTCATCAAACAAAGCTACCGCATGAATCGCATTATCCGAAGGCGCTTTGCCCTCCTCTTTGGCCTTAGCGGCTTCTGACAGCAGTACGCGCCAGCGGAACTCATGACGATCGTCCCAGCCTACCTCTGCCGCACGGAAGCCTGCCATGCCAGTCAGAGAGCAGAAGCGCGACGAGTATGCCGCTGGAGTCTCCAGCACCGGAATTCCAAACGGCTCGGCGAGCATCTTGACCTTCATCATGATGGCGCGGTGGCACCACTTCATGAGCCGGGTGTTTTCACTCTTGGCCCGGCCTTGGTCGGAAAGGTAACGCGAGAGATCTTCCAGCACGATCATGTCCACTGGAGGGCGGGCTTTCTCATACTCGCCATGCGTGTCTGTGATCTGTCGGCTCTTGGCGGACATCTGCGGCTCCCGGAGCTTCAGGCCGAGTGCTTGGGCCAAAATCAAATGCGCCGTCTGATTCACCCGCTGCTCACGGATGTTTTCCAGCTTAGTCAGCACATCCGGGCATGGGTCAGGAATGGGATCATTCCGCATCTCGGAAGCCGTCAGAGGTTTCTGCCCGATCTGCCTGCGAAGGGATTGATTCAGGGATTGCCAGCGGCGGCGCAGTTCGGAGAGTTGCTCGATGCGTGCCATGCTGAGGCCGCGTTGGCCGCGCAGCTTCGTCTTCCGCTCATCCGTGCCCGGCGCAGTTTGCCTGAGCAGATGGCAATCTTCCTTCTCAGGATGCTGCACCCACTCCCAACGCCGTCCGCGCAATGGAATGATGCGGTCGGTAAGCAGCAGCAGGTTCTCCTGCACCCGCTGGCGCTGAGTGCTGATGTGGATGTGTAGAGCATCACGCAGCTTCACCAGATTGTCCTCCGTGCCATCCACCAGCGCTTTCCACTCCGGCACGCGCTCCTGATCCCGCAGTTGTTCCAGCGCGCTTTGGCGCTGGGCTTCATTGTCAGGCTGGGAAAGCTTCCAGTGCCAGGAAATGCAGGTGGCGATCCAATTCTGAGCCCTGCGCATGGCAATGAGCAGCTTGTCATTGAGTTCGGGAAAACTGTACTCCTTCTGCAAAACGCCGTCCGAAGTGATCGCACCGAGCAGACCTTGATAAGGCTGCCAGTTCTTGTCTGGCTGAGCTGGATTCTCCGCCGGGCACAGAGCCGTCATCATCGCGAAGGTCTCCTGACACTCCGCCAAATCCGCCGGGCGGCCTCGCGAGCCATAAGGCTCCTCACGAAAGGCTTTGCCACGGCCATCCTGATCCAGCGGACTCTCGGTACGCAGCACCACCGCATCCTCACCCGGCAGCTTGAGGATGGCTCCCGAGAGGTAGCGGCCAAACCAATCCTGGCCGCCTGCATTTCCAATCAAGCGGGCCGTGCCGCCACCGTGCTGCCCACACTCCACCAAAGCCACGCTGGCAGCATGTCGCGTACCCAAGTCAGCGGCGAGCACGCGGAAGTTGGAAACCTTTTCCCACCAACGATGCGGTTCCTTGCCATTGAAGTCGCCAGCCCAGCACATGTAGGGAAATTGTTTCCCATTCTTCCAAGTCACGAACTGACGCTGCCAAAGCTCCTCCTTGCCTACCTTGGCTTTGATCTTGGAGTCATCCAGGCTCAGCGGAAAGTTCAGCAGAATGCGCCTGTCTCCGTTGCTCTCATAGTCCGGCATGAGCTGCACATCCGCTTCATCAAGCGACTGCGGGCTGGGTTTCTCTTTATCACCAAACAGCGCACGCATCATCGGCTGGGTCCAGTCTTGCGCATAGGCTCCGTCCTCTGCTCGAATTTGATCGCGCAAGAGGCGCGGTGCAGAATAGCTGAGTGAGCAGACTTGGCTTTCATAACGTCCATCCGGGCCACGCACGGCCACCGGCACGGTGACGGACAAGGACTTGGGATCGTGTTTGTATTGGCCCTTGCCCTTCCCAAAGCTGCCCGCGCCTTCCTTCAAGCTAAACAACCGCCGTGAAAACCGGGCATCCGCAGGCGTGAAGTTCAGCGGGCGTGCCGAAACTTCCTCCAGTGCTTCCCGTATTTCGCAGTACTCACGGAACGACTCCAGCGGATCAGCCGCCCATTCTTTTTGGATGATCAGCTCTTGCAGCTTCTCATCCGGCTCCCGCCAGATGCTCCATGCCGCTTCATCTGCGATGAGCGCTTCAAAAAGGCGATGCGAGCCAATCTGCTCCCGTTTCTCACCACCGCGCATTTCATCCAGCGCCGCTTTGAGTTGGACACGTTTGGCCTCGGAAAAGGAGTCACCCTTTTTCACTAGCTGCTGCCATTTCCGCTTCACCTCTCCCCAGCCCTTTATGGTGCGGCGGCGCAATCCATAAGCCGTCCTGCGGCCATCCGTGAGGCGGTATTCCTCCGCGAGATCGTCATTCACGATCTCACGCAGACGATCAATGCGAGCGTCACCAACAAAGCGTGAGAGCATCTGCTCTTCACCGCTTTCATTCGTGGGAGGCTTGGGCTTGCCTTTACTCTCCGTCCATAGCTTCTGAAGTCGTGTGAGCAGGTCTTTCCCAGCCTCATCGGCATAGGCATCCATGGCCCGTTCACCATCCATGATGAGAAGCTTGGCGGCGAGACCGTTCAGCTTGTCTTCCCGCTTCTCCACGTTTTGCTGGAACTGGTTATACACCTTCAAGGCTTCCTTGAAGGCGGCAACATCAAACTCTTTCCATGCCAGCTTGCCAGACTCCCCGCTCCAGAGCGGGAGCGCCGTGAAGCCGGTGAAGACATAACCGCGCTTGCCCCGTGCCAGCTTGATCGGGTCATCTCCATCCACGATGAAGCTTTCATCCGTGACCTCTTCCTGCGTGGAGCTTTCGGCCTTTTCTTTGGCTGCCTTCGGAGCATTCGGCGCTTTGAAGGTGGACTGGAAAATCTCCTTCGTCACCGCATTGGGGAAGGCGAGAAAGAGGGTGCAGGCATTCACCCGCTGGACGTTGATGTTGCCACCACGGCGTTTGGGAAGCACGAACTCGGGCTTCAACCCCGTCAGCCACTGCTCCAAGGTTTCGACGGGAATACGATCCGCAAAAGTCTCATGAGCCTCACGCAGACGGGCAATTGCAGCGGCTCCCGAATCAGGTTCAGCATCGGGCTGAAGATTGACGACTGAGCCGAGGGAAATTGAAGCCGCGAGGGCTTCGATCTGGCTTTGATCCAGCTCCTCATGAAGCGCGGTTTGTAGCCGTGCCTCATCGTCGGCACGTCCACGCCGCGTGGCTGAAAGCTTAAAGGTCGCTGTGGAATCGGCATCGCAGAAGAGTGGGAAGAAGTCGCGTCCGCCTTGCTGAATAGCTGCCTCACCACCCAGCTTATGAAGAAGAAACTCTCCCGCTTTCTCTGCTGTGGCAGGAGGGACGGAGTCCGCCTTGAGCGGTTCTTGAAACCGGGCCATCGCCGCCTCTAGCGTAGGAGCTTCCGCCAACTGCCACGCCCGCTGCAAGGAGTCGCCCATACCCTGTCTGCGCTGGCCTTTCTTATCAAACCCCTGCCACACTGCGCCCAACAGCCCGCGCAGCTTGGTTAATTTGCTGTCAGGAGACGAACCCAGCGACGCCAGCGCCACGATGTAATAATTTACCGCATCCTGAAACAGCTCATGATGCTGCCAGATCGGCGTCAGATCGTGCTGCGGCTCTGCCCAATCCTTTTTGCTTTCACGTCGAAGAAATTGAATCTGAGTAACACGTCCTTGGTAAATACGGTTCATGGATAAAGTTTTTAAACAATTAAGACAATCTCGAACATGATTAAAATATTCAAAGCATCTAAGCTTAAAAACCTAATAATTAATAAATTTTTTAATTAATTTTTATACTCGACTAACCCTAGCAGAAGGTTTGCGATAGGAGTTTAAACTTGGGAAATGTAGTTCAAGTCCAAAGTTTGGCTTAATTGTTTAATGAACTTCATTGCACGGAATAGATTCGGCAATTTGCTCAAAATGACAAAATAAAAAATCTAATCTTAAAAAGATTAATGATCAGATACTTAGATCCATAGAGTCGATCAACCTGAAATTGCGTTAGGCGCAGGCCCTTGTGCCCTCAGCATTGACGCCTGCTTTCTTTGCGGACCTGCAAACGATTCAGATACTGCCGCAGGTAGCTAGATGAACGCAAAAATGCTTATGCTCATCTCATGGCATTCATTGCCGTTAAGACTGGCTTAGCTTGATTTTCCAGAATGGTCTTGGGGGCG
>JBIKYV010000266.1:0-3174 GCA_044355075.1 Prosthecobacter sp.
CATGCGTTCGGGACGTTTGCTCGCGGTTCCGATTGAAGAGGGTGGTGCGCGTGAAATTGCGCAACGCTCACGAGGAACGCCACGCATCGCGAATCATCTACTCCGCTGGGTTCGCGATTATGCCCAAGTGAAAGCTCAAAGTATTATCACGCAAGACGTCGCAAGTCGTGCGCTAACCATGCGTGACATTGATGAAACTGGACTCGATGAGATGGACAAAAGATTCCTGGAAACTTTGATCCATAAATTCGATGGAGGCCCAGTTGGACTTAGCAGCATGGCTGTGGCTATAGGAGAAGATGCGAATACCCTAGAAGATGTGCATGAACCTTATCTAGTGATGCAAGGCTTTGTGAAACGCACACCACGTGGACGTGTAGCCATGCCCGCCGCTTATCGTAAGCTAGGTCTTGTTCCTCCTTTAAGTGGACAAAACGAGCTATTTTGAGCTTACGTCAATAGCTGCTGAGCAACATGACCGTGAATATCGGTCAAACGATAGCGCCGACCCTGAAATTTGTAAGTCAGGCGTTCGTGATCGATGCCCAAAAGATGCAGGACGGTGGCATGAAAGTCGTGGATATGCAGTCCATCTTTGATGACATTGTAACCAAATTCATCAGTTTCACCGTAAAGAGTTCCCGGTTTGACACCGCCACCTGCCATCCAAGCCGTAAAACATCGTGGATGATGATCGCGCCCAAAGTTAGGCTGAATCTTTCCTTGGCAGTAATTTGTACGGCCAAACTCACCTCCCCAGACCACAAGTGTGTCATCGAGTAAGCCTCGCTGCTTCAAATCTTTGACCAAAGCCGCTGAAGCCTGATCTGTCTCACGACACAACCGAGGCAGCGCGCCAGGAAGACCACCATGATGATCCCAATCTTGATGATACAATTGAATGAACCGAACACCTCGTTCAGCTAGTCTTCTCGCTTGTAGGCAGTTGGCCGCAAAGGTACCAGGAGTTCTGACATCGGGACCATACATGTCCAAAACGTGCTGAGGTTCGCTACTGAGATCTGAAGCTTCGGGAATACTACTCTGCATTCGATAAGCCATCTCATAATGATCAATGCGATTCTGAATCTCCACGTCTGGACTACCAGCCAATTGATGTTCATGTAGCTCTTTCAAGCGATCCAACATCATGCGTCTTGATTGATCATTGATACCCTGAGGGTTGCCAAGATATAAAACCGGATCTTGAGCCGCACGAAACAAAACACCTTGGTGTTTCGTGGGAAGGAACCCACTTCCCCACAGATGAGCACCCAAAGGCTGCCCCGACTTTCCCTTGGTAATCAAGACGGTGAACGAAGGCAGATTCGCGTTTTCAGCTCCAAGTCCGTAGCTCAACCATGCTCCCATGCTCGGTCTGCCTGCGATTTGAGAACCTGTCTGGAAAAAAGTAACACCAGGCCCATGATTGATGCTTTCCGTAAACATCGAACGAACGACGCAAAGATCATCTGCCACACTGGCGATATGCGGAATCAACTCAGAATACCAACCACCAGCTTGCCCATGCTGAGTGAACTTGAAGGGCGATCCCACCATCGGAATCGAAGACTGATGACCAGACATGCCAGTCAGTCTTTGTGAACCTCGAACAAAATCTGGCAATTGCTCCCCATGTCGCCGATTCAAAAGCGGCTTATAATCATAGAGATCAAGATGGGAAGGACCTCCCGACATGAAGAGATAGATAATTCGCTTGGCTTTGGGCTGCCAATGAGTCGAACCCAAAAAACCTCGGTCAACATTCGGTTCGACAGCACCCTGAGCCTGCTCTTTCGATAACATTTCTGCCAGCGCCACACCACCTAGGCCTGAGCCAAAGCGATTCAAAAGCTGACGCCGATTCCATAAGGGGTTTGGCAAGTTCATGATGGGAAAAATTTAGCGTTTAACCACACAGGCGTCGTGATTCAGTAAAGCCTGGGCCAAGAGCGTCGCAGCAGCTGCTTCAGCGAGAGGAATCCCAGTATTTACAGAGTGCTGCCCCTGTTTGAGGAGTGCTTTAGCATCTTCGGTCGATTGCTGAAAATGCTGAAGCTGTTCCTGGTAAAGCTGAGCGCAAATCAGCTTTTCTCTTTCATCAGGCATCCGACTCAGGCACTTCAGGAAACCTATTTCTATCATCTTACCCAGGTTTCCCTGGGCTTCTTGATGTAGTTTTTCACCCAACACACGCGCGGCTTCGACATACTGCGTACCATTCAAAAGAATCAGCGCCTGGAGTGGCGAGTCCGTGCGCTCTCTTTTGGAAATGCAAACAGCACGGCGAGGAGCATCAAAGGCAACCATGGCGGGAGGCGGGCTAGTTCGTCGCCATGTTGTGTATAAGCTACGTCGATAGACAGTATCACCACGGCTTGGCCCTGCCGGCTTGAAAGCTTCAGTCATTTCGTAAGGCAAAACAGGAGGCCCACCGATATCTCGATTCAATAGCCCTGCTGCCGCGAGCGCATTATCACGGATCATTTCCGCAGAAAGACGGAAGCGAGGTCCTCGTGCTAACCACTGATTTTCAGGATCGTCCGCCATCACCTTTGGATCCGCCAAGCTACTCTGACGATACACACGACTCATCATGATTTCATGAATGAGCACCTTCAAATCCCAGCCACTTTGAATGAATCGATAGGCGAGATAATCGATCAACTCAGGATAAAGCGGCAGCTCCCCCTGACTTCCAAAGTCTTCCGTCGTTTTCACCAAACCACGCCCGAAAAAGCTATTCCACAGACGATTCACGGTCACACGAGCTGTCAGAGGATGACTGGGAGACGTGAGCCACTTGGCGAATCCTAAACGATTATTAGGCGCTCCTTGCGGAAGGGGCGGCAAGACTGCAGGCAAAACGGCTCTTACTTCTTCGGTGCGTTTGTCATACTCACCGCGAGTTAAGATGTAGGCTTTCTTGGGCTTGGGCAGCTCCTGCATGACCATCATTTCTCGTTGCTGATCTTGTAGCGCATAGAGTGCAGCGCGCGCGTCTCGAAGCTCCTGAGATGAATTGGTTGAGGTAGAAACATCACGGTTAAAGACACGAAGCTCATCCACTTCCCCCCCCTTGAAACCACGATCTCGAAATCGTTCTCCCAGAGTAATGAAATCCCCTCCCCCACCTTGGATTGTTCTAGTGAGTCCATCTTTTAAAACCTCCAC
>JBIKYV010000296.1:0-3152 GCA_044355075.1 Prosthecobacter sp.
TTGGCCTGGCGGGGGCGTACGCCGCCTATGCCTCGATTTTCTTCGCGATCTCGGTGTCGGCATCCGCCATCGGCCTGTCGCCATCCACAGTTCTCGTGGTTCTTCTCGGGTTCTGGATCTCGAATGTCCTGATCGCGCCACGGCTTTCCGCCGATCTTTCGAGCTGGGCAGTTCCGCTGCCTTCGGCATTCGAATTCGACGAATCCATCGAAGATGAAATCCGCCAGGGGATCGACGGCCATGATCCAGCCAGCGAAAGACTCGAAAAGTTGAAACAGGAACTCCTGACGAAGTATCGTGTCGAGTCTGTCGAGGAATTGCCCGTCAGCTTTGCCGGAGTGGCCCTCCAGGAGAGCGAACGGTACGGCAATCGTGTTTTCGAAAAACATTACGGCGAATTGTGGTCGAAAATCGACCGTCAGGACACCATCACGCAGCTTCTCTCATTCATTTCGCCGACGATGGCCGTTCGCTCCATCTCGATGGCGTTATGCGGGTCCGACACGGCTGACCATATCCGTTTCGTGCGGCAGGCTGAGGCCTATCGCCGAAATCTGATCGAAAAACTCAATCAGGATCTGGTCGATAATGCCGCTGAAGCCGGTTTCAGCTATACAGCGGACGAAGAAATGTGGAAGTCCATACCTGAGTTTCGATTCCGACCGGCCACGACAGCGCGAATCATCGAGGATCAGTCGATCGCGGTTCTTTCGCTTTCCCTCTGGTTCGCCTTTGCTTTGACAGGCGCGATCGCATTCACTCGAAAACCTCGAATCGATTGACCACGAAAATGGAAATGAAAATGAATCGATTCGTACACGTCCGCAGCGTGATCCGTCACGAATTCGAACTCATGTTCGCGGATCGCCGGATCATCGCCAGTGTCGCACTGCTCTTGCTCGTGACCAGTATCGGAATTCTCTCGGGATTGACTCATCTGCGACATCGCTTGTCCACGATCGAAGCCCTCCAGGCGAACGAAAGGAACAGGCACGAATCGATACGGCTGGATCTGTCGGCCCCCATGAACGATTCGACGAGGAAATGGGCGAGCAGCTTCGATTCCCGGTCGCCCGCGGTCGTCGGCGGTCAGCGAGGCAGTTCGTTCGCCATCCTTCCTCCGACACCACTCACCGTTCTGGCGATCGGTCAGTCCGATCTTCAACCCACATCTTTCCGGATTTCCACCGACAGTTTTCGAAAGATTCTCGACGAAGATGAGATCGCGAATCCTGGACATCTGCTTTCCGGGCGAATCGACCTCGGTTTCGCCATGATCGTGCTCTATCCTCTCGTCATTCTTGCGATCAGTTACGACATGCTCTCCTCCGAGAAAGAAGCAGGCACCCTGGTTCTGCTCATGAGTCAGCCGATCCGGCTCTCGGACGTGATATTCGGTAAGGTCATCGCGCGATTCCTCGCGATTTCGGCCGGCACCTTCATGATCGCGATCGCCGTTCTTGCGTTCGGCGTCGAAGACGCCCGGGATGCATCCACCCTGATTCGCTGGGCTCTCTGGGTGGCATTTCTTATCCTCTATGGTGCGATCTGGTTCGGAATCTCTGTGGCGGCCAATCTCCGGGGCAGTTCTTCGGCTTCGAACGCCCTGATCCTTTCGGCAAGCTGGCTCATGCTCGTTCTGATCTTGCCGACGATGATCAACCTCGTCACAACATCCGCGTATCCGATTCCATCGCGTATCGCACTGGTTCAAGCGACTCGACAGGCAGCGATCGACGTGAGCGAAGAGGGCAGCCGCACCCTCGCTGAATATTTCGAAGATCACCCGGAACTCTCGGAAAAAGGCGAAGGAAACGTCGATGAATTTCAGGTTCGCAGTCTGGCGACCCGGCACGCGATCGAAACGAAGGTGCAGCCCCTGAACGATCGATTCGACTCAAGCCTGAAGCGGAGACAGAACCTGATCCGAAAGGCGCAGTATCTCTCGCCTGCATTGCTCGCTCAGGATGCCATCGAATCGATCGCTGGCACGGATCATGTCCGGTACTCCGAATTTCTTCGCCAGGCCGAACGATTCCATCGCCAATGGCAGGATTTCTTCGTGCCCCGAATCGCCCGCAAGCAACTTCTCAAATCGGACGACCTTGACGACCTTCCTGAATTCCGCTTTCAGGAGAGAACAACACCGGAGAGTCTCATCCGTCTCTCCGGCCCGGCAGCGGGATTGATCATCCAACTTGCGTTCGTTCTCTCGATCGTGAGCCGATCGATACGCCGCTTTCGTGTCGTCGCCTGAAACCGTAATTGAAACTCACTTCGCGACCTCAAGCTCTCTTGACTCTGGAGAACCGAGATTCATGCTCGAAGCGAAAAACCTGACCAGAAAATACGGTGAACATGTCGCACTCGATCGACTCAACCTGAAGATCGGGCCGGGAGAGATCTTTTGCCTGCTCGGAGCCAACGGCGCTGGCAAAACGACGACGATCAATCTGTTCCTGAATTTCGTGGACCCGACTTCCGGAGAGGCTTTCGTCGATGGCCTGAACGTCGTCGATCAGCCGCTGGAATGCCGAAAGCGAATCGCATACATCCCTGAAAATGTCATGCTTTACAAGAACCTGACAGGGCTCGAAAACCTTCGATTTTTCGCGGAAATCGCCACGGGAACGACGTTTTCGAACAACGCGTTGAAAGATTTGCTCAATCGATCCGGATTGGCTGAAGCGGCATTCGAAAAAAGAGTCTCGGAGTACTCCAAAGGCATGCGTCAGAAAGTCGGAATCGCAGTCGCAATCGCGAAATCCGCCAAAGTGCTTTTGCTGGACGAACCGACATCGGGGCTCGACCCGAAAGCGTCCAACGAGTTCTCGAGACTCCTTTGCGACATGAGCGAATCCGGAGTTGCGGTTCTCATGGCTACACATGACCTGTTTCGTGCGAAAGAGGGCGGTACGAGGATCGGAATCATGAGGAATGGTGTCTTGTCGATGAATTGCAGAACTTCGGAAGTCAGCCATTCGGATCTCGAACGGATCTACCTTGAATGCATGGAAGATTGAAAAGTCCAGTATTTCCCAGTGGTTCCTACATCTGGCCGCCCATCTGCCGGTCCTTCAAGTCACTGCTCAAGCATTGATCCGTGGCCGTCGCACGGTGACCACCGTGATCCGCTTCGATCTCCGACGCCA
>JBIKYV010000124.1:0-11273 GCA_044355075.1 Prosthecobacter sp.
GGTGAAGCGAGCGGATGGGTGCGTTCCAGGGCCGCAAAGAAAGATTCGCCCTGGAGCATCCAGCCATAGTAATTCTTGGGATGAGCTAAGGCCTCCGCACGGGTCGGCGTGAAAAAGCAGCGGATGCAATGGCGGTTCAGTTCGCGCTCGGCTAGGCGGACTTCTCCGCCTTGCCGCCAGCGGCAGGGGGCATCGATCGCGATCCAGCATGCCCGCATCGTCTCCACGCACCAAGAAACCAGGTGGTCAGGGTCGCGGCACACCATCTGAGCGTGGTATTGACCGTCACGAAGTGCCACTGCGTGAAGACCTTTACGCGCACCACCGACGTCGATACCAATCACGGTGGTAGGTAAGAAGGACGCAATCATGGGAAGAAAACGTTCATACGCTTTCCCGCCTTCAGGAAGCCTAAAATCAGCGATTTACGCTCAGTTAAGGGCATCGATCAGAACCGTCGCAGCCATGGCGAGACTCAGCGCCAAACGCACCGCCAGTCCCAAACCAGTTCCCAGCAGCGTGCCCCAGGTGCTTTTCACCGCCGGGGCCATGCGCTTTTTGGCAAACATCAGCTCAAAGAGCAACCCACCCGCCAAGGGACCGAGGATGAACCCGACAGGCGCAAAGAAAAGCCCGACCAATCCGCCAACAAAAACACCCAAAATGCCCCAGCGACTCGCTCCAAACCAGCGCGCGCCGAGTGCCCCGGCCGCCATGTCCACTAAGTAAGAGACGATGAGCAAAAGACCAAGAAAGACTAGGCCCTGCCAGCTCATGCCCTGCGCAGGCAGCAGCACCGTCTGCAGGATGCCAGCGATGAAGATCAAAAACGGCCCTGGCAGCAGCGGCAGGACAGAGCCTAGCAAACCCGTGAGCAAGAGACAGCCAGTCAGCGCCCACACCCCGAGAATTTGCCACGGTAGGGACGAGAAGGTCTGCGTCAGCCATTCCCAACTGTCATTGAGCCATTCCATCATGGTTCTTCCCTTAGCCGAGCTAGGGGCGACTGCTAGCAAACTTCTTGTCGCTCATCACGAACCAGATCCACCCACGAAAGAGCCTTTTGCGGACAAAACTTATCCAGCACGTCATTGCAGTGGAGAAATCTTGGAATGAAGTGCCGTCATGCTCCTCTTTTCTGTTCTGAATTCGCCCATGCGCTGCTTTTTCACACTCATTTGCCTCCTCCACCTCGGTGCCATGGCCCAGGAGGTCGCCCAATCGCCATCCACTCCTGCAGTGGACGGTGCACGCCAGTTGGCCGAGGCCCAGCAGAAGGTGAAAAAAATCTCCGCTACCGAGTATGAATTGGATGGCATCCGCATCCAGGCAGCCACGCGGGAGGTACGCTTCCCTGCCCAGGTTTGCCTGAAAAAGGCACCCATCGAATACATGCTAACCACCGACACGGGCAAGACGCATGAAACCGTACTGACCACCACGTTGCAGCCCACGACCATCCAAGTCGCGCTCTTGCTGGCGAACTACGAAGCCGCCACCGAGGGGCTGCTGAAAGAGGTGCCGCCAGACGAGCGCCCCAAAGTCTGGAAAGAAGAAGCCCCCAAAACAGCAGGGGGAAATCGCGTCAAAATCGAGGTCGAATGGAAAGTCGGCAATGAAGTGAAGCGCGCGCCGCTGAAGACGATGGTACAAAACATCGAGACCCGCCAGCCACCGCCGGATCTGGACACCTGGATCTTCAATGGCTCCTACATCGACGAGCGCGGCTTCATCGCCCAGCACGAGGGCAGCATCATCGCCGTCTGGCTGGATCGCGGAGCCATCCTCAACTCTGCCGCCAAGGGAAACTGGCGCGATGACCTGTGGATCTCACTACCCGACAACATTCCTGACGAAGGCACCCCCGTTACCGTCATCATCAAGCCCGCGCCCTGACCGCCACCGAACGGTTCCCCTGCCCCACTCACCAGCTTTTCTAACCAACCTTGCCATGAAAATCCCCGCTGCCCTCGCCCTGCTGCTCACCGCCCCACAGCTCCTGCTCGCCCAAGTGACCACGCCCCCTGCACGCCAGGAATCCCTCAAGCAGGAAATCCGCCTCGCCTACGACCGCGGGCTCGCCTTTCTCAAGTCGAAGCAGAACGCCGAAACCGGACAGTGGGGAGATGCCGAGCCCGTTGCATTTACCGCGCTGAGCATCACCAGCTACCTGCTCGCCCCCGAACGCCAGCCGACGGATCCCCTCCCGGCTGAGATCGAAAAAGCCATCGCCTTCCTGATGAAGAACGTGCAGCCCGATGGCGGCATCTACGTGAAGGCACGGGCGAACTACAACACCTCCCTGGCCCTCACCGCCCTCATGCTCGCGCCAAGCCAAGAGCGTGAGCCGACTCTGCTGGCCGCGCGTCGCTTTGTCATCGGTCAGCAAAATGACTTCGATGAAAAGGGCAAACTGGACAACCCCAACGATGGCGGTGTCGGCTACGGCACCCCCAAACCAAACAACCCCGCTCACGCCGACCTGTCGAACACCCACTTCGCCCTAGAAGCACTCTACTACGCCCAGGCCCTCCTTGCCGACAAAGGCGACGCTGGCAAAAACGAACCTCAGCTGAACTACTCTGCCGCGATTCAGTTCATCAAAAACTGCCAAAACCAGCCAGAGACGAACAAAGCCAGCTGGGTCAGCACCGATCCAAAAGACAAAGGCGGTTTCATCTACAGCCCCGGAGAAACCCGTGGCGGCGAGACCAAAACTCCGGATGGCCGCACCGCCCTGCGCAGCTACGGCAGCATCAGCTACGCAGGCCTGCTCAGCTTCATCTATGCGGGTGTAGGCAAAGATGATCCGAATGTGAAAGCCGTGCTTCAGTGGCTCAGTGAGAACTACACGCTGGAAGAAAACCCCGGTCTCGGCGCCCAGGGCCGCTATTACTACTTCCACACCATGGCCAAAGCACTCGCCATCGCCGATGTGGATTACCTGAAGACCAAAGACGGCAAGGTCATCGACTGGCGTGCCGACCTCGCCGGCAAGCTCCTCAGCCTACAGCAAGGGGACGGCTCCTGGGCGAACACCGAAGGCCGGTGGATGGAGAGCGACACCACGCTCACCACCGCCTACATCCTCATGGCACTGGCTCGCATTCACGCGACCTTTTAGACCGCTGAATCGGGACGCTCCTTCTGATCAAGTCTGATGGAACTTCTCATTCGGGGTGAATCCATCATTGCCATTGGGGAACAGGCATCCTACAAAGCCCGAATCACCGCCGCTCCCGATGGAAGAAAGCACCTTTCCCCTGACTTATCAGATCGCCTGCATCGTACTGACGGCACTCTTTGTGCTCAGCTTCAGCATCTCTCGCGAGCCGAGGCAATGGCGTCGGCTCTACCAGAGCCTCTTCCAGCGGGATCAGCCCATCTCGGTAAACAAAAACAAGGTCTTGGATGAAAAGCTCAAGAGCTACTGCATCACAGTGGCCATGATTTTCCTGGTGGCTGATGTAGCCTTTTTCGTCGCGGGCATCACTTACCGGGACCGCATCGAGCGAACCCAAAAGACAAACGAGGAATGGTATCGCCTGCAGGAATTGAACAAGGTGCAAGGCTCCTCCCAGGGGCGCAGTGCCACCGGTTCTTGAGACTGGGCGCTTCGCAGAAGTTTCCTCCATTCGGCGGCCTGCGGCCTGCTCTCAGCTGCTCATCGACATGACCCACCTCGCTGCCCTTTTGGGAATCTTTGTCTTCATCGGCCTAGCATGGCTACTCTCCGAGCGGCGTGATCGCTTTCCGCTGCGCACTGTCATCGCAGGACTAGGTCTGCAAGTACTCTTCGGCGCCATCATCCTGCGCACCCAGGCTGGCGCATGGTTCTTTGAGCGCATCGACCATGTCTTCCAGCGATTGCTCGGCTATGCCGGCGAAGGCACCGCCATGGTCTTCGGTCCGCTGGCGAACTCAGCGCTGATGGCCGAAAAATGGGGTGCAGACAATGGCTTCCTCTTCGCTGTAACCATCACCGGCACCATCGTGCTAGTCTCAGCCCTATCTGCCCTCCTCTATCACTACGGCCTGCTGCAGCGCGTGGTCCGTGGCATGGCCTATGTCATGCGACACGTCATGGGCGTCAGTGGCAGTGAAAGCCTTGCCGCAGCCGCCAATATCTTCATGGGGCAAACCGAAGCCCCCCTGGTCATCAAGCCCTACCTCGCCACAATGACACGCAGCGAGCTACTCGCTCTCATGACCGGCGGCATGGCCACGATCGCGGGGGGCGTGCTGGCAGCCTACATTGCCATGGGCATCTCACCAGGGCATCTGCTCACTGCCTCCGTCATGAGCGCACCAGCCTCCCTCATGATGGCGAAAATCATGCTCCCCGTAACCGATAGTCCCACCCAGGATTCAGGCACGACGCAGGAAACACCACGGGAGACCGTCAACGGCCTAGATGCCCTCTGCCAAGGAGCCAGCGAGGGCATGAAGCTCGCCCTTCACGTCTTGGCGATGCTCATCGCCTTTGTCTCCATCGTGGCCATGGCCAATGGTGGACTCTCCGCCCTACTCGGACTCGTCGGCATCGATCAGCCGCGCCCACTGCAATGGCTGCTCGGTTGGCTAAACGCACCTTTCGCCTGGCTCATGGGCGTGCCCTGGCAAGATTGCGCAAGCATCGGCGGCATTCTAGGCGAGCGCATCGTGCTCAATGAATTCATCGGCTACGTCAGCCTCAGTCAGGGGGCCGAGCACTTGCAGCCGCAGAGCATGACCATTGCCACCTACGCCCTCTGCGGTTTTGCGAATTTTGCCAGCATCGCCATCCAGATCGGCGGCATCGGAGCCATGGTGGAGAATCGCCGCGCTGAAATCGCCCAGCTAGGTCTGCGCGCCATGATCGCCGGCCTGCTCGCCTGCTACTGCACCGCCTGCATCGCCGGACTCCTGACTCGCGTGTAGCTTCTTAAGCAAAAAGGGAAAGCATCCTCAGCTTTTGTGCGTATCTTTCAGCCCCCCCCACATGAACCCCTTTTACGAGACCGCCACCGCCTCCCACCAGATGAGCCGCCGTCACGTCCTGCGTGGACTTGGCACGATGCTCAGCTTGCCGTTTCTCGAATCCGTTGGGCATCGCGCCTTCGCTGCCCCAGCCCCGGTGAAAAAAGCACCGCTACGAGCCGCTTGGCTCTACGTACCCAATGGCGTCAATGTGGACGAATGGTATCCCACCGGCGAAGGAACAGGCTACCAGCTCAGCACCTCCCTGAAAGAAATCGAAAGGCACAAAAACGATTTCATGGTCGTCTCCGGCCTAGCCCAAGACTTCGCCCGCTCTCACGGAAATGGCGGCGGAGATCACGCCCGCGCCACCGCCACCTTCCTCACCGGTTGCATGCCGAAAAAGACTGCCGGGGCAGACATCCAGCTCGGCATCTCCGTGGACCAGATCGCCGCTCAGAAAATCGGACACCTCACCCGCCTCCCTTCCCTAGAGCTCAGCACCGACGGCCAGCGCAGCGCAGGCCGCTGCGATAGCGGCTACTCCTGCGCCTACCAGTTCAACTTGTCTTGGAAAAACGAGTCCATGCCCATGGCACCCGAGATGGACCCACGGCTCGTGTTTGAGCGCATGTTCGGTTACGGTGCCTCCGGCGCACGCGGTGCCGAAGGAGCACGCCGCCAGCGCTTGCAGAAAAGCATCCTCGATACCGTGCTCGCCGAAGCCAAAAGCCTCCAGGGTAAAGTCAGCGGCAGCGACAAGCGCAAGATCAACGAATACTTCGAGTCCGTGCGTGATATCGAAATGCGCATCGAGCGCTCTGAAAAATTCGCCGCCAGCCTGCCCAAAGACATGAGCGTGCCCGAAGGCATCCCGGATAGCTACGAAGAGCACATCCGCGTCATGTTTGATCTCCTGACACTCGCCTTCCAGACCGACACCACCCGCATCGCCACCTACATGCTCGCCCATGATGGCAGCAACCGCAGCTTCCCCGACATCGGCGTGCCCGATGCCCACCATGGCATCTCCCACCACCAGAAAGACCCGAACAAACTCGCCAAGCTGGGCAAAATCGACCGCTTCTACCTCCGCCAACTCGGCTACTTCCTCGACAAACTCAAAAACACCCGAGACGGAGAACACGGCAACCTCCTCGACAACAGCATGATCGTCTGGGGCGGTGGCATCGGCGATCCAGATCGCCACAATCACGACAACCTACCCATTCTCGTCGCCGGCAAAGCAGGCGGCACCTGGACCCCAGGCAAGCGCATCATGCTTCCCGGTGAAACGCCAATGACCAACCTCTACCTCTCCATGCTCGACCGCATGGGCGTGCGCGCCGAAAAAGTCGGTGACAGCAGCGGCATCCTCGACCTCGCCTGACCCGGCGTCACCCAGCCTCATCCATCCCGCCCACTTCTTTCCGTAGGCATCCAGCGACGGTAGGCTTTCTACTCCAGTCCATAGCCTCCGTTTCATGGGCAGCTTTGCGGCACAGCCACCCTGCACCCGAGCATCAGCTTTTTCAGCGTCGGGCGGGGATGAAACCAAACACAGGCCAGGCTAGGCGCTTTCCCCCGCCAGAAAGCGCCCAACCATTTTGACCTGCGTCTTATGGAGAAGACTCTATGCGTTATAGCCCGACTCGCCATGTTCGGCGAGATCGAGACCTTGGCTCTCCTGCTCAGAATCCACACGCAGACCGATCGTCACATCGATGATCTTCAGCAAAACAAAGCTGACGACGCCGGATAGAATGATCGTGTAGAGCGAAGCGAGAAGCTGCGTCACGAGCTGTCCGCCCATGGTCACCCCTTCGGCATAACCCAGACCCCCAAAAAACGGCGAGGCGAATACAGCCACCAGCACGGTGCCCACAAAGCCACCAACACCATGCACGCCGAACACATCCAGCGAGTCATCGTATTTGAACTTCTGCTTCACCTTCGCGCAAAAGAACCAGCAAACGATAGCGCTGATGCTGCCCAGGCACAGGGCACCCACAGGCCCCACCTTACCCGACGCAGGTGTGATCGCCGCCAGACCCGCGATCGAACCAGTGGCGATCCCCAGCGCGCTTGGCTTGCCGACTTTCAGCTTTTCAATCAATGACCACACCACACAAGCCGCGCAGGCGGAGATGTGCGTCACCACCACCGTCATGGCCGCATTGCCGTTCGCCGCGACTTGGCTGCCACCGTTAAAACCAAACCAGCCGACCCAAAGCATGCCAGCTCCCGCGAGCGTGTAGGGCAGATTGTGCGGCATCATCTGCGTATGCGGAAAGCCACGGCGTGGTCCCACCATGATGCAGGCAATCAAGGCCGCAACGCCAGCCGTGATGTGCACCACGATGCCACCCGCGAGATCAATCACGTGGGTCAGACCGAAGAAATTCATCTTATGCCAAACGCCCCAGCAGGTCGGCACATACACCAGCAGGCTCCAGAACACGCTAAAGACCAAAATGGCACTAAATTTCATGCGTTCCGCAAAGGCACCAATGAACAAACCCGGCGTGATGAGGAAAAACATCATCTGGTAAACGAACCACAGATGCTCCGGAATGTTCGGATAGGCAGCGTAAGTGCTACTGGGGGTGACACCTTTCAGGAAAATCTTGTCCAAAGTGCCAAAGACACCGATATCCCCTGTAAAGCTGAGCGAGTAACCACACGCCAGCCACACGAGACTCAGTACAGCCGTCAAAGCGAAGCACTGCATGAAGATCGACAGCACGTTCTTCGAACGCACAAGACCCGCGTAAAACAACGCTAGGCCAGGAATCATCATAAACAGGACAAGAGCCGTAGAAGTCAGCAGCCAAGCGGTATCTCCGCTCTGGATTGACGATGTTTCGGCAGCATGCAACGACGTGGAGGCATAGCAAAGCGCGGCACAAGCCATAGAAAATGGCAAGCGTCCGTGCCTGCGGCGCAAAGGCGCAGGATAGATCATGGTTGGTGAGGTTAGGTTGGTTGTAGTCGCCCCGCAGATGGTTGGCCCGCGTAGGCATCCAAATTTTTGCAGCAACTTACATGCCAGAAAATAGCGAATTTTCACCCAACTTAGTCATCCACCAAGCCTCAGATCAAAAACATGCCCCCCCTGAAAAGGAGCTACTCACCGGTATAATTTCGAAAGCGATCTAAAAGAGTTCATGGACAAGTTCAGACATCTGGCCGCCTCGCATGGAATACCGGTCTTCAGAACCCATGGTTTGACCCATTCATATTCTCAAAATGAAGCATTTGAGGCTTTAACCCTCTTAATCCCCAGGCTCCCCAGCCAGATAACTTTTTTTCATGATCACCATGTGCTGGTGACGAACTTTTTTTGAATTACCCCTTTTTTTCCAGCTAAAATATACGATCGACACTCTTCTGATCGTAAAGTTAGCCCAATTGATGCCAAAAACCTAGAAAATGAACACGCTTTTTTCAAAAATAAGCAAGGCGCTTAAAATTAATTTTATCATTAATTTTATAATCATTTCAAATTGCCTAGGTCTTGAAGTTGTCGACTCCGGGAAAGCATCAAAAGAAATTTTATTCATTGACCATCAGGTTCAGGATTTCGACAAGCTAGCTTCAGCCACAAGAAAAGATGTGTTGGTCGTGAAGCTCGAGCAAAACAGAGATGTGTTTGCTCAAATTGAGGATTCTGTTCGTGGGCTTAGTGATATCAAGGCCGTTCATTTCGTTTGTCACGGAGAGCCAGGCGCTTTGATTTTAGGCCAATCAAAAATCAATACTGAAGGTCTAAATATGCCGTGGCTTGATCATCTTCGAGCCTCGCTTGATGTTCATGCAGAGGTTCTGATTTACGGTTGTGATGTCGCTTCGGGGGTAGGTGGCGCTCGCTTTGTGCGCATGTTGTCAGCTCAGTTGGGGGCTGTTGTAAGGGCATCCACAAACAAAACTGGATCAGCAGAACTCGGTGGAGATTGGGATCTGGAACTCTCGACCGGCCCTGCACGGATTACTCCGATGTTCAATCGTGCCACGGGTTATCCACACCTGTTGCCCAAGCCGCGCGTAGAGGCTTATCAACACCAGCTATGGGTGCGTCCTGGTGAGACCAGTTACACGTGGACGTTTGGACCATACACCGACACGAATGGCACATCACAGCCGACTAAAGTCGCCTACGGCAATGTGCCAGATGCAGGTTTTGGCTGGTTTCTTAACCGTGGGATATTCCAATACAGCACCAACAGCGGTGCGAGCTGGAACAACATGACCGTCAACAACGCTTCCAACCTAGCCTGGTATGACATCGCGGGTGCTACTTTTCGATTTGTCGACCAAAGTCCTAGTGACGCAAATGATGACCGTGTAGGGCATTACCTCCAATCTCCCGCTCCGCACTTCAGCATAGGAGGCAGCGGCACCCTTATCAGTGTGGACAAGCCACCTACCAATATCACTTCGGATATTGTGACTGTTTTGGATGACTCCGTCCAGGGTCAGACCATTGCCACTCTAACTCCTGTCGATACTGGCATGAATCTAGGTGGGCATTGGGCCATTGATACGCAGTCAGTTCCTAACCTATTTACCATTCATTTCGACAATACCGTTGGCAATACAGCCACCTTACGCCTTGGCACAGGCACAATCCCAGCTTCTGGAACTGTTACTACCGTTACCGTCCGCTATTATGACCCATATGACACCAACTCTACTGGGCAGCCCATTCCCGGTGATGGTTTTAGCAAAGTGCTCTCCTACACTGTTCTAAACAATTCAACGAAGGACCTCAATTTTAACAATGAAGCGGTCGTTAACACTTATACCACAGAGGCTCAGACCAACTCTGCCGTAGCAACGCTCAGCAATGGTAACTACGTAGTGGTTTGGGAATCTGTCGGGCAAGGAAAGTCCAGCTCTGCACTTGCTGGCATTTACGGCAGAATCTATAATTCATTAGGCGTTGCACAAGGCTCCCCTTTTGTCATAAGCAATGCTTCTGCCAGTTCAGACGAACGGACGCCATCCGTAACCGCTTTAAACGATGGGCGATTTGCGGTGACTTACATCGTTCAGAATGGACCCAATTGGGATGTTGCTGTTCGTTTGGTTGAAGCCAACGGCAGCGTGGGCAGCCAAATCAAAGTGAATACGGGAAATGGCGGTTTTTACCAGCCTGCTATTACCGCACTTAACGATGGTTCTATGATGGTCGGATATTCGGACACTTACACGGGTAGCCTGTGGGTCCAGCAACTTGCATCTTCTAACGGCGCGAAGGTGGGTAGTGAAACTTTAATTGAGGCTAGCAATGGCTATTTAGCTGGCTTGGCACCTTTGGATAATGGCGGATATGTGACCTCTTGGATTGGTTACGGTGACGGTTACGTCTACTTTAAAACCAGTTCAGGATTAACAGTGGGTACCGGTATGGCGAGTGCTTACACAAAGGCACCCCAATTAGTTCAGATCGCTGGCGGCTTTGTTTTGGTGACGGATGTCTATGATTCTGTTAACAGCACATCTTTCATCCAGGCTGCCAAGTATAGCAATGCAGGTACTCTCATCCTTGGTCCTGTAACGGTGCCTTCAAATACATTACCCAACACCGCCACCCCTTCTGCTGCACGTCTGAGTGGTGGAGATATTGTGATTGCTTGGCATTCGAATAATGATCTCATCCAATCTGGTGTTTATGGCCGTCGTTTTAATACCAATTTAGTTGCAGTAGATGCGCAAGATTTCCTGATTAATCAGTTTCGATTGGGCGCTCAAAGTCTGCCTGCTGTGACGGCGCTGCCCAACGATGTTTTTGCAGCGGCCTGGTCAGATACTAACAATGGTAACACAGAGGTGGAAACCCGCGTGCTGCTTCCCGCTAGCTCCGTGACCGCCCCAACCGTCACCACCACTACGCAGAGTGCAGTGACCCATAATAGCGCCACGCTGGGCGGCAATGTCACCGCCGATGGCGGCGCGAGTGTCACCGAACGTGGCATTGTCTGGAAAACCTCAACGGGTCCAACCACGGCAGATAACAAAGTGACCAATGGCACCGGTACAGGGACCTTTAGCGCCACGGTCACCAGCTTGCCCGCAGCAACCACGGTTTTTGTGCGTGCTTATGCCATCAATAGCGCTGGCACCTCCTACGGCAGCGAGATCAGCTTCACGACCCTGAGCAACAATGCGGACCTTTCTGCGCTCGCCCTCACCACGGCGACGATCAACGAAACCTTCGCCGCGAATACGACGAGCTACACCTCTAGCGTGCCGAATGCGACCAGCAGCGTCACCGTGACGGCGACCCGTGCGCAGGCCAATGCCACGATCGA
>JBIKYV010000003.1:0-83125 GCA_044355075.1 Prosthecobacter sp.
AGCGGTTATTAAGGAGGTTTTTAACCGCTGATATGACGCTCATTAGACGCTAATAAGGGGATTTTGAGGCATCAGGTCGAACCGGTGGGTTTTTCCATTTTATGCTTCGGCGCTTCCAGGATCATGTCCTCCAGAGCAGCTCCGGCGGGGATCATAGGGAAGACGTTTTCGGCTTTGATGCATTCAGCCTCGATGATGCAGGGGCCGTCGTTGTAATCGAGGGCCTGCTGCAGGATACGCTCGACATCGGCGGGGCGGCGGATATGCCAACCTTTGATCCCATAGGCTTCGCCTAGCTTCACAAAGTCCGGGTTGCCGATAAGATCGACGCCGCTTTCACGGTTTTCAAAGAAGAGCTCCTGCCACTGGCGCACCATGCCCAGGTAGCTGTTGTTGAGGATAAGAATCTTGATCGGCAGCTTGTGAATGGCGGCGGTGGCCAGTTCAAACAAGGTCATTTGGAAGCCGCCATCGCCGACGACGCAAGCGACGAGCTTGTCCGGGCAGGCGAGCTGGGCGCCGATGGCTGCGGGGAAACCGAAGCCCATCGTGCCGGCGCCACCGGAGCTGAGCCAGTGGTAGCTCTCGTCGTTTTTGTAAAACTGAGCGGCCCACATCTGGTGCTGGCCGACGTCGGTGGTGATGATAGCCTTCCCCTTGGTGAGCGTGTAGAATTCGTCGATAACCTGCTGCATGCGCAGGCCGCCCTGTTTTTTATAACTAAGCGGGAATTTCTTCTTGTAGCTATCGAGGTGTGCCAGCCAATCCTCGGTGGGCAGTTTTTCAATATGGGGAAGGAGATCGCGCAGCGCGGCTTTGGCGTCGCCTCTGATCGCGACGTCCACTTTGATCATCTTGTTGAACTCCGCAGCGTCGATGTCGATGTGGATGATCTTGGCGTTGCGGCCAAACATATGCGGCTTGCCGATGATCCGGTCATCAAAGCGGGAGCCGACGTTGAAGATGAGGTCAGCCTCGACCATCGCCTTGTTTGCGTAGGCGGTGCCATGCATGCCGAGCATACCGAGCGAAAGTGGGTGCGTTTCTGGGAAGACGCCCTTGCCGAGCAGGGTGGTAGTGACCGGGCAGCCGAGAGTCTCGGCCAGAGTGATGAGTTCTTTGTCGGCGCGGGCGATCATCGCGCCCTGACCGGCGAGGATGACTGGGCGCTTCGCTGTGGCGAGCAGCCGCGCGGCTTCCTTAATGCCGGTCTGATCGATTTTGAAATTGTCCTCCGGGTGGTAGCCTGGCAGGTCCATCGGCTCATCAAAAGTGCCGGTGAAGGCTCCCTGACTGATATCTTTTGGGATGTCGATGAGCACTGGGCCTGGGCGACCGGTGGTGGCGATGTGGTAGGCCTCACGGGCGATGCGCGGCAGGGCATTCGTCTGTTTGACGAGGAAATTGTGCTTCACGACTGGAGCCGTGATGTTGAAAATGTCCGCCTCTTGGAAGGCATCTTTCCCGAGCATCCAAGTGACCTGCTGGCCGCACAGAACGATCATGGGGACGCTGTCCATCTGGGCGGTCATGATGCCGGTGACCGTATTGCCTGCGCCAGGGCCGGAGGTGACGAGGACGACAGCGGGCTTGCCAGTGGCACGGGCGTAGCCGTCGGCCATGTGGACCGCGCCCTGTTCGTGGCGAACGAGGACGAACTTCATGTCCGTCTTCACAGTCTGGAGGGCGTCAAAGATCGGGATGGCTGCGCCACCGGAGTAACCGAAGACATATTCGATACCGAGGTCGGCGAGAGTTTTAATGAGGGCTTGAGCGCCGTCCATTTTGGGTGGGTTCATGAGTGCTAAGGGTGAAAATTGCGATTTCTCGGTGAAGTTGCGGTCAAAAGATTAAACGGCAAGGTAAAGTTTGCCATTTTTTTGGCAAATAGCCAAATTTTGCACCTGTTTATTTTTGAAAATGCTATTTTTAAGGCTAATTCGCGGTTGTTGCGATATAGTTCTCTGCGAAAGGAGTGTCGAAGTCGTCTTTTTGTGAGCCGTACCCATCTCCAGGCAAGCTTGTTCCGCCGCAAGAGGTTCAGAACACCAGGCGGGAATGGCAAAATAGCCTTGCGGTAGCGTTGCCTCGCATGCATGAGCTGGCTCGCATCTACGCAAGATATGCAGTTCGTTTTCCCCACGCATCTTCAGCTCGGTAATGAGCATAGTGAAGGCTTTCATCAGGAGTTGCTGCGTGGACTAACGCATAAGCTGAATAACCTTTTGGCGGTCATTCAGGGCTTCAGCAGCCTCATTTTGATGACGGAAGGTTTGGAAGCTAGCATCTCGGAGAACATGCAGCATATCCGTGAGGCTTCTGTGGGGGTTTCTAACTTGAGCGAGCGCATCCGCAGTGCTGGTGGCTGTGCTAAGCTACAGGCGCAGTCGCTGAACTTAAATGAATACCTCGGAGTTGTGCAGGCAGCGCTGCTAGAGCCCTTTACGAAAAATAATGTGCAGTTGGAGGCCGATGTGACGCAGGGCCTACCTGCTGTGAATGTGGATCCCACGAAGCTCAAAGAAGTCTTGCTAGAGGTTCTAAAAAATGCTGCTGAGGCTGCAGGCCTAGTCGGTGGACGCGCGATGTTGAAGATTGCGGCTCCAGGGGTCTTCACCCCCTTGGAACAGCGCCGTGTGGATATCCTGGTTAGCAATACCGGCACCACGATGAGTCCTGACAAGCTACAACAAGTTTTCCGTCCCTTTTATGGGAGCAAGACGAGCAACCACCTTGGTCTGGGCCTGACGATTGCAGCAATGCTATGTCATCAGATGGGCGTGCAGATCGGCATTGCCTCGGAAAACAACACAACGACGGTGTGGCTGAGCTGTCCGGTTGCCTGACGTCTTACGCGGCAGATTCTGCCATTGCCAGCGTTGCGATTTTCTTTTTCCATACGCAATCGTGCAAGATTTTCTCGTCATCTCCCAGGTCACCAAGAGCTTTGGTCGCCAGCTTGCACTCGATAAAGTCAGCTTAAGTATCCCGCGTGGTGAGATTTTTTCGCTATTGGGTCCTAGTGGATGCGGCAAGACAACCTTGCTGCGTTTGATGGCAGGTTTTGATACGCCGGATCGTGGTCGCATCATGCTCGGCGGGCAAGACATCACCGATCTGCCGCCTGAGCGTCGGCCTGTGAATACGGTTTTTCAAAATTACGCGCTTTTCCCGCACCTGACAGTCGGGGAAAATATCGCCTTCGGCCTGCGTATGGCACGCCGGAGCCGCGCTGAGATCAAGCGTAGTGTCGATCGTATGCTATTGCTGACGAGGTTAGAGGATCATGTACACAAGCGCCCCTTACAGCTCAGTGGTGGCCAGCGACAGCGCGTGGCTATCGCTCGTGCGCTGGTCAATGAGCCTCAGGTGTTGCTGCTGGACGAACCTCTTGCCGCGCTGGATCTGAAGTTGCGCCAGCATATGCTGCAAGAACTTCGCAGCCTACATCAGCAGGTTGGCACGACCTTTGTTTATGTCACGCACGATCAGGCAGAGGCGCTGAGTCTGAGCCACCGAATCGCTGTGATGAATGCGGGGCAGGTCGAGCAGGTGGCGGCTCCTCTGGAACTTTACCAGACTCCTGCCACGGGTTTCGTGGCCAGCTTCATCGGCGATGCGAACTTTCTGAGTGCTGAGGTGCAGGAGATGTTGCCTAGTGGTTTGGTTCGCGTGCAGGTCGAGGGTATAGGGCGACTTGCCGTAAAGACGGTACGGGATTGGCAACCCGGTGAATCTGTTCGCATCATGGTTCGTCCGGAGAGCATGCATCTGAGTCAAGAGGGTCCCCCGGCCAACGATCCTAGCCATTCCTTCCAGGCTGTCGTAGAAAGCATGACTTTTTTTGGTGACCATGAGAGGGTGCAGCTGCGTGTGGGTTCTTTGCGGCTACATGCCCAGCGTAGCGTTGGTGCAGAGACCGTGCGGCCTGAGGTCGGCCATTCTTGCTGGGTGCGCTTTTTGCCAGAGTCGTGCCGTGTCATCGAGCCGATTCAATGATGGGCGGATCGACGTCGAAGGATAAGAATGATGTCAGAATAGCTGTCATCCAGCTGCCGAGGCGTCTCGAGATCGTAGGTGAAGTCGTAGCATGCCACCAACTCCAAGCTTGGGATTGAGCGCAGTAGTCTCCGCATTTGGGATGCATCGTAGGTTCGGAACTGCCAAGTCGTCTCCTGGGTATGAGTGCGATCACCCCGAGTGATGCATAGCTGGGTGCGCAATTCCTCCCGCCTTGTCACAGGATTCGCTGGCCAAGTGTGTGTGTCGCAGACCACGCGGATGCCATCGCGTTCAGCCTCCCAGCGTTCGTGTTCTTTGGGATTATTTGGATAGCAGGTGAGATGTACGCCAAGCACAAATAGGCCACCCGGTTTCAGAGAATCCGCGACACGCCGCAAACACTCTGCTGCATGACGTCCGGTAAGCAGATATTTGAAGCTGCTAACTAGGCAGTGCGCTAGGTCGTAAGGTTGATGTTTGCCTGCCTGGAAGCTTTGCATCCAGTCTTCCCAGAGCTTCGCTTTTAATCCTGCTTTGCTGAGTCGTTGCTCGGCAAAGTTCAGCATCTGTGGGTTGCCATCGAAGCCGTCCACTTTCCAGCCTCGTTTTGCCAACGCCAGCACGAGCCGCCCACTGCCGCATGCAGGTTCCAGAACACGCCGACTACGGCCTCGTCTTCCATGACGCTGATGCACAGCTTCGAGAAAGTCTGCCTCACGGGGTGTGTCTGCATCGAAGATAATGTCATAGTAGAGGGGCGTGTCATACCAATCGCGGAGCTCGGGCATTTGCCCTAGAGCCTGAGGCCAGCGTTAGTGTCAATGGGAGGAACCTAGATTTCTAAAATCGAGCGACAGAGCAGCCCTCATCATACATTCACAGGTCGGCTGAGAGATTTACAATGGTTAAGCTCTGGCGTATGCGCCTGGGTCATGCCGCCAGATATCCATGAGAAACCATCTAACCAACCGCCTATCGCACAGAGCGGGGAGGGGGCGGGCTGGCTGTGGCTGCCTGCATTGCTAGGGGTTCTGGCCACCTGTCTTGTGCAGGGCTGGGGACCTGAGTGGCCCCCAGCGCGCCAGTTCCTGGTACAGCTGGGTATCAATCTGTGTGTCCTCCTGCTATACCTGCGTGAGTTTGTGCGGCATGGCCCTAGTTTCATGGAGTTGAGTGGCTTGCTGCTCGTGACGGGGTGCTTGCTTTTTTTGGCCTACAAGGCCGTTGTGCTCGCGCTGGTGGTGATCCTTTTCCTTTCTTTCCTTTGGCTCCTGCTTGCTTGGCTAGCTTATGATTGGCCAGCGCGCCGTGGACTGGTGACCTTGGCTCTCTTTTTGACACTCTTGCAGGGCTTGTTGTCACTCTGGAACGGTCTGCGTCCTTCGGATCATGGGGTATTGGGTGGGCTAGCTGTGTCGATCGTTTTCCAGGCGGTGTTGACGCTGGGCTTGCTTGCGCTTTCGCGGCCTCCGAAGATCGCGCTGTCTGTTCATTGTGCTTTCTATGAGCGTCTATGGGCGGATGTGCTTGTGTTAGTGCTTTTTGTTCAAGCGCTGGTTGGTTTGGCATTGCGAGATGGGGCGACTGATTTTTGGCGTAATTTTCACCTTTTTTTGGGCTCACTAGCCACGCTGCTGGCGCTGTTTGTGGGCTGGCGGGGGCGTACTTGGTTGCTAGGCTTGCCATATCGCCGCTGGCTCGTGCCGGCACTGTTGATGATGCCCTTGAATCAGCTCGCCCTAGGCCTGTATGCGCGGCTCGGCGGCGAGGCAGCTTGGCTCGGACCACTGCATACTACCAATGGGCTTTTCATCTTTGCGGCGGCTTGTCTCATGTCAGGTACCCTATGGTTTAGTCACACACAAGACTCTTGAAACGGCTGGGCATGAACACGCGCTCTTTCTGGCGCGAATGCGATTTTTTAGGCGAGATGTCCTCATGGTGGCTCGCGACCTGAGTGGCTTGCAGCTGCACTGGCAGGGCTGCTCAGGCCGCGTCGTTGAGACAGAGGCTTATGCGATTCATGCCGATCCGGCCTGTCATACGGCATCGCTGCCCGGCGCGTGTGAGTTTGTGGAAAAGCATGCGGCAGGTAGCGAATTTTCCCTGGCTTTTTTGGCGCTGAATCATGCGCCCGTTAGTGTGCCTCCGGACAAAGTCCGGCGTTTCGGCAAAAGCCGAGCCTGGGTGGGATGCTCGGCGCTTGCGTGTGCGGGCGTTTCCTTCACCTTGCCAAACATGCCTGCTCGTTCCTCTCATCGTTCGCGCTCAGCTTCGCGCTGGTGGTTCCTTGGCCTAGCCCTCGTCGGTTTGGTCGGGATCACTTGGTTGCTGGCACCGATGGTCCTCATGAATTGGGTGCGCGGCTACCTGCGGCAGGATAGCTTTCGGACAAAGCTGGAGTACCTGGCCGGTGCCAAGCTCGCGGGCACGGTGCAGCTCGCGCCTCTACGCTGGACCGGTGATGAGGTGACTGCGCGTGCCATCTCGCTTCAGACCGCCACGGGCTGGAAGGCAGAAATGACAGGCTTGCAGGTTGGGCTGGATTGGTCCGCCTTTCGTCAGCGTCAGTGGCGTCTCGTTCAGGTTGGGGCCGACTCGCTGGATGTTACCCGCACTGCCCCGCCCGCAGCGGCGGGCCGTGTGCCACCTGCTGCGGAGGTAGAACCTCAGGTCGAGGCTGCTCCAGGTAGTTCGCTGCCCGGTTGGTTACGCGGGTGGTTGCCGGACCGTTTCACCGTGGATGGTGCCCGAGTGGATGCCTTTTCTCTTACTCATCCTGGGCCCTGGCGTCTGGCAGGTGCTAAACTACGCCTTTCCTCCTGGCAGCAAGAAGATGCCTCTACTTTGCTGACGGTTGAGGGCGGTGTGCTAGAGACGCCCGTGCAGCTGCCGACCCTTCTGCATCCGATCAAACTGAACCTCGACTCCGCAACGATGCGTTTCAGTCGTGAGGACCTGCGTCTGAGCACAGCTCGCCTGATCTGGTCGCAGGGCGGGGAGGTGAGTGCCAGGGGGCGCCTGAGCCCCGCTGAGCAGCGCTGGGAGCTGGACACTACGCTGGTCGGCATCCCGCTGCAGGAGCTGCTCAGCCCAGATTGGAAGCTGCGCCTGTCGGGTGATATCGAGGGTGATCTCCGCATCAAGTCTCAGAGCCCTGCAGAGCCAGAGGTCACGGGAAAGGTGCGACTGAAAAATGCGGTGCTAACCGCGCTGCCCGTGCTGAACCAACTCGCCACCTTTACCCGCGTGGATCGCTTCAAGCGCCTCGTGCTTGACATCGCTCAGGCCCAGGTCAGCGGCTCTGGGCAGATACGGAAGTTCGAAAAAGTCGTCGTGCAATCAGCAGGCCTGATGCGGATGGAGGGCGATCTGACCATCCAAGACAGCCGCCTCGATGGGCGCTTTTTTTTCGGGGTCACTCCCGAGGCCTTGCGCTGGATTCCGGGCGCAGAGCAGCATGTTTTCACGGCCAGTCGTGCTGGCTCACCTGCAGGTATGGTCTGGACGCCGCTGCGTATCTCAGGCACGGTGGATGCACCGGAGGAAGATCTCTCTGAACGGCTCCTCAGTGCTGCGGGAAAAGCGATCCTTAATGCACCTGCCGACCTAGCTGGCAAGACCGGGGAGACTTTGCTCAAGCCACTGCTGGGCGAGAACTTGGCCAAGAAGCCCGGCGAGGTGTTAAAAGGAGCCTCGGAGGCTGTGACTCAGCCGGGAGAGGCGCTGAAAAAGGCCGGGCATGCCGCCGAAAAGGGGCTCGACCTGCTGAAGGGCATTGGCGGTGGATTGCTCGGCAAATGAAGTCATGAGAGCTTGCAGCCTATGAATTTGAACGATCGTCAGACTCAGTTGATCGAGGACTTGAATCTCATCGACACCCCGCATGAGCGCCTCGCCGCGCTCATCAGCTATGTGCCACGGGTGCTGCTGCCCGAAGCGGAGCGCGTCGAGGCTCTGCTCGTGCCCGGCTGTGTGTCCCGAGTTTGGGTCCATGGCTCACTGCTCGCAGGTAGGGCGCATTTTCGTTGTGCGGCCGATAGCCCGATGGTGGGCGGGCTGGTAGCGATTCTCTGTTACCTTTACAGTGAGGCTTTGCCTGCTGAGATCGCTGCCGTGGAGCCAGAGCTTTGGGAAAAATGCGGGCTGCTGAAAGTGCTTTCTCCGACACGTCTCAATGGACTGGCTGCGGTGCGTCAGCGACTGCGGGAGATAGCGGAGACTTGGCGGATCAATGGCCGCTGAGCTTGCGCGTGTTTCCTGTCAGTTTCGCCTCCAGGCAGCGTTTCTCGTTTCCTCATGTTGCTGCGCACGCTTCTTCTCGCCCTGGTTTCCGTATGGCTGCATGCTACCGCCGAGCGACCGAATGTCATTTTCATCCTTTGTGATGACCTCGCTCAGGGCGATCTAGGCTGCTACGGCCAGAAGCTGATTCAGACACCACACCTGGATCGCATGGCGGCGGAAGGCACCCGTTTTCCCCAGCTTTACTCTGGCACCAGTGTCTGTGCGCCTTCGCGCTCCAGCTTGATGACAGGCCTGCATACCGGTCACTGTCCCATCCGTGCCAATCGTGAGGTTCAGCCCGAGGGCCAAAAGCCCCTGCCTGCCGAGACACTCACGGTGGCACAGGTGATGAAGTCCGCCGGCTATGCCACGGCCTGTTATGGGAAATGGGGCATGGGTATGTTCGACACCTCTGGCAGTCCATTGAAGAAGGGCTTCGACCGATTCTTCGGCTACAACTGCCAGCGCCATGCCCACAGCTACTTCCCTAGCTATCTTTGGGACAATGATCGCCGTCTCGACTTGGATGGTAAAACTTACGCACAGGACTTGATCCAGCGTGAGATGGAAACCTGGGTGCGTGCGCAAGCAAGCGGGCCTTTTTTCCTCTATTACGCGATCACACTACCGCATGGAAAGTTCGAGATTGATGACCTTAATCCCTACCGTGACAAGCCCTGGACGCCGCTCCAAAAGACCTACGCCGCCATGGTCAGTCGGCTGGATCGCGATGTCGGACGTCTGTTGGAGCTACTCAAGGAACAGAAGATCGACGATCAGACGCTAGTGCTCTTTTCGGGGGACAACGGTGCTTCCTTCGATCCGAAGTCTGAGGTTGGCCAACTCTTTGACCAAAGCATGGGCAGTCGCCTGCGGGGCTATAAACGCAGCCTCTATGAAGGCGGGTTGAGGCAGGCCGGTATCGCCCGCTGGCCTGGTACCGTGCCTGCGGGGCGGGTGAGCGAGCAGCCCTGGGCATTTTGGGATTTCCTACCCACCGCTGCCGAGCTGGCTGGGGCCACACTACCTGCTGGCTTTCAGCCGGATGGGATTTCAGTGTTGCCATTGCTCCAGGGACAGCCAATGCCGCCACGCCAGCTATTTTACTGGGAATTGCATGAAGGCACCTCGCTTCAGGCGGTGCGTTTTGATGGACATTGGAAGGCGGTGCGAAATGGTCCCGAGAGCCCTGTTGAATTGTATGATCTATCTCAGGATGCCGCCGAAAGCCAAAATCTAGCAGCAGCCAAGCCTGAGCAAGTCGCACGGGCAGAGGCGTTGCTGCGTAGCTCAAGACAGGATCATGAGGATTGGCCGCTGATTCAGCAACGAAAGGCGAGGGGCAAGGATAAAGCAAAAATTAAGAAATAGCCCAAGTGCCATTGTAATTTGTAAAATTACAATAAAAAAACAAAAGTCTTTGTCGTTGGGCGCCAATTCTGGTTTTTGGTTTGGGATGAGGTTGCATAACCTTGATCATCAAAACTATGGGAATTATTTAGCGGTGAATTCCCTGAAAGTGGTAAGCAAGTCCATATTGACGCCTTGTGGTTTATATTTTACCATATTTAATAGTCAAATTTGATACTCAAATTCACAAGATGTTATGGCAAAGCTAGTAATCATAGATGATGAGGCTGCGATCCTTGAACTGATGAGCAAGCTCTGTCGTACGGCCGGGCACACGGTTTTCGGCTGTACATCGGGGAAGGATGGCATCAACACCCTTCACGCGCAGAAGCCCGATCTGGTGATTGTGGATCTGAGAATCGGTGATGTGAATGGACTCGACCTGGTTAGCCTGTGTCGAGAGCATTTTCCTCAAACTGCTGTTATCATGGTGACTGGCCACGGTAGTGTCGAGACGGCGGTAGAGGCCATGCGCCTCGGTGCGTTCGATTACCTCACCAAGCCGTTTGATTTGGGAGATCTAATCAAAACAGTGAATCATGCCTTGGCGCAGCAAGGCAAGGCTCAGACTAAGCCTGTGACGCCCACGGCTGTGTCTGCCCTGCGCAGCAGCTTCGCCTCAAAATTGATTGGTCACAGCGATGCTATCCAGCGCATCTTTGAGATTGTGCGACGCGTCGCTGACAATGACAGCCCCGTGTTACTCGAAGGGGAATTCGGCGTGGGGAAACACATGGTGGCCAGGGCGCTGCATGAGGCTAGCCGCCGGAGCCACGCCCCCTTCAAAGAATTGCAGTGCAGTGCGCTACCGGAGGAGAATCTAGAAGGCGAGCTCTTTGGTCATGCTGGCAGTCCGCAGTCTGGCATCTTCAGCCGAGCAGGTGGCGGCACCGTGCATTTGGCCGAGATCCATGTGTTGCCGCCACGCATCCAGGCACAGCTCAGCACTTTCCTCGAAGAGACCATGGCACGTCGCAGTGCCTGGAACCCGAACGCGGGTGATTTCAGGCTCGTGGTTAGCACGACCATTTGCTTGGAGGAAGCCTCGAAAAAAGGCCTCTTTCGCGAGGACTTGTACTACAAGCTCTCCGTGGTCCCACTGAAAATTCCACCCCTGCGCGACCGTTGTGTAGACATCAAGCCGCTGGTGGAGCACTTCCTTAAAGACCTTGCGGAGAGGACCGATAGCAAGCCCAAGGGCATCGATAGCTATGCACAGGAGTTCTTGGAAAAGTATCCCTGGCCTGGCAATATTTCCGAACTCCGCAATGCCGTGGAGCGCGCTTGCGCCTTTGCTGAGGGTGACCGCATCCGTCCGAGCGATCTGCCGACCAAGGTCACACAGCAGGTGGAGGTAGCATCCTCTCATGGAAATGGGGCCACAACGCAGTTGCCCATCGGCTCCACGTTGGACGATTTCATCCGTGGCCAAGAGCGTCTTTTCATCAACGAAACCTTGAAGTACAACAACGGCTCTCGGGAAAAGACAGCCTCAATGCTAGGCGTCAGCATCGCCACGCTGTATCGTAAAATGGGACTGAGTCAGGAGCGCAAAACCATGGCCTGAAGCGGACTCGGCGTCCCGTGTCAGGTTACTAAAGGTAGGTTCGGGTCCACATCTGCTTCCAGCGCGGACGTTTGACCGCGCCGGAAACGCTGCGCTGCTGTATAGGCTATCATTGCGGCATTGTCCGTGCTGAGGTCTGGTCGTGCCAGCAGCAGCGTCAATCCTTCCTCCGCGCAGCGTTGCTGTAGCTTCGCACGTAGGCCCCGATTGCAGCTCACACCGCCACTCACAGTCACCAGTGTCTCGCCGGTCAACCGCGCTGCCAGCACCAGCTTTTCCACCAGCACCTCACAAATTGCCTCCTGCACGCTCGCGCAGATATCCGCCAGTGTCTTTGGATCATTGAGGTTCAGCTTGGGTAGCTCATACAGCACTGCCGTCTTCAGGCCGCTGAAGCTGAACTCCAAACTTCGCCCATCCAGAAAGCTGCGTGGAAAGCCGTGCGCATCTGGCCTGCCCAGTGCGGCGCGTTGGTCAATCTCCGGCCCACCAGGGTAGGGTAGGCCGATCATCTTGGCGATTTTGTCAAAAGCCTCTCCCGCCGCGTCATCGCGCGTGCGTCCCAGCAGGCGGTAGGCTCCCACCTCGGTCATATGGACCAGCATCGTGTGCCCACCGCTCACGATCAGTGCCACACTGGGGCGTGGAGGTCCATTTCCTGCCATGAAAGGGGACAGCAAGTGGCCTTCCATATGGTTCACCGCCAGAAAGGGTTTTTTTTCTGCTACTGCCAGCGCCTTCGCCATGCTGGTGCCGATGAGCAGACTGCTGACCAAACCAGGCCCACTGGTCGCGGCAAAGGCCTCCACCTCTGCCAGTCGTACGCCCGCCTTTGTCAGCACCTCTTCCACCAGCGCTCGCACGTGCAGGATGTGATTCCGAGAGGCCACCTCAGGAACCACCCCGCCATAGCGTCGGTGGATGTCGATTTGTGAGGCCACCGTCGCTGCCATGACCTCGCCCTCCGCCGTGCACAGGGCAGCTGCGGTTTCATCGCAAGAAGATTCGAGAGCGAGGATCATGACGGGAAATGCAGAATACAGAAAAAGGCCTGAATAACGAGGAACCAAGAACAAATAACCAAGAATTCTCCCCCTACATCCCCGCCATCAGTTGCACAAAGCGCAGACCCTCCACGGTCAGCTTGCCATTGTTGCTCACAAGGCCTCGGGTGCGGTAATACATCGGTATCTTGCTTTTTTCCAGCCAGCTCAGCTCTGCGCCGCTCGTCACCATCGTGCCGGGCGTGACCGCTAGCGGCAGGCCCCAGGCATTGCAGCGTATCTTCCAGCTTGGCGGGCGACCCGCCGTCGTATCAGTCAACAGCCAGGGATAGTGCACTAGCAGTTCCATCTGCGCCGAGCCTGGAACTGTTACCTCAAACTGGGCCGCACTCTGCTGCACCCAGCCCGCCACGGAAAGCTTCGGTTGCCTCTTGTGGGTTAAGTACAGCGCTTGGAGGTCTAGGCCCAGCAGGTTCATTCCATTGTACATACCGTGATGGTTCGGTGTGCGAAAACCTAGCTGATACCACGCCTCAAAGTTGTGCGACAGCATCATATTCAGCTCCACATGCAGGTGTGCGCGGCGTTGGTCGATGCCACTGCCCGTGTAACCCATGAGTGCGATGGTCTCGCCGGCGGCTACCTTTTGCCCCAAAGTCACTCGATAGGCCCGCAGATGTGCGTAGAGGGAAAAAAACGGCCCCTCGCCCCAATCGTGGCGCAGAACCAAATAGCTGCCGTAATTACTCTTCCCTGGCGGAGCCGTGTGGACCACCTCACCAGGTAGAATCGCCCGCACCTCGTCTAGCGGATCACCGTGCTCATCGCGCAGCAGCGGTTTCACATCCATGCCCTCATGAAAACGTGCGTAGGCGATCCCAGTGCCCGTGCGACGCGGATCGCGCCAGAAGCCAAACTGCCCCCCTTGCCATGGATAGCTTACCTGGCCCTCAAAGTTTCGGTCCACAAACTGGAAGTAGCCCGGACCATCTTCCCGGAGCAGTGCTTCATTGTCTGTCGGTAGGCGCAGGTCCAGCGCCACGACGGAGGTTTGCAGCAGGGTGAGGGCAGAAAAAAGAAGGCGCATGGCGAGCATGCTCCCGCGATACCTGTGGCCCACGCTGGACTCAAGGGCGCGATTTACCCCCCTCTGGGACATCAACTTGCAGACTCGTGAAGTCCGCGTAGCAGGCCCGCTGCGGTGCCCAGGATAGATCATTACCGCCGTGAAAAGTCTCAAAATACAGACCATCTACGCCAAAGGTCGCCACCGAGCGCCATTCTAGGTCATCGTGCCTCACTACTTGGCGTTCCGACTGGCCCGGTAGCGTGATCCACACCCGGAGTCTTCCATCGCGCCGACCCGGCGCATTCATCCAGACCGCGATGCGTACCCCGATGGGCTCTCCTCTTGGAAAGCGAAAATCTGGAGGAAAGGCAAAGCTTTCCCCATACTTTTCTGGCTGATGTTTATGATACACATAGGCCTCGCCTCGTCCCTCACGCCGCCACATCAGACGTGCGGAAAATCCATTCGTCCCATCCGCCGGGCGCCCCCCGCTCACATTCTCCGGACCCCCGCACAGCCCTGGCAGCTTACCACCTTTCACAAAGTCAAAGTCCGGGCTAAAGCGCAGCATATAGCGTAACTCCGCTGCCTCCTGCGTGCCGATCGGCCATCGCCAGCCAGCTCCACCCTTCTCCGGCCCAATTTGCCCTGGCACATAGCCCACACGCAGCCAAGGCACCCCCGCCTGTTTCAGTAGGCTCACATGCCCCTCCTTCACCCCATCCTCAAACGCACAGCCTGGCCAGTCTCGCTTCCAATCCGCCACTGCATATGCACCCGGACTGCCCCCTAGAGTCACACGCACCGGCAGATCGAGTCCCTGCAGGGGAGAGACCACAACCAACCACAAACAAATCAGAGAAACAGTGAATCGAGTCATGACAAGCAAGCGCGCACGCAGCTCGATTCTTGTGCGCGATTCAACCCCGCGCAGTGACTTTCTCTGAACCCTTTGTGACTTCACTCTTATCCCCACGTGCCCTGAACTAGACTCATCATAAGGAAGTCTGTATAGACCAGCCCTTATCTTCCATATCATTTCCTGATTTGGTGAGTAAAAGCTGCATGGTCCGCCAATCTGGGCCGAATCTCAGGCTAGGCCTACACCGCCTACCCGGTGGCCACCCATCGAGCTACAAATCGCCAACGGTATACAAAGATGCTAATTCCAGGTACGAAATGCCCTTTGGAGGTTAATAAATCTAGCGTTGGCAACAACGCCCAAACGGGCAAGTCCGATCAATGCCTCCTTAATTCAAAGGTGTGAGTGTGGCGTAGCCATGATGCAGGAATGAGTATGATTGATGCTCGTGTTTGTGATAAGATAGGTTAGGTATGATTTTTAGTGGCATTGATTTTCCTAAATAAGGAGTCATGGATCGTTGAGACGATGGATGCTGTAGCTGTGCAATCAGCAAAGTATCGGCAACACAGAGTTAGGCTAGCGCCAGGAAAATGCGGGTGAAGATTGTGTTCGTGGAGTGAGTGCTTGCGAACTGGGGGAAAAGCCGCAGACTCGCCCCCCTTCCAACCTTTCTGCCCATGTCTGCCAAAAAAACTGCTGTCGTCACCGGAGCTGCCGGTTTCCTCGGATCACATCTGACCGACCGCCTGCTGACAGAAGGCTATCGGGTGATCGGCATGGACAATCTAGTGACAGGCAATGTGCGCAACATTGAGCACCTGGCGGGCAATGCAGACTTTGATTTCATCAATCATGACGTCACGAAGTTCATCTACTTGCCCGGCCGTGTGGATTTGATCTTCCACTTTGCCTCACCAGCCTCGCCCATCGACTACCTGCAAATCCCGATCCAGACGCTGAAGGTGAGCTCCCTGGGGACTCACAATGCATTAGGTTTGGCTAAGGAAAAGGGCGCAACCTTTCTGATCGCTTCGACCAGCGAATGTTATGGTGATCCGCTGGAGCATCCGCAAAAAGAGACCTACTGGGGAAATGTGAATCCCATCGGTCCCCGTGGCTGCTACGATGAGGCCAAGCGCTTCGCCGAAGCAATGACCATGGCCTATCATCGGGCGCACGGGCTGGATACGAAGATCGTGCGCATTTTCAACACCTATGGCCCACGCATGAGACTAGAAGATGGACGTGTGGTGCCTGCCTTCATCGGCCAGGCATTGCAGGGGAACCCGCTGACAGTCTTTGGTGATGGCTCGCAAACACGCAGTTTTTGTTATGTCTCTGACCTGATCGATGGCATCTACCGCCTTTCGCAAAGCAACTACCACGAGCCTGTGAACATCGGCAATCCACGGGAAATGACCGTGCTCCAGTTCGCACAGGAGATTCTGAAGCATACCGGCACAGATTTGCCGATCATCCATAAAGAGCTGCCCACAGATGATCCAAAGGTTCGTCAGCCCGATATTGGACTTGCCCGCAAGCTACTCGGCTGGGAGCCTAAAATCGCCTTTGAGGAGGGTATCAGCCGAACGGTCGCTTATTTTCGTGACTTTCTTGCAATCAAATCTTGATGCCAGAGCTGGTTTGAGAATAAAAAGATAATTAATCACGTGCGCTCACGTGCCAACAACCCACCGTGCCGAAGCTGTGACTCCCCCCCGTCCCACCATGAAGTCGTCTCTCTCTATCCTCGCCGTATTGTGCTGCGTTGCTTCTTACCTTCAGGCGCAGTCAGGTGGCCCTGCTGCCAGGGTGAAGATCAGCTCGCCTAAGGTGTCTAGCATTCAAACCCCCATGTTTGAGGCGGCAAATACACCGAACCGCAATTGGCGCCCGAAAGAATGGCTCGAATTCGATACTGAGCTCGCCGTGACTCTGCCAGCAGCTGAGGGTGGACGGAAAGGCAGCCTTTCTTCAATGACGATCAATTACTTTGTCGCAATGAACACGCAGACAAAGGATGGCAAGTATCCGATGCTGAAGGGCTCCATCAATTATCTGGATATTCCAGCGGGGGAGCGTTGCCATGCTCTCGCATATATCAATCCCGCAACACTGCGCCGAGTTCTGGGCAAAGATGGCTTCACCAACTCCGATGTGAAAGCTGCCGCGGTCGAGGTGGTTGTTGATGGCACTGTCGTGGCTGGAGAAACGACTATCCCAGGACGTTGGTGGGAAAAGACCGATAGCTTTGAGGTGACAGAGAATGCCGTTCTTAGCCGCAAAGAAACGCCTTTCGACATTCTTTGGGGCGACTACGACCTGCCCACGAAAGCTAAATAAGTCCTGGGTGCTATAGCAAGACCTCAGCGGCTCCACCGATAGCTTAGAATCAATCAATAACAGCATGGCAGACAGCAAAAGCATTGCAGTCCTGAACCTGGGTTCCCAGCGGCTTTCAGGAGCTTTATTCTCCAAGTCCGGAGGCGACTTGGTGCTCAAGAAATACGAATTTGTGGAGATGGCTGGTGATCCGACCGTGGATGCCACTCGGATTCCACAGCTAAAAATAGGCATTCAAGAGCTGGCCACTCGCCTCAAGCTGAAGTCCTCTGCTGTCTGGTACGCAGTGGCGGGTCACACGGTGTTTAGTCGTTTTGTCAAACTGCCACCCGTGCAGGAAGATCGTGTTGCCCAAATCGTTGAATTTGAGGCGCGTCAGAATGTGCCATTCCCGATCAATGAAGTGGTCTGGGACTACGAATTTGCCTCTGAGGGCGGCATTGAAACGGAAGTCGTGCTAGTCGCCATGAAGTCCGATGCTTTGGATGAGATCGACGATCAAGTCGCCCTAGCTAAACTCGCCACGAGTGGAGTAGATGTCGCGCCTCTCGCGCTCTACAACGCTTTTCGTTACAGCTACCCAGATGTTGATGAGCCTGCGGTGCTCATTGACCTAGGTGCTCGGTCCACGAACATGCTTTTTGTCGAAAACGGTCGTTTCTTCATCCGCAACTTCTTGGTGGGGGGAGCCTCCATTACCTCGGCAATTGCCAAGGAATTCAGCATCGGTTTTGCCGAGGCGGAAACCCAGAAAATCCATCGTGGTTTTGTTGCTCCTGGCGGCGCTGTGCAGGATCACGATGACCCTGAAATTGCAGCCTTGTCGAAGGTGATCCGTAATGCAGCCTCGAATCTGCATACGCAGGTCATGCGCACGATCACTTTCTACCGCAGTCAACAGGGTGGATCTCAGCCCAAGCGCGTTTTCATCAGTGGTGGTGGTGCATTGCTTGGCAACATGGTTGCCTTCCTGGAAGAAAAGTTGAAGCTGCCTGTGGAGATCTTCAATCCTCTTCGCGGTGTGCAGGTTGATCGCGGCCTGAATGCGGATGCCGCCGCTGCAGACGCCCCTTTTCTCGGAGAGTTGGTCGGACTCGCTCTCCGCTCTTCCAGTGGTGTTCCATGTGAGGTAGAGCTTGTGCCCACCAAGGTGGCGAATGCGCGAGATGCAGCCCGCCGCATGCCGATTTTGATGGTGGGAATGCTGCTCTTCTGGGCAGCTCTTGGCACTGGCATCTTCTATTTCCAGAACACGGAAAGAGCCGTGCGTGACAAGCTCGCGGGCATGAGTGCCGAAAATGCACGTTTGAAGAACCTCGCCGGCCAGATTTCTGCTCTGGAACAACGTCAAGGCCAGTATGCCTCGTTGAGTGAGCAGCTCGAACAGGCGGTCGCTGAACGTTCGTTTTGGGTTCGGTTGCTGACGGATTTGAACGCTAAGTTTGAGAACGACATGATCTGGCTCACCTTAGTTGAACCGCTCAAAAATGGCAATTCCATCACCCCAGCGCTGCTAGGTCAGGAGTCCTCGGGTGAAAAGAAAGAGGAGGCGGCTGCTGGTGGCGCGACGGCTTATAGCGTTCGCCTCCAAGGCCTCTATCGCAAGAACGACGAGGGTGAACAAATCGTTTACAAATTTGCATCAGCCTTGGCGAAGTTGCCTTGGTTTGAGATCGCTGACTTCGAAGAGAAACGCGCCCAATACGTTAGCGCGCAAAGTGGTGTCGAGGAAGACCGCTATGCCTACACATTCAAAATTGAGCTGCCCCTCAAGCAGAGCATGAACTTCAAAGACTGATGAGCTGGATACAAGACAACAAAGGGCCCGCAGCAGTTCTCGGACTGACTGGGGCAGGTGTGATCGGACTCGGCGTCATGCTTTTCAATGCATGGTCGGGAGCTACGGCGGCGCAGGAAGAGTTTGATATGGTGAACATCAGTCTTTCCCGACTGAAATCGACCGCTCTTGCTCCTACGGAAGATAATCTTGCCCAAAAACAACAACTCGTTCAGGCGTATGAATCTGCGGTCGGCAAACTCTCGCTGGTGCTCTACAAGCTTCAGCCCGAGGATAAGCCGACCACCAACACAGAATTTCAGGCCAAGCTGAAGAGTCGTATCGCAGAAATCAAAAAGCTGGGCGGCGGCAAGCTGCCTGCGGAGTTCAACCTCGCATTCGACCAATATACCAGCGAGTTGCCTAAATCCGATCAGGTGGCGGCCGAGCTCTCGAGTTATTTGGATGCCGTTGAAGAGATTGTGAAACTCGTGCTCAAGAGTGGAGCGCAGTCACTCATCATGCTGGAGCGCTCGCCTTTGACGGCAGAAAAAAGTGAATCTGAAAAGCCGCGTTCCTCTTCCTCAAAAAGTAAAGCTAAAGGTGGCGTTGCTAAACCTTCTGCGGCTCAGACCGTCAGTATCACTGAGCGCAAGCAAGTGAGACTGGCTGTGCGTGCGGATCAGTCAGCAATTCAGACACTGCTCAGTTCTCTCGCCAGCCCTTCGGAGATGCCATTTTTCACGGTGGCAAAGCTCGTCCGCATCGAAAACGAATCCCAGATAGGTCCAGCTCGCCTTGCACAGGGCAGTGCGCCATCCGATGCAACCGAGCCTGCAGTTAGTAATGAATCTTCAGCTCCTTCAGCCCCTAGTGGCGAGACTGACGCCAAGCCTGGACTTGCTCCTGCTGCCCCTGATTCACAAGTGGTGCTCGGTCGCGAGTACCTGAGAGCATTCCTCGAAATTGATCTTGTGAAGTTCCTCAACCCACAAACCGCTGCTGCAGCTCAACGCTGAGTGGTTCGCCTTCAGCTGACACGCACCCCAATCCATCTCCATGCAGAAGAAAAACGGCAACTACGAGAAGAACCTGCTCATTATCGCAGCGGTTCTTGCGGCCGGCATGATTGCCTTCACCATCATCGACGGTCCCAAATTGCAGGAAAGATTAGCCCTCCAACCAGGCGCTTCTCCCAACAACCTGAATCCTCCACCCACTGAGCGAGTAAACTCTGTCTTGCAAAGGCTGATGGAGAAAGCCAGCTGGGTTTCTCCAGTTATCAATGGCAAGCCTGTGCCGCTGAATAAATCGATTCTGTTGCTTCAAAAAGGAGATCAGCTTTTTGACCTTCAGGTCACAGAGCCTGTGTTGCGTCCCCCGATGAGCAATGAGTTCTTGGTGAAGAACGACTTGCCCAACATTGAGTCGCCCAACGTAGGTGCTTTAGATCCAGACAATGATGGATTTAGCAACGAGGAGGAATTCGAAGCAAAGACCAATCCCAAAGACGAGCGCGAGCACCCTCCAGTGACCCGTAAATTGTTCCTGAAGCAACGCATCAGTCACGATTACATCATCAAGCTCAATAGCAGCACGCCGCCTTATCAAGTGCAGCGTATCGCCCCCGAGCCACGGGCCAGCAAGTTCGTCTCACCGGGTGATGAATATGGCTTCGATAAAGGTGTGATTCGGTTCAAGGCATTGGTTTTTGCCCAAAAAGTCATGAAGAACCCAACCACTCAGCTCGAGACTGATGTTTCCGAGTTGAAGTGCTTGGATATCTCAACCCAAAAAGAGTTTGTGTTGGTTCGTGGACAAGAAACCAATCTTGCTGATTACGAAGCAGAATTCGAATTCAGAATTGGAACCCCCGAACAGAGAAAAGTTCGTGAAGGAGAAACCTTCCAACTGCCAGGCCTTGGTGTGACCTTTAAACTATTGTCTGTCAGTGAACAAGATGCTGTGATCGTACCAGTGAAGGGTGGGGTGCCAGATGGTGAAACCATCACGATCAAAAAAGGCTGACTAAAAAAAACAAAAAACATCTCGCCAAAACCTTCGGCTTCTTGCTAAACAATCCAACTTCTTGCCAATTTTTTCAGACTGTGTCCATGATCACCATCTCCCGAATGAAAAGAAAAAAAACCTCTCTCGCTTGGATTATCGCCGCTGCGATGCCTGTGGCATATCAAACGAATGCTCTTGCGGGCGAAGGTGCTAGTGATGCTTCCAGCGTTCCAGGTATTGCAGAACGTGAGATCTCGAGGCGGCTTGCACGTATTCAGGATGCGCAGAAAGCCATGCAACGTGGTGATGAACTCTTTGCTCAAGGCGATCTCGATGGTGCGCTTTCTCAGTATCGCTCAGCCAAGGAAATTTTCGACCAGTTGCCCAACGCGCCTTTCATCCAAGACTGGCGAGATCTCGCTAATCTGAAGTTTGCAGACTGCTCTGTAGCGGTGGGTCGTCAGAAAGTTGCTGCTGGCGATTACGTGGCTGCCAGAAAACTCATAGACGAGGCTTTTGCTGCCGTGCCTGGTCACAAAAAAGCACAGCTTCTTGTGAGTCAGTTGGATGATCCTGATCGCTGGCCTCAAGCACTGACTCCTGAGCATGTTGAAAACGTGGGTAAAGTTCAGAAGGGTCTTGTGACTGCCAACAGCTCAGTTGAGATTGGTAACTATGACAAGGCGCTTGAGGAATATGAAGATGTGCTTCGCATAGACCCCTATAACACGGCGGCTCGCCGTGGAATGGAAAACGCAGAGCGTAAGCGCGCTGACTACCTCAAGACGGCTTATGATCACAATCGCATTCGCATGATCAACATGGTGACTGAAGCTTGGGAGCACAAGCCACCAGTCAAAGGATTCCAGGTTGAAGGAACATCGGGCGGCAGCAAAGCTCCCACAGTTTACTTGAGCCAGAAGATGCAAAAGATCGTCTTCCCTCAGGTTCAATTCTCAGGTGCTAGCATCGATGAAGCAGTCGAGTTCCTTCGTGTCAAAAGCCGCGACTTGGATACCTTTGAGACCGACCCAGCTCGTAAGGGTGTCAACATCATCCTCAAGGCAGGTGAAAATGCCCCGACAGCCTCCATCAGTCTTGATCTGAAGGATGTGCCAATGATGGAAGCTCTTCGCTATGTTACCGAACTAGCTGGCATGAAGTTCAAAGTGGAGCCCTTCGCAGTATTGATTGTGCCCGTCACAGAAACCACCACAGAGCAATTCACACGCATTTACAAAGTTCCACCTGACTTCGAAACCATGACCAGTGGTGGTGGTGATGCAGCGGCTCCTGCGGCAGCAGCTGATCCCTTCGCAGCAGGCGGCGCTGCCCCTGCCGCAGCTTCTGGTTTAATTAAGCGCCAAAACGCTAAAGAGATCCTAACGAGCCAAGGTATTGCCTTCCCCGAGGGCGCTACTGCGGTCTTCAACAAGGTGACTTCGCAGCTGATCGTCAAAAACACCCAGCCCAACTTGGATCTGGTCGAAGCGTTTGTGGACTCGATCATTGGCCGAATCACCAAGCAGGTTTACGTGACCACAAAATTTGTCGAAGTGACCCAGAAAAACACAGATGAACTGGGTTTTGACTGGTTGCTTGGCGGCCTTGGCGTCAATGCTGACAATCTTCAAGTCGGTGGTGGCACCAATGGTAACTGGGGTGGCCGCGTCAATTACACAGGTTCGATCGCCGATCTTGTCACCAATGGACAGATTTCCCCTGTAACCCGTGGCCTCAGAAGTGGCTCTCGTGCGATCCGTGGTGATAGCATCGACTCTTTGTTCAATTCGCTGGATGCAACATCTGATACCGTTTCTCCCGGAGTCCTTTCCCTCGCGGGTATTTTTACTGATCCTCAGTTCGGTGTTGTGATGCGTGCTTTGTCGCAGCGCAAAGGAGTTGACCTCATGAGTGCTCCAAGCGTCACCACCAAAGGCGGTCAGCCTGCCACGGTCGAAGTTGTTCGCGAATTCATCTATCCTACCGAATTTGATCCTCCACAGATCCCCACCAACGTCGGTGGTGGTGGTGGCGGCGGTGGTGGTGGTGGCGGCGGAACAACGATTGTTTCGATTCCAGTGACTCCAACAACACCAACAGCCTTCGAGATGCGTCCAGTCGGTGTGCGCATGGAAGTTGACCCTGTGATTGGTGAGAATGGTTCCATTGATTTGAATCTCGCCCCTGAAGTCACGGAGTTTGATGGTTACATCAACTATGGCAGTCCGATCTACAGCGTGTCTCCGAACGTGCCGATCCTCGACATTTTCGGCAACCTTCTTGGCACGATTCCCTCAAGCCGTCTCGAACTGACCCCGAACATCATCAACCAGCCGATTTTCTCTACACGTAAAGTCAAGACATCGGTTACGGTTTGGGATGGTCAAACGGTGGCCTTGGGTGGTTTGATTCGTGAGGACGTGCAAGATGTTGAGGACAAAGTTCCTGTGCTTGGCGACCTTCCTTTTGTCGGTCGTGCCTTCCGCTCGGAAGTTGAAGATCACTTCAAGCGCAATCTTATGATCTTCGTGACAGCAAGCCTCATCGATCCAGCTGGACAGCGCATCAAGCTTCAGGGCTCAGGTGGCTCTAGCGAAGAGGGAGCCGATCAGGCCAATCCTCTTCTGCCAGCTGTTGGCAACTAACACACTTTGATTCATGTTAAGACAGGAGGCTAAACCGGCCTCCTGTTTTTTTTTATGAAATCATGGATCGTCACTGGAGGAGCTGCTTGCGGGAAAAGCATCTTCATTCAGACGCTCGCTTCGCATTTGGGAAGCGCGTTGCACATTTTTTCCTGTGATCGAGAGGTCGCCAATCTAATGGCCGATCGGGAAACCCAGGTCGTTTTGGTTCAAGCTTTTGGAACTCAGATTTTGAATCCTGATGGAACGATCTCTAAAAGCGCGCTTCGAGACCTTGTGTTCAAGGATGCACGAAAAAGACAAGACCTTGAAGCGATCCTCCACCCTCCTGTGCTACGATCGCTGGAAAGATCGAGGTTAGAGGCTAAGGCGCAGGGTGCCGAAGTTTTCCTTGCGGAAGTGCCGCTCTACTATGAGATTGGCTCTACAGTAGAAGCGGATCTGATCATCGTAGTGGCTGCCAGCCAAACGGTGCAGATTAGGCGCTTGATGGAAATTCGGGGACTCGACCAAGATACCGCTCACGGGCTGCTTGGTTCCCAATGGACCATTGAGGCCAAGATTGAAAAAGCGGACGTGGTCATCTGGAATGATGGTGACCTCAGAGCTTTTTTGGATCAGGCGCTGACGCTGGGAAAACAGATTCGGCCAGCATGAACTTAACCGCCCCCCCTGAAGCACTTTCTGATTCGATGGAAAAGCCACTTGTGGCTCCTTCGGTCGAACTCTCCGAGCCAGCACCCGTTGCGGTGAGAGAGATGATTCGCACGGAACCTGCGAATGAATCCTCCGACAGCGCTCAAGAAGTGACAGAGCGTCCCTCTTTCGCCGAAAGAACATCAGCGCCTCAAGCGGAGCCACCTTTCCCAATAGAGATCTCCCTAAACGACCTTCATACCAAGAGTTTGGCCGATCTTCATGACTTGGCCAATCTCGTCGGCTATCGAATCAATGCTGCCAGAACAAAGCACCAGTTGATCTATGATCTGCTGTCGTGGATGGCCGAGCATCGAACCCGTGTTCTGGTGGACGGCATCCTCGAAGTAGGCAGTGAGAATTTTGGTTTAATCAAATACTCCTCCTTCAGCTTCGCACCCTTACCTGAAGATGTGTTTGTGCCACTTTTCTTGGTCAGGAAGTTCAACCTCCGCGCGGGCAATCGCATCTCCGGGGTGGTCAGAGCTCCCAAAGACAAGGACAAATACTTGGCCATCGATCGGATCACACATGTCGATGGTATCGAAATTGACTCGTACGAAGCACCTTTGCATTTTGACAAACTGACCGCGACTTTCCCGAAGCAACGCATCATTCTGGAAACCGCTAAGCCTTGTCCCGTCTCGGCAAGAATCATGGACTTGATCGCGCCGCTTGGTAAAGGTCAGCGTGGTTTGATCAATGCTTCGCCTCGTTCCGGCAAGACGATGATGCTCAAGGATATTGCACGGTGCATTGTTCAAAATCACAAAGAGATCACGCTGATCATCTTGTTGCTCGATGAGCGCCCTGAAGAAGTTACCGATTTTGAGGAATCCGTCAGTGGTTGTGAAATCTACAGTAGCACCTTCGACGAAAGCCCCAAGCGTCACTGTCAGTTAGCTGAGTTAGTGCGTGAGCGTGCTTGTCGTCTGGTGGAGCAACGCAAAGATGTGGTTATCTTGCTTGACTCTCTGACACGTCTAGCTCGGGGTTACAATTCACTCATGGGTGGCAAGGGAAGAACCATGTCCGGCGGTATTGACGCCAAAGCATTGGTGAAACCAAAGAAATTTTTCGGGGCAGCCCGTAATGTGGAGGAAGGTGGTAGCCTAACCATCATCGCTTCAGCGCTCATTGAGACGGAAAGCAAAATGGATGAGGTGATTTTCGAAGAATTCAAAGGCACCGGCAACATGGAAGCGACGCTGGATCGTGAGATCAGCGAACGGCGTATTTTCCCTGCGCTTCATCTACTCAAGTCGGGAACCCGTAAGGATGACCTTCTGTATCATCCGGATGAGTTTCGCCGCATTATGGCCATTCGGCGCCAATTGGCTCAGGTGCCCGCCGTGGAGGCTTTGGAATTATTGATTCGGAACATTCACCGCACCAACAACAACGCGGAGATCTTGCTCACTGGCCTGAAATAATGGATAAACCCATGAGCGAGGCTGCCACTCTAGAGAATACGGAGACGAAGTCGCTTTCACGAGACTTTGAGTTCATCGACACCCTCGAGCACTTGCAGCGCTGGGTGAAGGAAAGCGCTGAGCATCTGCAAGCCACTCAGGAGACACGTGTTTGCCTCGATACAGAGGCAGATTCACTACATCATTACAATGAGAAGCTGTGCCTGCTCCAAGTTGCCTGTGGGGGCCGCTTTGCCCTGATTGATCCGCTGGCTGTTCAGGATGTGAGCGCACTGCTGGAATTGCTGGATACCTATGAACTCTGGTTTCACGGGGCCGACTACGATCTCACCTTGCTGAAGCGCACCTACGCCTGGGAGCCGCGCTTGGTTCGAGATACACAGATTGCCGCGAGGCTAGTAGGCGCACGTCAATTTGGTCTGGCCGCGCTGCTACAAAACGTGCTTGGCATCACCATCTGCAAGGCTTCTCAAAAAGCTGATTGGAGCCGTCGTCCCTTGCCTGAGCACATGCTTTCCTACGCGGTGGATGACGTGCGTTATCTGCTCAAGATCGCAGATCACTTCTTGGCGCTGCTGCGTGAAAAAGGTCGAGTCTCTTGGTTCGAGCAAAGCTGCCGTGCGCTTCAGCAAGAGGTCGCTCTTCGCAGCGCTGCTCCACGGGAAGACCCTTGGCGCGTTCAAGGTAGCGGCCGTTTGCATGCGAAAGGCTTGGCCATTCTAAAAGCCATGTGGGAGTGGCGTGAAGGCATCGCTCAGGAAAGAGATATCCCCTGCTACCGTGTCATGTCGAACAAGCAGATGGTCGCCTTTGCGGAAATCTTTGAGCAGGGCGGAGTCATGCAGCCACCTGCGGGCTGGAGACCTCGCTGGAAAAAAGAATTCCATGACTTGATCGCGACGGTGTTTCGTCAGGGACAGCCCGCATGGCCCCAGCGGCTTAAGCGCGAGAAAAGCAGGATGAGCGAAGGGCAGCGTGATGCTGTGGATCGGCTGTGTGCTCGACGCGATGAATTGGCTTTGGGCATGGATCTGGAGGGCAGCCTGCTAGGCTCACGCAGTGATTTGGAGCAGATGGTCGTCGAACCCGAAGCCAGCAGCCCTCTTATGCCTTGGCAGGAAGAAATTCTTCGGCCCGTTTTAGCCGACATCACCACTCCTTTGGTGAACTGAGGTCTGCCAACTCTTTCCTTGCGCCACCCCGGTGAAAGCCACTGATGATCCACCCGAACCCAATGTGCGTCATTCAGGGGCAGAGTCATTGTGGGTAAAGCTCGACCCAGTTCTCGCTGCCGCAGCCAGCTCAGGCTTTTATGGCCAAAAATTAGCCAGAGCAGGCATCTCGCCTTCAGCGATTCAATCGGCGCAGGACTACATTGAGCGTGTTCCTTTCACGACCAAAGCTGAGCTTTTGGCGGATCATCTGGCCTATCCACCTTTTGGTTCAAATCTCACCGAGCCGCTCACTCATTACACGCGATTTTGTCAGACCAGTGGCACCAGCAGTGGCCAGCCGATGGCCTGGATCGATACACCAGAGAGCTGGTCTGCTATGCTGCGCTGCTGGCGGCAGGTGTTTCATGCGGCGGGGCTTCAGCCAGGTCTAGACCGGGTTTTCTTTGCCTTTTCCTTCGGGCCATTCTTGGGCTTCTGGACTGCCTTTGAGGCAGCGGCAGCCGAGTTCTTGGCGCTTCCTGGGGGTGGCCTTTCCAGTCAGGCTCGGTTGCAAATGATGGTCCGCTATGGCGTCACGGCCATTTGCTGCACGCCGACGTATGCCCTGCGACTTGGTGAGCTCTTGGGTACCGAGGGAGCCCCCGTAGCCTCACACTTGAAGGTGCGCAAGATCATCGTCGCAGGCGAGCCAGGCGGCAGTATTCCCGGTGTTCGTTCACGCATTGAGCAGCTTTGGGGAGCCCGCGTTTTCGATCACCACGGCATGACAGAGGTCGGCCCGGTTAGCTATGAAAGCCTTGAACATCCAGGCCATCTTAGCCTCGTGGAGTCATCTTATTTTGCAGAGATCATCGATCCCACCACAGGCATGGAAGTCGTGGATGGGCAGTGCGGCGAACTGGTCTTGACCACCCTGGAGCGTCGTTCATGCCCTTTGCTCCGCTATCGCACGGGCGATTGGGTGCGCAAACATACAGCTTCAGGCCGACTTCTGCTCCAGGGCGGTATCCTGGGTCGAGTCGATGATATGGTCGTCGTGCGTGGGGTGAATCTCTATCCTAGCGCCATTGAGGCTATCGTTCGCCAGTTCCCCGAGGTCGTGGAGTTTCTCGTCGAGCAGAAAAAGGTCGATGCCATGGATGAGATCGAACTGCTCGTGGAGGTTTCTGCGCCAGAGGTCTCTGCCGTCATCGCCGCTTTGACGAGCCGATTGCGGGATACCTTTTCTCTCCGCATCCCCGTTCGTGCTGCACCAGCGGGCAGTTTACCCCGTCATGAGTTCAAGTCCCGCCGCTGGCGGCGTGCTTGACGCTTGATTCTTCCGCCACGGCTCGTTCATATCCCCAGCGTGCAGTTGTCTGCACCTCGCGTCTCCCCAGCCATGCCCCTCCTTACCCTTTCCCAAGTATCCAAGTCGTATCGGGAGCCCGGTGGCGGGCCACCAGTGCCGGTCCTTCGCGACATCAGCCTCCAGGTTCAGGCAGGGGAATCCCTCGCCATCATCGGGCCCTCGGGTTGTGGCAAAAGCACCCTACTGAACATCCTCGGCACGCTCGATCGTCCTGATTCCGGCACCTATGAGTTCGAGGGTGCCTCCCTCTCTGATCTGAGCGCGCCGCAGCTCGCCGCACTGCGTAGCCAAAAGATTGGCTTCATCTTCCAGCTTCATCATCTCATGCCCCAGTGCAGCGTTTTGGAAAATGTGCTGCTACCCACGCTCGCCCTACCGCAGTCTGATCGGACCGCGCGCGACCGCGCCCAGGCTTTGCTGCACAGCGTCGGCCTCCAGGACCGGCTTACCTGGCGTCCAGCCCAGCTTTCGGGGGGGGAAAGGCAGCGCGTCGCTGTCGTGCGTGCGCTCATCAATCAGCCGCGCTTGATCCTGGCCGATGAGCCCACGGGCGCGCTGGATGAGGCCAATGCCGAGCGCCTGACCGCCTTGTTGATTCAGCTTCAGCAAACCACCGGCGTCAGCCTCATCCTCGTCACCCACCAGACGGCTCAGGCCGAGCGCATGGGGCGCGTTTTGCGCATCCAATCCGGAGCCCTTGTCGAGTGACGGATCAAGCCATACCATCGCTCCGCTGCCGCAGCCGCCCCCCACTCGATCCGCCAGTCAGCCGCGAAAAAAAATTCCTTCCGCATCGGGAATGATCTTGTCCACGCTCTCGGATGCGTGAGATAGTCAGGCCTTCTCCCATGAAAGAGTACGCCTATATTCATGACGACGGGGCCATCCTGCCTCCGCTGAAGGCTGTGCCGTTCCTTAACAGCTTCACCGATGAGCAACTTGATGAAGTGCTCAATTCCTCCTCCCTCCTCCAGTGTGATCCTGGAGACTTTATCATTCAGGAGGGCAGCATCGACACCCGCATCTACGTCCTGCTCAGTGGTGAGCTCGAAGTCCGTGTCGGTGGCAAAAAAGTCGCCGCCATCGTGCGTCCAGGCGATGTCTTTGGTGAGCTCGCTCTCGTGAACCAGGACAAGCGCGCCGCTTCTGTCATTGCTGGGGGGCGTGCGCTCTGTCTTGCCGTGGATCAAAAATTCCTCCAGGACATGCATCCGCGCGAGGAAGATCCCGCCTTTCACGCCGCCCTGTTTGAGTTCGTTGCCCGCCTCGTCGCGAAAAAGCTAGATGCCACCTCGCGTCGTCTCGCAGAGGTCGAAAAAGAACTCCGTGCCTTGAAAGAAGCCACTGCCTCCGAAGCAACCTCTGCCCCAGTCTCTGAAGCGGAAGACGACGGCAGCAGTCGCTCCAGTCGGCGAAAGCAGTTGGCTTGAGCGTGCGGTGCCCTAGCCGCGTTTTCCCCAGGGCGCAGCCTTCCTGACGGTAAAGTTTTCTGCGTTGAGGATCTGAAACCCCAAGCTTCACCTCATGGCAATCACCATGCCATTCGGCTCTTCCCTTTGCGTTTTGCAGGCAACACGCCGCCGATTTTCAGGAGCTTAGATCTTCAAAAAAGCGCCTCGCTGAAAAAGACAGAAGGGCCGTTCTGGAAAGCCCTCTTGGCCACTCCATCGCGATTCATTCTTCCATCCAGGCCATCCTAAGCGCACCCGGCATCCTCAGGTTTCTGATGGGAAAACAGGGTTCGCCTAACCTTCAGTGACGCATCTCTCTTCTGCTTTGAAGAAAACAAAACCCAATGCTTAAACCTCTTACCGTTAGGTTTTCGTTTTTCGAGAAAGGCGATTTTGGGGTCTTGGTTTAGCTTGTTGAGTAGGAAGCGTTGTCGCAGTGGTTGGGGGTGTTTTAGGATCGCGGTCTGACGTAGATCGTTTCCCTGGTTCGTTTCTGAGCTGGCGACACACAAAGACCTCCTCCAAGACTCCTGCTGATCTCGAATCTGCCCTGACGCGGGTGAGGCAGGAGCCTGACCTGAGTGCGAAATCGTTGCTGCTCGCCGGGGTCGTCTCGGAGTTGTTCCGTGAGCGCGAGTTCGAGCCGGTGGTGGTCGGCGGTTCAGCCATCGCGTTTTACACGGATGGAGCCTACATGTCCGGTGATACGAACATCTGCTAGGCTGGCTGGCCCCAGCCCACGATGGAGCAGCGGGAGGAGATCATGCGGCAGATTCCCGGCATCCAATGCCGTGGTAGTGCCAAGAGCTGGTGCATCGAAGGTCTGTGGATCGATTGGCTCGGCCAGATTGATTATCGAGCGGATAAGGAATTGGTGAAGTTTAACACGCCTGTCGGGGCTGTTGTGGTGATCCCGGTGGAAGATATTTTGGTCGGGCGGAAAGGCGCAGGGTGGGCAACTTGGTGGCTCCGGCGGTGATCCGTCGTGACAAGAGTGGGGGCGATGAATACCTGCGCGAGACTTACGGCGGCGAGCGCGGTCCTCCCTTCAACAAGCCTTTCGATCCCTCGGCGGATGAGAAGCGCTAAGGCGCGGTCTCAAGGCACGCGCTTGAACTTCTTGAAGTTGGGCTTCCTTTTTTCGACGAAGGCGGTTTTGCCTTCCTTGGCTTCTTCGCTCATGTAGTAGAGCAGGGTAGCGTTGCCGGCGAGGTCGAGAAGGCCCATCTGACCGTCGCAGTCGGCATTCAGGGAGGCTTTGAGGCAGCGGAGGGCCAGCGGGCTGTGCTGGAGCATTTCGCGGCACCATTGGAGGGTTTCTTCCTCCAGCTTTTCTAGGGGTACGACGGTGTTTACAAGGCCCATGTCGAGCGCTTCCTGGGCGTTGTATTGGCGGCAGAGATACCAAATCTCACGCGCTTTTTTCTGGCCGACGATGCGGGCGAGGTAGCTGCTGCCGAGGCCGCCATCGAAGCTGCCGACCTTTGGGCCAGTCTGGCCGAAGCGGGCGTTGTCCGCAGCGATGGTGAGATCGCACACGACATGAAGCACATGGCCGCCGCCGATGGCGTAACCAGCGACCATGGCGACGACGGGCTTGGGTAGAGTGCGGATCTTGCGCTGGACGTCGAGGATGTTCAGGCGGGGGACGCCATCGTCACCGATGTAGCCAGCGTCACCGCGCACCTTTTGATCGCCGCCGGAGCAGAAAGCGAGGGGTCCCTCGCCACAGAGGATGATGACGCCGACGTCGGGATCTTCATGCAGAATTTCGAGGGCGATGAGCATCTCCTTCACCGTCTGCGGGCGGAAGGCGTTGCGCACTTCGGGCCGGTTGATGGTGAGCTTGCCGATGCCGTCTTCGGTTTTCTCGAGCTTGATATCCTGGAAGGTTTTGATCGTGGTCCACATGGTCGCTGCGCTCCGATGGGAGGGGGTGAGAGAAGATGGAGAGCTTACGCCACGAAGCTGGTGTAGCGCTGCAATTCTGTGAGGCGGCTGGCGATATCGGCCTGGGTGACCTTTTGCAGCTTGTGGGTGCTGAAGGCTTCACAGGTGTAGCTGGCGGTGACGCTGCCGTGCACGACGGCTTGGCGGAGGTCGTCGAAGGTGGGCTTGGTCTTGCCCTGGCTGCTGAGCCAGCCGGCCATGCCGCCGAGGAAGCTATCACCCGCGCCGGTGGGGTCGAAGACGGAATCGAGCGGATAGGCGGAGCAAGAGAAGAAGGCATCGGGCGTCTCGCCAAAGAGGTAACTACCGTGCTCGCCGCGCTTCACGACGACGTAGCGGGGGCCCTTGGCCTGCAGCTTGCGGCCTGCTTCGACGAGATTGGTGGTGCGGGCGAATTCCTTGGCCTCGCCGTCGTTGATGACGAGCAGGTCGATCTTTTTCAGCACGTCATGCAGGCGCTCGTTGGCGATGCTGATCCAGAGGTCCATGGTGTCGGCGATGACAAAATCAGCGCCGGAGCATTGGTCGAGGGTTTGTAGCTGGTTGTCGGGGCTCATGTTGGCCAGCACGGCGATTTTGGCCGCAGCGGCATTTGTCGGCACCTTGGGAGTCCAGCTTTCCAGCACATTGATGCCCACCGCATGGGTGGTGCGGTTGTTCATGTCTTCGTGGTATTCGCCGCTCCAGGTGAAAGAGGCACCGCTGCTGCGCTCTAGGCCTTCCAGCGTGATGCCCTTGCCGCTGAGCAGGTTCAGGTGGGCTTCCGGGAAGTCGTGCCCGATGATGCCCACGAGGTGCACTGGCTGGGTGAAAATGCTAGCCGCGAGAGCTGCATAAGCGGCGGAGCCGCCCAGCAGGTTGTCCTGGGAGTCCTGCGGGGTTTTGACATTGTCGAGGGCGACGGTTCCGGCGATGACGACTGACATGAGGCGTGGTGGCTTGGCTGATGGTTTGGAGATGTGAAGGAAGGATTGCCTTCTTGCCTCCGGGGCGTCTTGTGTAGCAGATTCCAGCCGGAGGGCGCGGAGTATCCGTGGTCGCCCCGGTGTGTCAATCGCTCATCCCTACCTCTCTTCCATGCGCTTCATGGGATAGGTCTTCTTTATCGAGCTTGTATCGGTGAGGATGTTGGCCCAAGGTCGAGTCTCAGGAGCCGCAGGTGCTGACTCCGCTGGCCTGCCCGCAGGTCTCGTTTTTGATCGAGCGGGTTGCTGCTTGGGTAGAAATTCTTCCGGTCTCCTTTGATCCTGTGCTCCTTAGCGTTAAACATGTGCCTGCTTAAACCCTGAGTGTCGAAATCTTGATTCCATGATTCCCGTGCCCGTGTTATGAAGATCGAGCTGCCATCCCTCGATTCGGAAACCATCCAGTCCTTCCTGCAGCACAATCATGTCATTGTGGGGGGCATTGGGCTGTTGTTTTTCATCCTCGGCGTCTGCATCGGCGCTGTGCTCTGGGGTAGGTACAAGAAGCAGCTCGCCTTGGCGCGGCTAGAGATTCATGGGCAGCGGGAAAAGCTGACCCAGGTGAAGCAGCGGCTCACCGAGCCGACGGTCAGTCCTGCCGCCATGCCCAGGATCGCATCACCGCCGGTGTCAGACGCTGGGGCCCCTGCGCCTGAAGCGTCCACTCCCATGCCTGCGGAAATGGCGGCACCTGCTGCGGTGGCTGAGACGACGCCGACAAGCGCACCTTCATGGCCTGAACTTCCGGTCAGCAGCTTGCCCACATTCCCAGTGGTCGAAAATGTAGCTCCAGCCCCAGCGACAACCCGTTGGGAACTTCCCGCGTTAGAGGCTCCGCCGCGCATCAATGCGCCCGTGCCTGCTTCTCCCGTGGGATTGCAACATGGAGAGCTTTCCCCCAAGCGTCGTCCCATCGTCTTAGCGCACCGACACAAGTCTCCCGCATCTCTTCCGCCTGCTGCAGATTTATCTGCATTCGAGTTGCCCGCTGTTGCGCCCGATCCTGAGACTGAAGTCGAGGCGTTCGGATTCCTGATGGGGGACGATGTGCAAGAGGACGAACCCAAGGTGTCGATCTCTGCCCTTGCAGCCATCGTGCAAGGCCATGCGCCAGCGCCCGATTTGCCCAAACCACTATCTCCAGTCAACGCATCAAGCCTGTCGAGTTCAGCGGCGAGCTTGCCGATGGCTGCAAGTCCTGTGACTTCGCCTTTACCTCAGGCTGCCGAGATGATCCCGCCGATCGAGCCAATCCTGCCGGTGGCCATCGAGTTCGATCGTCATCTTGGTCTGATCTACCGCCAGCCACCGATCGTTCCTGATGACTTGACCCAGATTCGCGGGGTCTCTGCGGCTCTGTCGGCACGCCTGAATGAACTGGGGGTTTACACCTACCGTCAAATCGCTGCCTGGGATGAAAACCAAGTTCGTGAATTTTCTCAACGCCTCGCTTTTAAAGACCGAATCACACGCGAGCAATGGATCCAGCAAGCCCGCGGTCTGAATGAGGCACGAAATCAGACCCTGGACCTCGCCGCTCACCCCCAGCAGCATTTGAGCGATGGTGCCTCATGAGGATGCATTTCGAAGCGTTCCAGCGTGGGCCTATGCTGGCCTGCGCGGCTGCGTTTGGGGAGAGAAGTGGCTTTTGATGAAAAGGCTCGGCCTTGTGCTTGGGTTATTCGGATGGATGGGATGGTGTCCCTCGCTGGTGGCTCAGGAGGCAGCGCGGCCTTGGTCCGAGCGTGAGACACGGCTGGCGAACGAGTATCTTTCTCTGTTGGTGACGCAGCCTGAGTATGGCCGCGTGGTGGATTTGGTCTGGGCACTTTACGAGAAACATGAGGCGACGGCGCTGCTGATGCAGAGTGTGGCGGCGCAAGTGCAGTCCCAGCGGCATCCGGCGCTGGTGTTGGTGCTCGGGCACCTTCAGCGAAAGGCGGGTGATCTGAAGAAGGCAGCCACTTCTTACGAGCAGGCGCTCAGCAGTGTTGAGCACGAGCCGCTGGCCTTGCTCGCGCTGGCGGACGTGGCCCAGGAGCAGGGCGATCCGACCAAGGGTTTTCAGTGGATGGGCCGACTGAATGCGCTGCTGCCGGACACGGATAGGCGTAAGGTGGACGTGTTGTTGCGGCTAGGCACGCTAGCTTTGGCGGCGCAAAAGAATGAAGATGCCGTGCGTGCCTGGGAGCAGGCGGCGCGGCTGCGTACGGGAGATTTCGCCCTGACGCGTCAGGTCGCAGAGCTCATCTTACGGGCAGGTTTTCCCGAGCGTGCGGCTGCGTTTTACACGGCGCTGGCGGATCAAAGTGATCCGCAGAAGCGGTTGGATGCGCTCTACGATCTGGCCCGTATTCATGAGCATGCGGATCAGTTTGAAAAAGCCGACGCTGCGCTGAAGAAGGGGCTGACGTTGCTGGATTTTCGTGATGGCCGCTATGCCGATTTTTTCCGCCGCCGCGTGCGTCTGCACGAGCGCTTTGGTTTCTTGGATGACCTGCGCCAGCAGTTGCAAAAAGGCACAGGGGAGCAGGCTCTGCGGGATCTGGCGCGCTTTCATGAGATGACCGCTGACGCCGACGCGAGGGTGGAGACGATGCGTCAGTTGGTGAAAGTGGCACCAGACGTCGATGATTACCGCTGGGAATTGGTGCGGCTACTGCTAGATCACGAGGGGACGGCTGAAGCCTCGAAGCTACTGGACGAGCGTCTGAAAGGGGATGTGAGCGATTTGCCAGCCCTCGTTTTTTTGCGATGCGAGGCTGATCTGCGCGCAGGACATCAGGTCAAAGCGGTGGCGAGGCTACGCAAGCTGCTGGAGATGACGGGCAAGCCTGAGGTGGAGAAATTGGCGCTGACCTTTGCCCAGCAGCGAGCTTTGGATGAGATCATCGAGTTCATTTTGCAGGCCAGAGTCGCACGGGAGCCTGATGGTGCAGAGGCTGTGTTCGAGCTCGCGGCTTATTATCGCGTCCGCAAGGACATGGCAGCGGCTGATGCGCTGCTGCGCCGCTTTACCGCAGGTGCGTCGGATGATGTGGAGCGGCAGCGTCGGCTGAATGAAGCGGCGTCCTTTATGGCTGCAGGCAGCGACTTGGACACGGCCATCATTTTAGCACGTGAGGCTGTGGCCAAAGCGGGTGCTGGACGTGAGGAATTTCTGCGACTCGCCGATTTACTGGCCGAGCACGCTGAGCCTGAGGAGGCGCTGGATTGGCTAGAACGGGCCTGGAAGGTCTCGGAAAATGAAGAAGACAGCGTGGATGTCGATGAGCGCATTTTTTCGCTGCTGCTGGGAGAAAAGAAGAAGGAGCAGGCGAAGCCGCGTGGCACGGGCGGAGATTTCCAACTGCCGGATGTGTTTACGGGAAAAGGTTTTGGCACGACCGACACGTCTGCTGCTGTCGAACCTGAAGTGCAGGTGAGTGAGTTACTGCTGGAGCGAGCGCGGCAGCTTTTTTCTAAAGCGCTGCCGTCTGGTTCGGATCAGGCAGTCGCCACGTCTCGTGTGGCTCGGCTCGAACTCTTCCGCGCGGCGTGGTGGTCAGTGCGCACGGGTCTGCACGATGAGGCCTATGCGGTTTTTCGTCAGCTCGAGCAGGCTGCGCCTGGGCAGAGTCTGCCGCTGGAGGCGGAGAAGCTACTGCTGGAGCTAACGCTTGAGGACAAAAACACGGGGCTAGCGCTGCGGGTGCTGCGTCGATTGATCGCCAAGGATGCCTCGAATCCCATCCGCTACACGTTACGCCTTGCGGAGTTGTTGCTGGAGGATGAGCAAGCCGCCTCTGCGGCCATCAATGTGGGGCTTTCCCATGAACGTACGGGCTGGCGTCTAGCGAATGAGCCGCCTCCGCCGGGTCGTGCAGCCACGATGTTGCTGGAGCGTGCCTATCGTCAGGCACCAGACTCGGAGCAGTTGCTGAATGCGTTGACGCAATGCTACACGCTGCAGCAGCGGCCGGATCATGCGCTGAAGCTTTGGCAGCAGGCGATCGAGCGCGCCACGGGCAGCACAGCCATCATGCTCTTGCAGCGTTACGCGGAGATGTTGCTGCAACGGGGTAAGCTGCCGGAGCATGTGGCCGCACAGTTGCGTATCGTGGAAATGGAGACGGAGGTGAAACGCCGCCGCGAGACCTTCAAGCGTTTCTTGGATCGCCTGCTCTGGGCTGGGGAGAGTGGCGGTGAGTTGCCAGAGGAAGTGCTGCGAGATCGTTTGAAGCTGATTCGCGATTCGCTCTTGGCCTTGGTGAAAAAACATCCGTTTGATGGCTTTTACCACGAAGCATTGGCGGGTGTGCATGAGCGCTCGGGAGATGCGGCACAGGCCTTTCAGTCGATGAAGCTGGCCTACTACACCGCGCCAGATACGCCCTTTTCGCTAGATCAGCTGCGCGAAGCGGCCTTGAAGGCGGGCGACCTGAAGGCGGCGATTTATTTCCAAAAGCAAATCGCCGCGAGTGCCGCTCCGGCCCAAGCGGCGGCAGAGTCTCGACGTCTGGTCGAGATGCTGGAGCAGACCTTTCAGATCGCTGAGGCGGATCGCGTGCGGCGGCGGCTGGAGAGCCGGTTTTCACAGGACGCTCCAGCCCTGGAGGCGCTGGCTGAGCATTACCGCACGACGGGACAGGATGAGGCCGAGCGCCGAGTCTATGAGCAGATCGCTCGTGTGCGACCGTGGGATGCGAAGTCCGAACTGCGGCTGGCCCTCAAGTGCTTGCGCCTAGCGGATGAGGATGCGGCAAGGCGCTACCTGAAGGAAATCCTGCGTCGCACCCAGCCGCAGGCGCTGATGCCATCGGCAGGCCAGAGTCCAGTGCGTCTGCCGTTGCCACTGGCGGAGCAGAGAAAGTCGGGTGTGCCGGGACCGGTGACGGAGATTTTAGCGGATTTGGACACGGTGCCTGGGCTCACCAGCGCGGAGGTGTCCACGCTACGCGCCTTTCTCAGCCTGCCACGGCCTGAATTTGCGGAGCTGCCTGCTGAGGTGCCGCAGATCCGCCTGCGCGCCATTGAAGAGCTGGCTCGGCTGCATGAGCGTGCGGGCACGGTGCAGGCTTGGCAGGCCGAGATTACGAGCCTGAAATCGCCCGTGGATCGTCTCTGGGCTTTGTATTTTGCGAAGTTAGGGGTGCCTTTCCGCCAGGAGCTAGATGGGTTGATGAGTGGTAAGGGCACAGGTCGCCTGGGCTTAGAGGAGCGTTTTTGCCACACGTGGTTGACGATTCGCACGGGAGGCATGGAGCAGGCGCTGGCTTGGGCGACGCAGCCCGCCCTGCGGAGCGAGCTGCAGGAGCTGCGCCAGAGGATGCTGCTCGCCGTGGCGGCGACGCTGGCTGACATGGCAGACTACCGATTCCTTAAAGGGGAACTGGAGCGTTTGGGTACGCTGCGCAGTGTCTCGCTGCTAGATATTCTGCGGCGCTTGCAGGATCAGCAGCGCTACCCTGAGGCGCTAGAGTTGGGCGAAAGTCTGAGCCGACACAATCCTGCACTGGGCAGTGCTTTTGTTTTCTCGCTGGCCCGCATCGCGGAGGCGGCGGAGCGTTGGGATCTGGCGCGCGATTATCTGGGGCGCGTGGTGCGTGGCACCGTGCAGCCTGAGGCTTACCGTGGTACTTACGATCCCTACCTCTTCAGCCTGAGCGCAGCGAACCGACTGGCCACGAGTGCGGAGGAGCGGGAAAAGAATCTGAACTCAGCCTGGCGTCACCTCCAGGCCACGCCTGCCTCGGCGATGACCAGCCTGCGCAAGGCGGCAGTCGTCGGTCTAGCGGGTGCGCCGGAGAAGGCTGCACAGGAGATGGAAGCGCTGCTGACGGGAGATTTTCTGCACGCCCGGCAGATCGGGGAGCCGCGAGGGATGCTGATGCCTCAGGGCTCGCCACGCTGGGAGGAACCCATGCACCTGCGCACGCTTTGGGAGGAGACGCGCGAGATTCAGGCGCGCTTCACCCACGAAGGTCTGGGTGAGGTGGTGCGCCAGGTGAATGACCGGCTTTCTTCCCGATGGGGCAGCATCGCGCTCAGTTCGCGCTCAGGGTTAGAGTTTGGTGAATGGCGTCTGGGACACCTAATCCGCCGGATGCGCACTGTGGACTATCCAACTCGCCTGCGGATGCTGCGTGAGCATCTGGCCAGCGTGGATATGCGCCAGGAGGTGTCGGTGGACACATTGAGCGAGCTTGGGGGCCGTTTAGAGGCTGCGGGCATGTCGCGCGAGGCTATCGAGGTCTATGGCATGTTGCCCAGTCGTGCGCCTGCAAATCCCGAGTATGCGCAGCTGCTGATCCGCGTGGCGGAGGCCTCGCTAGACACGCGCACGGGGTTGAAGTTCACCCTACAACTGCTGGAGGCTGAGCCGCCCTACAAACCTCCGCAACCGGGGGACGAGGTGCTGCGCGAGAAGCACGCCCATTTTCTAGCGCTGGAGCATGATCTGACGGAACTGCGGCAGCGCGGCTATTTGCCCGCGCCTACGAAGGTGCTGCAGGGGCGCATCCCGCATGAGGTGCCCTACCTGCGTGAGCTGGCACTGCTGTGTGAAAAAAGAGGCTTGGATGAACAAGCGTTGGAGGCATGGACGCGCCTGCACGCAGCCTTTGAGGCTAACCAAGAGCGTGGCATCCAGCCCGATGCGGAAAGCTGTGTGCATCTGGCCCGCCTATGGGTGAAGCAAAAGCAGGTGCCGCAGGCGCTGGAAGCACTGCGTCGGGTGCCCCTGCTGGAAAAGACAGGTGAGCAGGGTAGGGAGGCCCTGAAGCTGCGTGCCCAGCTCGCGGCTGAGTCGGCTCTTTGGGATGAATTTCGTCAAATGATGACCATGGCGGTGAAGCTCAGGGCGCTGGATGCCATCACCCACATCGCGGATCTGTGCCGTCGCCACGCACGGCAGCAGGACGGGCTGGATTTTCTTACCCAGGCGGAGCGCACCTTGAAGGAGGACGCGGAGCGTTTCACCCTGCGCTTGGAGTTTTTGCGGCTGCTGGCGGCTGATCCGGCTTGGACGCCCACGGTAGGTCGTGCGCAGGTGGCGGCGCTGTTTCGTGTGCGGCATCGTGGACGTGAGGTGTTGGCGCGCGTGTTGGAATGGATGACTGCGGAGGCTGCGGGTAGGAATCGGGCGGCTTGGCTGCCGATCCTGCGTGCGGAGGCTCACGCGGGCACAGATCGCCCGCTGGCGGCACTTGCGCTCAGTGCCTTTGCCGCTGAGCCCGTGCCACATTTGGCAGACGACCTCGCGATTGGCTGGCAGGGGCTGAGTGACAGTGATCGTGCCTGTGTCGAACTGGCCGCCGAGCGCTTGCTGAAATTAGGGCGTGCAGATCTGGCCTGGCAGGCCTGCCAGGTGCTGCAGGAGCTACCCTCCATGCGCCTAGATAGTCGCAAGCAACCGCTGATGCTGCGTGTGGCGCATGCTCAGGGGGATCGTGTGCGCGTGCAGGAGCTGTTTGCTGAAGTTGTGCGCATGCCGGTGCCAGGTGGCAGCCGGACGGTGGAGTGGGCGCAGGCGCTGCGTGAGTGCGGTGAGCTGGGCCTGGCTCGTGAGCTTTACCAGACGGCGCTTGAACGCTTGGAAGCCACGGCGGGGTCTCAGCCTGAGATGGTGGCCGCTTGGGCGCGATTCCTGATGGGGGAAAAGCACCATGAAGCGGCAGAGGCCTTTTTGCTGCGTGAGATCTGGCAACTCCCAGATCAGGCGGCAGCGCTGCTCTTTGACCTCTATCATGCATGGGGCCGATTGGCGCAGATCGACCGCGAGCTGCCCAAGTTTCACCTGACGCAGGGCATTGAAAAAGAGGTGCTCTATCGCGCCTCAGAAGCACGCGCCAAGGCGGCCACGCTGCCCTGAGCCTCAGCTCTGGGAATCACGAGACTTGGGGGTGAAGTCGAAGGAGCGCACTCGCTCTGTCCGCAGCGGGGTGCGTCCGCCTTTTTTCTGCCTGAAGCCATCAAAGGCCATGTCGGACCCGTCCACCTTCATCTGGTGAACCATTTTCAGCAGGGTGCCGAGTCGGCCTTTGGGAAAACCAGCTTTGTTTGCAAACCAAGCCAAGTATTCCACCGGTAGATCGTAGATCGGCACGCCATGAGGTGGATGGAATTGAGGGCCAAATTTGCCAAAAGGCATGTGTGTGCGGCCGACCTCGGCGAGATCGCGCTGCATCTGGGCGGCAAGGTCGTCCATCCTGCGCGTGGATCAGGGGACGGGGGTGGACTTGCTGCCGATGCACCAGAGCGATTTCTCCGTGCGGACGTAGAGGCGGCCTTCACCAATGGCAGGGCTGGCATTGATCGGGGCGTCCAGCTTTGTTGCGCTGAGTTGCTCAAACTTAGGTCCTGCCTTCAGGACAATGAGGTCGCCCTGCTGGCTGCCGGCGAAGACCTTGCCGTCTCCCGCCACCGGACTGCTGAAGAATTTGCTGCTGCCTGCGCTGCCATTGACACGCTCTTCGTAAAGCATCTTGCTGGATTTAAAGTCTGCGACTTTCAGAATGCCGCCATCACCCAGCAGGTAGAGAAGGCCATCCATGACGAGTGGAGAGGGGACATAAGGTAGGCCCTTGCTGAACTCGAAGGGCGCTGGCTTCGGCTCTGATCCACTGAGGTCAATGGCGGCGAATTCTTTTACCCCACCGCCAGTGCCAAAGGTGCAAAAGTAGCGCTCACCATCGAGCACGCCAGAGCCTAGGCTGCGCTGGCTAAAGCCGGGATTGTACTGCCAGTTCTTTTTTCCCGTGCTGGGGTCGATGCCCATGACGCCGCTGGCGTTGTTCGTGCAGATGACTTCCTTTTTGCCATCGGCCCGTGAATGCAATACGGGGGTTGAGAAGGTGTTTAGGCAGTTTGGCAGTTCCGTTTTCCAGAGCTGTTTGCCAGTCTTGGCGTCCAAGCCGACAATGCAGGCTTTCCACGCCTGCTGCACGGGATCTTCGGTGTAAACTTTACCATCGCGCTGCCAATCAAACTCACTGCGCACGATCATGATGCCATCGACCACAATCGGGGAAATGCCGGTGCCGTGCTCGTGGATGTAGTCGGCCACATGATCATTGCGCCACACCAGCTTGCCCGCATGATCGAGGGCCAGAGCCTGGATGGTCGTGCCGGTGCACCAGTTGATGTAAATGCGCTCGTCATCCACAAAGGGTGAGCTGCTCGTGAAGCTGTTGAAGTTGTGTTTCTTATGCTCGGTAAAGCTCTCCTCGTGCCGCCAGATTTCTGATCCATCTTTGGCTGAGAGTAGGATGACGGCGCGCTTGCCGGGTCCTGTTTCGGCGGTCACCACCACTTTGTCTTGCCACAGGACCGGAGAGGACCAGCCTTTTCCCAACTCTACCTGCCAGACTGTGGTTTCAGGCGTTACCTTCTCCGGCAGTCCCGTTGTTCTAGCGACTCCACTGCCATTGGGTCCGCGGAAGCGATTCCAGTCAGTCGCGGCCTGCGTGGCGAAACAGGAGAAGAGGAGGAGGACGGCAAGGAGGCGAATTTTCATGAAGTGACAGAATGACAGTCGGCTCAATCGTAGGCGAGCAGATCTTTCTTGCGTTTCATTTCCGTGTTGGGAGGTGTCCTTGTGGGAAGTTGGCATTCTTTTCAGCTCAAACTTGCCAAAGTATGCGTTCACGCGAAGTCTGGGGGGCTAAGATCCGTAAACTCATCATGGCACGTCCTTCCTCCGCCAGCCTTGTCGTCGTCGGGTCCCTCAATGTGGATTTCATCGCCAGCGTGAGCCTTTTGCCCAAGCCTGGGGATACGGTGGTGGCGAACCAACTGAGCAAGCGCTTTGGCGGCAAAGGCGGCAATCAAGCTCTCTCTGCGGCGCGTCATGGAGCTCAGGTGATGATGCTAGGCTGCCTGGGTGATGACCCCGATGGTCGCGACTACCGCAATCATCTCCGCCGGGAGGGGGTAAACTGCAGTGCCCTCAATACCACGCGCTCAGTCACTGGCTGCGCGCACATCACGGTGGATGCAAAAGGGGAAAATCAGATCGTCGTCATCCCTGGTGCCAATGGCACGCTGACAGGGCCTTCGATCAAAATGCAGCGCGCGCGCATTGCCGTTGCTGGGGCGCTGCTGGTGCAGTTGGAAATCCCCATGGAGTCGGCGGTGGAGGCCATCAAAATCGCCAATGAATCGAAAGTGTCGGTCATTTTGAATGCCTCTCCGGTGACCCCGAACTTCCCCTGGAACGAGGTGCGACTCGATGCAGTGATCGTGAATGAAAATGAAGCGCGTGAGATTTTTGGTCTGACTCCTGGAGCCGCCGCGCAGCATCATGAGTCCTGGAAAGAGCGACTCACCACAAAGCGAATCCGCCATCTAGTCATCACCCGTGGTGCCAACCCAACGCTGCTCATCAGCAAAAGCGGTGTGACGGAGGTGCCTGCGCATCCTGTGGAGCCGGTGGATACCGTCGGGGCTGGCGATACCTTCGCGGGTGTCTTTGCCACCCAAATGGCCGAAGGTGCGGAATTGCCGGAAGTCATCCGTTGGGCGAATGCAGCCGCCGCACTTTCCACACTGAAGCACGGAGCCCAGGAGGGCATTCCTTACCGTGGGGACGTCCAGAGCGCTCTGCTGGAGACGAAATCGTCGAGTCGAGCTCGGGCCTAAGATCATCGCAGGGAAAGGGGTTGCCTCCTGAGAAGCGACATGCTAGCAAGCGCGCCCCTGAACCCAATCGTTATGAACGCCCAGCAACTTTTTGAAGCCGTCGGACCTGAACTGCGTGCCCTGATTCTGGGCTATCTCCAAACCGACGAGCGGCCTGCCTACCGCGCCATGATCCAGTCACTGGCAGCAGCACGCAAGCTGCGTCCCCAGTTCATCTTGGACAAATCTCGCGCTCAGCAGCAGGAGTGGGTTCATGCTCAGTTGAAGCTGAAGGGCAATGGCCCGGTGCTTGAGCAGTTGATCCAGATCTGGCTTCTGAAGTCACAGAGCGCTATGCTCATCACCTTCCTTGATGCTTTGGGCATTGAGCACGATGACAAAGGTCAGGTGGAGGATCTGCCTGCCGATATTTCTGAAGATAAAGCCACTGCTGGCATCCAGGCTCTGCTGGCCGCTTATCCTGCCCAGCACGCCGCGCTCTACCTACATATGTTCCAGTTGCAGCGTCCCGGAGGCTGGGAAGGTCTCGCGAAGGCCATAGAAGCAACAGAAGCTTTAAAGCTCTAACTTGAGGAAAATGGCACGCAGAATGGCTCGCTGGGGCGCTTTCGAGATCGCCATTTGACTGTAGTGCAGCTCAGTTTCTGTCACGATGAGGGATGTTCATCAGGCTGGCTCTATGCCAATGAGACTGAGCAGGGTTAAAAAGACACACTTCACGAGTAAGCCCCGAGGTCCATCCAGATCGGATGGCTCCACTCTGAGCACATCTGTTGCCCAAGAAGAGACTTTCGAAGATGGGGTTAAGCCACTTTTCCTGCACAAAGATTGACACTGCAAAATCTTCACGCGTAATCCGTCATCTCCCTGTTAGACCCATCCATGCGCACGACGCCCTCTCTGCTACCCGAGAAAGCTTTTGTCTCTTATGCTCCAGGTTTTTGGAAGGATAAAGGTGTGTCTGCTGAGGATTGGAATCAAGCCGCCTGGCAGATGCGCAATCGCATCACTACATTGGCGCAGCTGGAAGAACACCTCGTCCTGACTGAAGAAGAGCGTGCGGGCGTATTGCTCAGTGGCAAGAAGCTAGCCATGGCGATTACGCCACATTACTTTAATCTCATCGATCCCGAAGATCCTGATTGTCCGATTCGCCGCCAAGTCATCCCTAGAATTGAGGAAACCTGGGACGACCCTGATGAAATGGCCGATCCTTGCGGGGAAGACAGCCACATGCCAGTGCCTGGCTTGGTGCATCGCTACCCAGACCGTGTGCTATTCCTCGTTACGGATCGCTGCGCCAGCTACTGCCGCTACTGCACGCGCAGCCGCGTCGTCAGTGGGGCGGGAGATCAGGAGCTGCACACCGATTACGAGGCTGCGTTTCGCTATCTGGAACGGCACGATGAGGTTCGAGACGTGTTGCTCAGCGGCGGTGATCCACTGCTGTTCAGTGATGCGAAGCTCGAAGGTATCCTGAAGCGTCTGCGCTCCATCCCGCACATTGAATTCATCCGCATCGGCAGCCGTGTGCCGATCTTTTTGCCGCAGCGTATCACCCCAGAGCTCTGCCAGATGCTGGCCAAGTATCATCCCTTGTGGATGAGCGTTCATACGAATCATCCGCGTGAATTGACCGCAGAGGTGCGCGCGGGGCTGGAGCGCCTCGCCAACCATGGCATCCCTCTGGGAAATCAGAGTGTGCTGCTGCGCGGAGTCAATGACGATGCCGAAGTGATGAAAAGCCTCGTGCAAAAGCTGTTGATGTGCCGTGTGCGGCCCTACTACCTCTATCAGTGCGATTTGATCCAAGGCTCAAGCCACCTGCGCACCAGCGTGGCCACAGGGGTGGAGATTATTGAGCAACTGCGCGGACACACCACGGGCTACGGTGTGCCGCAGTTCGTCATCGATGCACCAGGCGGTGGTGGCAAGGTGCCCGTGAACCCTGACTACGTCTTGTTGCGTGATGAACAACGCACGTTGATCCGCAACTTCGAAGGGCGTAGCTTTGAATATCCGGAGCCTGCCCTAGTCAGCGCCTGAACAGGCTTCCGTCTTATCGTTCCGTCATCGGCCTCACCCAGGCTGTTTTCCATTTGCGCTCCACCAGCCTGGACGGCATGTCCTGATTCAACTTTCCATGAACGACGCTGAAATTCAGTCTGCTATCCTCGAAATGGGCCGCAAGGCCCGCGCTGCCTCGCATGAACTGGTCAAGCTGGGAACTGAACAGAAAAACGCCATCCTTTTGGCGATGGCCGATGAGATCGATGCCCGCGCCGCCAGCATTCTCGCGGCGAATGCAGAAGACTTGTCCGGTGCGCGTGAGCGTGGACTTTCCAGTGCGATGATTGACCGCCTGACGCTGGATACGAAGGGCCTTGCCGCTATTTCTGCGGCGGTGCGTGAGGTCGCTGCCCTGCCTGATCCAGTGGGTGAGGAGCTCGCCGCATGGACACGACCCAACGGCCTGCACATGATCAAAAAGCGTGTCCCCATCGGGGTCATTGGCATCATCTTCGAATCGCGGCCCAACGTCACCACGGACGCAGCTAGCCTTTGCTTCAAGACCGGTAATGCCACGCTTCTGCGCGGAGGGAGCGAGGCGATTCACTCCAATGTCGCCCTGGCCTCAGCGCTGCAAGCCGGCGGTGAGCGCGCAGGTCTGCCCGCGAATAGTATTCAGCTCATTCCCTTCACGGATCGCTCCAGCGTCGATCATATGGCGCGTATGGATCAATACATGGATTTGATCATCCCCCGTGGTGGCAAGGGACTAATCGAAAAGGTAGTGTCCACGGCACGCATGCCGGTCATCAAGCACTATGATGGTGTCTGTCACATTTACGTGGCCCCTTCTGCGGATCAGGCTATGGCCATCCAGGTCATTTTGAATTCCAAAACCCAGAAGCCAGGGGTCTGTAATGCGCTGGAGACCTTGCTGGTGCATGAGCAGATCGCGGCGGAGTTTTATCCGAAGCTCGCTGAAGCTCTGCGTGCAGCCAGCGTGGAAATGCGAGCGGATGAAACCGCGTTGCGGCTGCTAGGGGCAGGTGCACTTGCCGCCACAGAAGAAGATTGGCACACGGAATACCTGGAGAGGATTCTTTCCATCAAGACCGTGGCTTCGCTGCAAGAAGCCATTCGGCACATCAATCACTACGGCTCGCATCACACCGACAGCATCCTGACTCAAGATGAGACGGAAGCTGCATGCTTTATGCATGAGGTGGATAGCGCCGTCGTGCTGCACAATGCGAGCACGCGCTTCAATGATGGTGGTGAGTTTGGTTTTGGTGCTGAGATCGGTATCAGTACGGACAAGCTTCATGCCCGTGGTCCGATGGGACTCGCTGAGCTTTGTAGTTACAAATACCTCGTCCATGGGCAGGGCCAGGTACGCTGATCTTTATGAGCATGAACTGGCTACAAGATTTCCTGCCGCTGATGCGCTGCCCGGACACGCATCAGCCCCTGCGTTTCGCTACGGCGGCAGACCTACTGCAGCATGGTCTGCCTGCGGACCAGCAAGCGCTGGCTCGTCAGGATGGCACTCGTCTATTTCCCATCGACCAAGGTATTCCGATTCTACTTCCTGAAGAAAAACCTTGATCGGTTGCGTGCGCCAGTCGTGCCTCTTTTTGTTGTCTCATGGCTGATATTCCTCAGGTCGCTGTTCTTGTGGATACCTCACGCACTTATGGGCGTGACATCGTGCGCGGTATTCGCCGTTACGTGGCGGAAAAAGGCCCTTGGTCGCTTTACCTGGAGCCGCGTGATCTGCGTTCTCGCTTTCCGCTTTGGCTAAAAAAATGGCCTGGTGATGGCATCCTGGCCCGCACGGTGGATGCTGAATTGTTGCGCCACCTGAAGGCGACGCGTCTGCCTGTCATCGAGCTGCGCAGCACCATCCTGAAGCATTCCTTTCCCTTTGTCGGCATCGATAATCAAATTGTCGGGCGCAAAGTCGCTGAGCATGTGCTGGAGCGTGGTTTTCGGCGCTTTGCCTGTTACCTAGACCCCTCGGAACGCTTTCTCCAAGAGCGCAGCCGAAGTTACATCGACATGCTGGCGGCAGCCGGTTATGCCTGTTCGGTGTTGGAGACGCAGCCCGGTGGCGAGCATGGCATGAGCTGGGATCGGCATCAGCAAAAGTTAGCCGACTGGCTGACCAGTTTGGAAAAGCCCTGTGCGGTCTTTTCCTGTCATGATCAGATTGGCTTTTGGCTGTTGGATGCTGCCCGCCGGGCTGGCATTTCCGTGCCTGAGCAGATCTGTGTGGTGAGTGTGGAAAATGACAAAACGCTGTGTGAAACGGCCTGGCCTCCGCTTTCCAGCTTGCAGCTGCGTGGTTCTCAGGTCGGTTTCATGGCCGCTCAGCTTCTCGATACCTGGATGCGCGAGGGAAAGTCACCGCCAGCTCAGACCTTGCTGCCACCCGGAGAGGTCGTCGTGCGTCAGTCCTCGGACATTGTGGCGGTGGATGATGTCCGCATTGCCCGGGCGTTGCAGTTTATCCGTCAGCGCGCCTCGCTGGGCATCGGGGTGAATGAGGTGGCGCGTGAGGTGGCCCTCTCTCGCAGTATGCTGGAGCGGCGGATGAAGGCCATCATCGGCCGCAGTCCAGGCGAAGAAATCATCCGCATCCGCTTCAGTCAGGTGGAGCAACTCTTGGCTCAGACAGATCTCACGCTAGATGCCATTGCGGAAAAAGCAGGATTCAAGCACCCGCAATACATGGCCGAGGCCTTTCGCAAGCGTCTCGGTGTCACACCCGGTGAATTTCGCCGAAGGAACAAGCCTTAATGTCGAGAACTCGACTTGGCCGAACGTAATCGCAGACTGTGATCGCCCTTTTTTTCTCACGCTGCTGCCTCGCTCGCGTCTTTGGCATGCTCCCATTCGGGCTAGCCACGGTCTGTGCCGAGGAGACGAACGTGCCGCGCGTGCATTGTGTTTATGAGGCAGCGACGCGTCAGCTCCAGGTGACCACGGTGCAGGGGCGGCGCTTTCGTTTTGGCTTCAATCCTGGTGGGGCGATCTGCTCGGTGCGCGATCTTGATCTCGCCCCAGAGGTCGAAATCATCGGTGATGCTTTCCAAGGCGAAACCACGGACCGTGTCATCCAGTGGACCTACTGGAATGGTCGCTACCTTGCACAGGCCCATCAGGCCGGTGATGGAGACCGCCGTGCCAATGTGACGATGGAAGGATGCTACCACGGGCGTGAGGTTTGTGAGGTGCTGGAAACTCCAGCGAGTGGTGATGCGATGGAGCTGACCTTTCGCTCGCGCATCACACACTGGTTTTATGCTGAGCTGGATCGCCATGGACGGCCTGACTTTGAGACGATCTCCCGCTATCAAGTCCTGGCAGATGGCAGTCTGCGATTGGAGCGCTCAGTCGTGCGTCGTCCTTGGGTCTTGAAAAACGTCACTGCTCGAACATGGCAGCCACGTTTGCAGAGCTGGCTAGATGGAGTTCAGGATGAAGTCCGATTGGAAGCCCGGCATTTGTGGCCAGCTTCGATGACCTCTTACTTCGAGGCATGGACGCCGCTGCGTCGGAGTGCGCTACCTGAGGTCAGGCATGAGAAGGGCGTTTTGGAAAAAGGCGGCTACCTCTTCTGGCTGCCGCAGGACATGGGCGGCTGGGCCATGGCCTACGGGGAAACATTGGCCTTTGGGGTGATTTTCGGCACGGTTCAGCCTGCCTGCCCACCCCATGCCCTGCGGTCGGTTTTCAACACGATGCATTTGCCCGAGCATAACCTGACCCTACTGCTTCCAGGCATTGAATTGGATTGGCCGGATGATGCGACACTGGTGCAGACGCTAGTCTTTGCCGTGGGCAGTCCCCCAGAAGTCGAAGCACGTGCACGTCGTCTCGCGCCTGAGGTTCCCGCTGCGCAACTGCGTGTGAAGCTACCATCGAAGTGAAGTCGCGAAAAAAATCTCGGGGCGATCAGGCCCCGAGATGTTGAAGCCCTCTCGCGAAACAAGTCGGGCTGGATCGTGCAGTTGGGTTATTTCTTTTTGCTATCTTCGCCGCCACCGGCGTTGGCGATGGCTTGTTCTTCGGGCGGCAGGAAGGCTTTGAAGCGACCTTTGTCGATGGCTTTCATGTAGGCTTCCATCGGGCTGATGTAGCCATCGCGCAGCTTTTGCCAGATACTGTCGTCCATGAACTGCATGCCCAGAGCCTTGCCGCCGATGATGACGTCGTAGAGCTTCTGGGTGGCGCCTTCACGGATGATGGCACCCACGGCTGGGGTGGAAATCATGATTTCATTCACGGCTGCGCGGCCCTTGCCGTCTGCCTTTTTCATGAGCAACTGGGCCACTACGCCCTTCAGCGAGGCGGCGAGCATGGTGCGCACTTGGCTTTGCTGCTCGGCAGGGAAAACGTCGATGATACGGTCCACTGTCTTGCGCGCGTTGTTCGTGTGCAGAGTGCCAAAGACGAGCAGGCCCGTTTCGGCAGCGGTGAGGGCGAGCGAGATGGTCTCGAGGTCACGCATTTCCCCCACGAGCACGATGTCGGCGTCCTGCCGCAGGGCAGCGCGTAGACCATCGGCGAAAGAGGGCGTCTGGATCGGCACCTCGCGCTGAGTAATGATGCTCTTTTTGTTACGGTGAACGAATTCGATCGGTTCCTCGACGGTAATGATGTGACGTCGGAAGTTGGTGTTGATGTAATCCAGCAGGGCCGCGAGCGTGGTCGACTTGCCTGAACCTGTGGGGCCAGTGACGAGTACGAGACCGCTGCGCAAGTGGCCAAATTCCTTGACCACCTGGGGAATTCCGAGCTGCTCTAGGCTGGCGATTTTGGTGGGAATGATACGGAAGACGCAGGCATAGCCGTTTTGCTGCTTGAGGTAATTGCAGCGGAAGCGGTGCTCGGCATCCATCTCGTAGGCAAAGTCGAGGTCGCCCTTCTGCACATAGCGTTCCCAGCTCTTGGGGTCGCAGATTTCCTGCATCATGAGCTCCATGGTTTCGGCGGTCAGGATGTCGGAGGAGATGGGCTTGATGCTGCCGTGGACGCGGACTTTGGCCGGCTGCCCCTGGCTGAGGTGGAGGTCAGAGCCGCCGAGGTCGATGAGGGTCTGGAAAAGCTGGTCGATGACTGGCATGATCGTGAAAGACGGGGTTAGCGCGTTGGGGTAGTGGGCTGCGGCTTGCCTAGATTACTTCAGGCTATCAAAGAAGAGCTTCATCTGCTGCTTGTCCTCCGCGCGGGACTCGCATTCCTCACGGGTGATGAGGCCTTTGGTGTAAAGATTGCGCAGGGAATCGTCCATGGTGATCATGCCAACGTTTTTGCCGGTTTGCATGACGCCATTCAGCATGAAGGTCTTGCCATCGCGAATACAGGCTGCGACGGCGGGTGTGTTCACCAATAGTTCCAGTGCCATCGCGCGGCCATTGCCATCGGCTTTTGGCACGAGCTGCTGGGAAAGGATGCCGCGCAGGGATTCCGAGACCATGATGCGGATCTGATCACGCTGGTCGGGCGGGAACACGTCGAGCACACGGTCCAGGGTTCTTGCGGAGTTGCCAGTGTGCAACGTGCCAAGCACCAAGTGACCCGTTTCCGCAGCGGTAATGGCGAGCGAGATGGTCTCCAGGTCGCGCATTTCCCCCACCATGATGACGTCCGGGTCTTCACGCAGAGCTCCGCGCAAGGCGGCGGCGAAGGACTGGGTATGTGTGCCAACTTCGCGCTGGTTCACATGGCAGCCTTTCGGCTCGATGACGTATTCGATCGGCTCCTCTAGGGTAATGATATGATCTTGTCGCTCCTTATTGATCGCATCCACGAGTGCGGCGAGCGTGGTGGACTTGCCACAACCCACGGGGCCGGTCACAAGGACGAGGCCGTTGTGATAGCGAATCAGGGTGCGGACGGTGTCAGGCAGGTCCAGCTCCTCGATCGTGCGGACGTGGGTGCTGATGATGCGGAAGGTAATGTCAATGCCGAGGCGCTGATGAACGACCGACGCGCGGAAGCGTCCGAAATCGGTGGAGTAGGCAAAGTCCACGTCGCCTTTTTCCTCTAGGCGCTTGATTTTGTCTTCACTGAGGAAGCCGTAGGCAAGGCGGCGTGTGTCCTCAGCGGTGAGCGCAGCGCCATTGTGCCAAATGGGGCCTAGCTGGCCGTAGCGCCGCCAGATGGGCTGGCAGGCGGTGGCCAGATGCAGGTCGGAGGCGTCATACTGCATGCAGAAGCGCAGGTAGTCATCGACGGAGCCCAGGACGGGCACGAGGTCTTCGGCAGGGGCGGCGGCTTGGTCAGACATGGGCTGGAGGGTCTTCGGACGTGGGAGGCACAGGGGCCACGTGCTTGGAGAATTGCTGGGTCAGGTATGTTTTCAGGAACTGGGAGCCATATTTCAGCGCGGCTTGGCGGGCGAAGCCGGCCATGGGTGCGAAGAGCAGGGCTATAAATCCATTTTTTCTATCGGATGCACTGGCGATGTCACGATCAAATTTCCCAGGCCGTGATGGCAATAGCAGCTTCAGCAGTAAGAGCCCGCCCACTCCAGCTGCTGCGGTCCAGGCCCAGACATGTTTTTGCACAGAGTGCCGCAACAGGGTGCGGGGGTTCCACGCCTCTGAGGCGAGTTGAACGTGAGCCCCGATAAGGACGCGTGCCTCATCGAGGTCACGCAGCGCCTGTTGTTTGGGGGTCAGTGGGGTGGGGGTGGATTGCTTCCTAGCCATTCACGGTCGCGCTGAAATTGTTTGAAGGTCTCTTCAAAAACCTGAAGCCTGCATGCCAGATGGCGCAGGCGTAATAGGAAGATGAAGCCAAAGAAAAGATGCAGGCCTGCCGCACCGAGGGCTACTTTCCACCAAGCCCAGCCCTGAGTGTGAGCGACCAGCCAGACTAGGGCAGGGGCGGCAAACAGCCAGCCACAGAGCAGGCAACCTGCTGTGATGCAGGTCAGCACGATCAGGCTGGTGAACTTCACCCCGGCCTCCTGTGCCTCAATTTGCAGTAGGCGTCCACGCGCCTCTCCATAAAGCGCCAGTGCGCGCAGCAGAGACTTCAGGCGTGAGACTTCCAGGTCCATCATGGTATTTGAAGGGGAAAGCGAGCAGTTGCGAACAAGAGGGGAAGGCGTTGGCCATGCATGGCGCTATGCTCTGAACCAAAGGCTCAGCGCCGTAGCAATAGGCCGACGACGAGACCGACTCCGAAGGCGGTGATGAGGGCTTGGCGGGGCTTTTCCCGAGCTAGCTTTTCTGCCTCGGTCATCAGGCTTTCGTATTGCTGCTGGGCATGACCTAGGGCTTCGTCGGCAAAGGCGCGCAAGTCATCGGACTTGTCTTGCAGCTCGGTTTTCAGCTCAGAGGCCTTTTGTTCGGCAGAGCTTTTTAGGGTCTGTGCCCGTGCTTCGGCCGCTTGGCGCAGTTCGCTAGCCTTTTGGGCGGCAGCGGCGCGCAGCTCCTCAGCAGCTTTCAGTGCGCTAGCCTTGGCCGTTTGAAAGGAATCGTTCGAGGGGGTAGCACTGAAGCTCGATGGATGCACTGAGGAAGTTTCGTTCATGATGCAGAAAGGAATTTGGCTAGCGCGCATCTAAATCCTACGGCTTCTTCTGGCGAGGGAAAAAACAGTGGCCTGGCGCGGTCCAGGCTTGGCAAAAGCCCCGATGGCTGATGATACTCGATAAATACGACGGTTGCAGTCCGTCTCCCTCAAAACCCCACCTCCGAAAACGCCATGGCCCGCAAACTTAGCCACATCGCCCCCGACTGGTGGGACTACACCACCCTCGATCATTCTCTGATCAATGATGCCGCCCGTCTGACGGAGCGTGATCTTCGGCAGCTTTCGCGGCCTGGTTTCAAAGTGGTCATGTATGACACCCTGGAGGAGTTTTACCTCGCTGAGGCGTTGGAATACATTCACGCTTGGCGCCAAGCCACGCCGGACAATCCAGCCGGTATCTGCGGCCCCATCGGCCCTACGGAGCAGCTGCCGCTCGTGGCACGTCTGGTGAATGAACTCGGCCTGTCTATCAAGGACGGCCACTTCTGGGGCATGGACGAGTGGTATGATCCTGACACGAAAAAGGAAGTCAGCATGGATCACCCGCTGTCCTTTGAGAAAGCGGACCGCGAGCTGTGCTTTGATCGCATCCAGAAAAAGCTGGTCATGCCCGACAGCCAACTGCACTTCCCCAAGGCCGATACCAGCGCCTACATCAAAAGCTGGAGCAGCGGCGTGCGCTGCATCGTCATGCAGGGTGGCCAGGGAGACATCAAGCACTGGGCCTTCAATGACCCCCTGAAGCGGACGGGGAAGTGGAAAAATGAACCGCCACCTGCGGCCGAATACCGCAAGCTCGGCACTCGCATCGTCGATTTGCACCCCATCACTTTGGCGCAAAACGCACGCACGTCTGGCGGCGGAAACATCACCATGGTGCCGCAGATGGCTATCACCGTCGGCCCGAAGGAGACCTGGATGGCGGAAAAAGTCAGCATCTGGCACGCAGGCATGCACGATAACCCGCTAGGCCAGCGCCTGACCGCGCTGATGATCTCCAAGCGCATTGTGGATAGCAGCGTGCCCATGTCGCTCCTGGCCGACCATCAAAACGTGCAGTTCAACTACTACCGCAAGGGCCTCGGTGAGGTGGCGGTGGAGATGCACTAAAGATGCTCGCATCTCCTCCTGCATTGCAGCCGTTTTCTCAGGAAAGCGGTAGCTAAAGGTTGAGCATCGGCATGCATGGGCTATGCGTAAGCGTTCGTTTGAACGCATGGAGCTAACCCGCAAACTTGAAATCTTGGCTGACGCCGCCAAATACGATGCCTCGTGTGCCAGCTCTGGCGCGGCACGGAAAGATTCGCGAGACGGCAAAGGCATTGGCTCCACCGGCGGCATGGGCATCTGCCACAGTTACACGCCGGATGGACGTTGTGTGTCTCTGCTGAAGGTGCTGCTCACCAACGCCTGCCTTTACGACTGCCACTACTGCATTAACCGCCGCTCCAGCAATGTGCAGCGTGCTCGCTTCACCCCCGAGGAGGTCGTGCAGCTCACGCTGGATTTCTACAAGCGGAACTACATCGAAGGCCTCTTTCTTAGCAGCGGCATCGTGCGCAGCGCGGACTTCACCATGGAGCAGGTCATCGAGGTCGCCCGCCAGCTGCGCGAGGTTCATCACTTCCGGGGTTACATCCACCTGAAGACCATCCCGGAAGCCTCGCAGGAACTCATCGAAAAAGCCGGGCGCTACGCTGACCGCATCAGCATCAATGTCGAGCTGCCCACCCAGGAGGGCTTGGATAAGCTGGCCCCGGAGAAAAACCTCGCCAACACCAAGCAGGCCATGGGCGGCATCCGCGCGAAGATCGAGGAAACCGTCTTCGCGCGCCAGGAGGCCAGGAAGATCAAAAACACCCCGCGCGCCAAAGCTCCTGTCTTTGCCACCGGCCAAAGTACCCAGATGATCGTGGGAGCCGATGAATCCAGCGACGCGCTGGTGCTCGCCCGAGCGGATGAGCTTTACCGCGATTACCGCCTGCGCCGCGTCTATTACAGCGGCTTCAGCCCCATCCCCGAGCCCAGCGTGCTGCTGCCCATCAAGCCGCCGCCGCTTGTCCGCGAGCACCGCCTCTACCAGGCCGACTGGCTTCTGCGCTTCTATGGCTTTGACGTCGGTGAACTGCTGCCCAAGGAAGATCCGAACCTCGATCTGGAGCTCGATCCCAAGCTCGCCTGGGCGCTGAGGAACCGGCATCTCTTCCCTGTCGATATCAACCGTGCGCCGCGTGAGCTGCTCTGGCGCATCCCAGGTCTCGGTACGGTGAATGTGGAACGCATCATCTCGGCCCGTCGTCATGCACGTCTCAGGTTGATTGACCTGCAACGCATGAGGGTCAGTTTGAAAAAAGTCCTGCCTTTCATGATCGCAGCGGATCACTCCCCGCGCGTCGCTGTGCTGGAAGATACAAACCTGCGTCATCGCTTTCTCCCCGCACCGCGTCAGCTTGAACTTAACTTCGACGTGCCGCCTCCTGCCACCCGACAGGATGCACTCATGGCTCTGAGCGGTCAGCTATGATCACGGCCACCATCCAGCCAACCTTTTCCGCCTGGCGCAGCCAAGCCCGCGAGCTGCTCCAGCGCGGCATTCGCCCCGAGGATGTGGATTGGTGCGATGCCACCCTGACCCCAGCACTGCTCATGGAGGAGCCCGCCGTTTACGCCGCCCGGCCGCCCACGGATATCAAGGTGCCTGCTGAGTTCCTGAACCTGGCCACCAGTGTCTGCGCGCACACGGACGCACGCCGCTTCGCCATCCTTTACCGGCTGCTCTACCGGCTCACCTGGGGTGGCGAGCGCCATCTGCTCAGCCATCCCGCCGACCTCGACACGCGCCAGTGCCAAGTCTGGGCCAAGGCGATCGGGCGCGACATCCATAAAATGCATGCCTTTGTCCGCTTCCGGCTCATCGGGGTCGATGAAGCCACGCAACGCGAGCAGTTCGTCGCTTGGTTTGAGCCCGAATACCGCATTGTCCAGCTCGCCACCCCATTTTTCCGCAAGCGCTTCGCCAGCATGGTCTGGTCCATTTTGACCCCGCATGAATGCGCCCATTGGGATGGCGAGGCGTTGACTTTCAGCCCCGGCGTTTCGAAAAGCGAAGTGCCCGACGCCGACGCGCACGACGACCTCTGGCGCACCTACTACCGCAGCATCTTCAATCCCGCGCGGCTGAAGGTGCAGGCCATGCAGTCCGAGATGCCACAGAAGTATTGGAAAAACCTGCCCGAGGCCCAGATCATCCACGAACTGATCTCCAGCAGCGGCGAGCGCATGAAACAAATGATTGCCACACCCGAACGCCCTGTGAAGCCCATGCCAGACAACGCGTATCTGAAAAAGCTGCATGACAGAAGCAGGAGTGCGGACGGGGAAGGTTGAGCGTTGGGTGTTTTCCTCGCTGACAGATGGAGGATTCAGCGGTTGTTATGTCTTCTTACCATGCGCCTGATCGCACTTGCCAGCCTCATTCTTGCTTACCTGCTCACCTGTCTTCCTGTAGCGGCGCAGACCGTTCATCGGGATGCCAAGGGGCAGCCTTCGCTGTGGGGGGAGTGGGTGGAGCCGGATTTTCCCTTCTTCAGCAGTGTGTTGGACTGTCGCGAACTTGGTGAAGGCTTCCTGCAGGACAACCTCACCCCGCGTGGCCTCATCCTGAACCTCGGCCACAACCTTTGGGCCTGCTTTGACACCGAGCTGTTGCGCATCGCTTGCATCTGGGAGAGCGAGCCTGGCAAACCGCCCATCAGCGCCGCCGCCCTGGCTCCAGGGTCGTATCACATCGCCGGGCAGAAGACGAAAGATGGCCAGGAAAACCTGCCGAAGCCGCTGGGGAAGATCTGGCTGGCGAACGGGATCTACCCCGGCTGGCAGGTGGGGGACAAACCGAGCTTCACCGACCCTCGTGAGCCTGCGCCGGACAAGGAGGAGGTGGGGCGGGGGCCATTAGGCCAGTTTCATGCCATTTCTTCTCAAAGGTCTGTTGGCACCGATTTAGAGTATTCGATTGGCAATGTGAGGATCACGGAGTGGCTGGCGCGAGGTGGGTCTGATAGGAGACATGTGACTCGCTGGTTCCGAATCCCGCCTCATCAAGAAGCTCTGATTGTATATGCAGGTCACTGCGATGAATCTCTGGACGTGCTTTGTGCGAGTTCCGCTGGCCTGAAGATGCAGCGTGTGAACGGCTTCCAGTTCGTAGCGTTAAGCCCTTCGAGTTCTGATTTTGAATTCGGCATCAGCATCGGAAAGCACATCGAAGATGGAGAAAGCACTTCTCATCCACACTCAGGGGAAAAGGATCTTTTGTGGCCCCAAACCATCCCCACCCAAGCCACACTCTCTGCCTCCCCCGAGGGCTACGTCCTCGACTCCATCCCGCTGCCGGTGCCGAATCCTTGGAAGCGGAATGTGCGGCTGGCGGACATCACTTTCCTCAATGATCATGGCGAGGCGGCAGGTGTGACCTTCGATGGCGATGTCTGGCTCATCTCCGGCCTGAAGGGCGATCTGGAAAACGTGACCTGGAAGCGCTTTGCGAGTGGTCTGCATGAGCCGATGAGCATTGTCGCGCGAAAGGACGGACTCTTCGTCTTTGACCGCAACGGCATCTGGAAGCTGGTGGACTCCAACAACGACCGCGAGTGCGACCGCTATGAGATGTTCTGCAATCTCCCGGCTCAGACGGCGGAGACGCGGGAGTTTCCGAACTCGATGAAGCTGGGGCCGGATGGGGCGCTCTACATTTCCAAAGGTGGGCAGGAAGGCACCACGCGTGGCAAGCACAACGGCACGGTCATCAAGGTCGCGCCGGATGGGAAATCCTTCGAGGTCATCGGCTACGGTCTCCGGCAGCCGTTCATCGGCGTGCATCCGCAGACCGGACTCGTGACAGCGAGCGATCAGCAGGGGCATTACGTGCCCTCCACACCGCTGCACCTCATCGGCGGACATCGCTTTTACGGCCACCTGCCCACCGTCGCGGAGAAGGAAAAGTATCCCGAAGCCATCGCCGATCCGCTGACCTGGATTCCGCATCCGGTGAACCCCAGCGGCGTCACGCAGACTTGGCTCGTCGGAGCCAAAATGGGACCGATCAATGACGAGTTGATCCACATCGGCTACAACCGGCCGGAGCTGTTCCGAGTGCTCATGAACTCACGCTTTAAGAAGCCACAAGCCGCCGTGATGAGCTTCTGGCGTGACTTTGATTTCCCCACGCTGAATGCCCATGTGAACCCAGCAGACGGACAGCTCTACGTCGTCGGTTTCCAAGTCTGGGGCACCATCGCGCCGAAGCTCAGCGGCCTCGCCCGTCTGCGCTACATGGACAAACCGCGAGTGCTGCTGAAGGAGCTTACACCCACCGACAAAGGCGTGCTGTTGCGCTTCAATGCCAAGCTCGATACCAAGCTCGCCACCGATCCCGCCAGCTACAGCGCCGAGCGTTGGAACTACAAACGCACGCCGGAATACGGCAGCCCGCATCTGAAGCTGGATGGCAGCGCCGGACAGGAATTCATGACCGCCAGCAGCGCTTACCTGAGTGAGGACGGCCTGAGCGTGCTCGTCGGATTCCCCGACATGAAAGGCGGCGTCAGCCAGATGCGCCTCGGTTGGGGCCTGAAGAGCACTGACGGCCTGAAAGCGGAAAACACGGCCTATTTCACCCCCTGGGAACTCGCCAGCTTCGACTCGGTGAAGGAAGGCTTTGGCAAAATCAGCGTCGATCTCACCCCACGTGCCGCTGTTGCCGCAGCCACCATGAAACCGACCGCCGAAGAAGGCGCGAGGCTATACCAAATGTTCGGCTGCATGGCTTGTCACAGCACAGATGGCAGCCTCGTCGGTAAGGTGGGCCCGAGTTGGAAGGGGCTGTATGGCAGCACGCGCGAGATCGCCAAAGGCATGAAGGGCAAGGTTAAGGCAGATTCCACATACCTGCGCGAATCTATCGTGAATCCAGGAGCGAAGGTGGTGAAGGGTTTTGAGAAGTTTGACACCGGTATGCCGATTTATGCTGGCATTCTCAATGACTCGCAGATTGACAGCCTTATCCTCTTCATTGGGACGCTGAAGTGAGTCAGAACGCGCGATTAAACCTCCTGCAATTGCAGGCTAAATGCTGTCCAGCCTAGCAGCAGCCACATTAAGACCTGATAGCCATGAATCAAAAGGCGACTGGCACCTCTTCGGCGCGCGCGGCTGATGAGTGCCTCTGCAGCCCAGGCAAGGCTGAGGGCGATGGGTAAAATCAGTGCCCGCGCATAGCGCACAGGTAGCACCTGGGCATCCCAGCATGCTGTGATCAAGCAAGCTATGAGTGCTGTAAGGCTAAAAAGGACCACGGTCGCGGTCTCTGGGTGAAGCTTTTGCCCCGCATGAGTGGCTACGGCGATTCGCGTCTGGAGTAGGATCGTCAATAGGAGCACCAGCGCCAACATGCCCGCTAGAGGCGGCAGAACGCCTGCCATGGGCCGTGTGAGTAGCCAAGCGCCACGACGTAGGCGCTCAAGGATGCGAGGTAGGCTCTCGGTCGATAGCGTGTTCGCCATGCTCGGGCGATCCAGCACCGGTATACGCTTTAGGCTCTCGGCATCTTGATGGGTGGCGATCCAGTTTTGCGCAGCTTTGGCGTCTGAGAGCCAGCGTGCATGGTCAGCGTGGCTGAAGAAAGCCTCGCCAAAGCGCTGATGAGCATCCGCCAATCGCGGTCCAGTCACGACGAGAAAACTGGCGATGAGCATTAGCGAGCCTAGCCAATGATTCCGCCACAGCCAGAGTGAGCGACGTGGCTGCACGACAAAATGCGCTGCTGCCCAGCCCCAGATGGAACGCATCGTGGCCACGAGTAAAAATACGATGATGATCGGTAAGACCAGCCGCGCCTCGCTGAGCCAAGCAACCGCACCGATGCCACCGATAGCGGCATAGACCCATAATGAGTTTTGCCGCATGGCCTGGAGGCAGGCGAGCCAGAGAATGACCAGCGTGATCTGGTGCAGACTCTCTCCGGTGAAGTAAGGCAGCACAGGCAGCAGCCCATGAATAGCCCCTATCAGCACAATCCAAAGGGCTGCAGGTAGTGAAAAATGCCGCGCGCAGATGATGCCGAGCAGTAGCAAGAATCCGCCCGCCATGCCGAGCCTGAACAAGGCAGTGCCTTGCATTACGTTCACCAGATCCGTGCCATCTCCCATCCAGGCCGCCATCCATGGCCACAGCGGCTGCACTAGGCCGTCTGTGCGGTGGGGAATCATGCGTCGGAGTGGTTCGGAAAAGCTCAGGGTGAAGTCTGGGTCCAGATCGGCCTGCGTCATCGACATCAGTTCCAGATTCTGCATTTCCACCTGGGTTAACTGCGCAGGGTTGCGATGCTGAATCTGAGGAATCGCACGCGCAGCGAAAACACCGAGGATGATTCCCAGCGAGGCCACCACTGCCAGGCTGCGTAGCCAGGGCAAGCGATGGATTGGGAGTGCAAGAGCCATAGGAAGTTGATCTGCCTGAAAGGCGAGTTTTCAGGATACTTCAACCCGAATTCTTGAGTTCAATTCGAGGAAAAGAACCTGTGCTGCTTATTGTCAAAGACATGGCGGTTAAGGCAATCACTTTGCTCGCCCTACTGGCGCATTTGGGCGAAGGCCTCTCCGCCGCGCCGCGCTCCTTCCAGGTAACGTGAAAGGGCCATGAGCTGCTTGGTGATCAGGCTGGCGTCGATTTCATGGCCCTCAATCCAGATGCCTTCTGGGGTTTGGCTTTTCAAAGCGCTATGTGCTTTCGCTGCGACACTCTTAGCTTGGCTAGCCCAGCTCTTTTCATTGCTCGGCGCGTTGCGTTTTTGAAGCAGCTTTTCGCGCGGCTGCTGTAGTTGTTCTTTGAGTTTGGCGAGATCACGGCCGATGTGATCCAACTTGAAGCCATAATGTGTTGGCAGGTTGTCATCCGCATAGGTGAGTTCGTAGCTGTCCTTCACGAAATAGAGCGGGCGGTTCGTTCGCAGTTCATAAAAGCGAGCGTAGAGTTCTCCAGGCAGTTTGGAGCGCTCATACCAAGCCAACGCAGCTGTCAGAGGTTTGAGGTATTTTTCATCGCCAGTGACGACCTGTAGCAGGTGCAAGGTCTCCATGGCACCCAGGCTTTCGCCACCAGTCACGCAGGGTGGTTCAAACTTGCGTGCCCAGACGGGTTCCATCTCGGTATTGTATTGCTGAGCCCAGACTGGCTGAGGCTCGGGCATTTGCGCTAGGATGAGAAAGTCGCCGCCTTTTTTCGCGCTAGCGAGGTAGCGCTCGTCTCTCGTCAGTTCATGGGCGCGTAGCAGCAGTTCCACCGCGCGCTGGTGGTTGCCATCGTTTAGCGTGTAGTAGCTTGTATACTTTTCTTTGGGCCACTGGCGTGACCAATTGGAGGGATAGTGCGCCGCTTGAACGGGGGTGCTGGGGTCTGCTGGGCCGCTGAATTGCTGGGGCCACGCTCCGTTCGGGTATTGTGCGGCGATCAGGCTATCGAGCCCGAACTTCACGGCCTCCTGGAGCACGGTATCGTTTTTGCATTCAGGCAGGTAAGCTAGCTCCAGCAAAAAAAGCAGTGCAGATTGGGTTTTGTTGTCATCCAGCGTGCTGGTGTTTTGGCGTTTCCCGGGGTCGCGATCACCCGACATCTGGGCCTGATGCAGCCAATGGCGAGATGCTTTTGCTTCGGCAAAATCGAAATCATCGGTCCAGCCACCACTGGCTAGTTGGCAGGCGATCAGTGCTTTGCCTGCGGCTTTCGCGGCCTCCAAGAATTGGCTATCGCCGCTCGCCTGCCAGGATTTGACCATGGCTAGGCCGATGGTGGTGGTGCCTGGGGGCTGGATGGAGATGACGGTTTTGGATTGGCTGTGCTCTGTGATGCCATGGGCAAGGTCGCGCGGCCAAGCGGAGGCATACCCGCCGTGCACCGCGAGCTTGCTCGTGCAGTAGGTAGCGGCCTTTTTCATCGCATTCAGCACGGCGAAGGGATCGGGCAGAGAATCTTCCGCAATGGCGGTCAGGGGAGCAGCGATGAGCAGCAGGGTCGGTAGGGTTTTCATGAGAAAAAAGCGACGCGCTGGCTAACGCAAGGTGGCTGGGTTTGCTTTCGCCGGAACAGAAAGACCTCAGCCGTCTTCCTTGCCCTGGGAAGAAGCGCTGCGGCTGCCGGCGCCGATGGTGATGCGCTTCTCAGGGATGGGAGATTCAATGATGCCCTCGGAGGTTTCTTGCTTCAGCCGCAGTTGTCCGCAAGCCGCCGCGATGTCGTGCCCTTTTTCCAAACGCAGGGTCGCGGTGACACCGCCCGCCCCGAGCGTGTCGCGAAAGGCGATGCACTGGGCCTCGCTAGGCCGCACCCACGGCAGTCCATCGACTGTGTTGTAGGGGATCAGATTCACGCGTGCATCGATGGCGCGTGCGCGTTTGGCGAGCAGCCTGGCCTGCTCCAACATGTCGTTTACACCTTGGATCAAAATGTATTCCAGCGTGATCCGCTGCTTCCTTTTGGAGCGCCAGTATTGCAGGGCTTCGAAGAGCTCTGCGATGTTGTGCTTGTGATTCACCGGCATGATTTGGCTGCGCACTTCATCGCTGGCTCCGTGTAAGGAGATGGCGAGCCGGATCTGTAGAGGGAAGTCGGCGAGTTTTTTGATCTGCGGGGCTAGTCCACTGGTGCTGATGGTCATGTGACGTGCACCGATGCCGATGCCCCACTCGGCATTTAGGATTTCGATCGCTTTGACCAAATGGCTGAAATTGGCCAGCGGTTCGCCCATGCCCATGAACACCAGATTGTCCACCCGGTCCTGGGCATGTGCCTCGGCCTGCACGATCTGCTCGACGATTTCTCCAGCGGTGAGGTTGCGCGTGAATCCGGCCAGGCCGCTGGCGCAAAACTTACAGTCGTAGGCACAGCCTACCTGACTAGATACGCAGAGAGTTAGGCGATCTGAGCGCCCGCCGTAGAGGGCAGGGTTGGCCGGGATCAGCACTGTCTCTACGTAGCGCCCATCCTGCAACTTTAGCAGGAGCTTGCGTGTGGTGTCAGTCGAGCCTGTGCTGCTTGCCAAGACCATGCTGCGAATTAGGAAGCGCTCACTCAGCGCTTGGCGCAGTGGCTTGGATAGGCTGGACATGGATTCCACATCCGGGGCACGTTTTTTGAAGGTCCACTCGACAATCTGCTTGGCCCGAAAGGCAGGCTCGCCCAGGCTGCGAACGATCTCAGCCACTTCCTCAGGGGTGACGCCGAGCAGGGAGTGGCGGTCCAGAGTCGGGCGGGACGGACTAGGCTGGCTCATCGGCGGCAGGATCACTCAGCGTGGAAGGCTCGGATGACTTCTTTGACTCTGGGGATGCCCTTGGCGTCCTTGGCGAAGATGATTTTACGCTCGTGATAAAACTGGGTCAGACCCTTCGGCAGTGCATAGAGCCACTCGGTGTCGTTGTTGCGGCGCTCAAAGGGCACGCCGAGGTGCTGAAAGACTTCTTGGCCTCCCATGCCTGGTTTCACGAGCGCGAAGTGTCGGTCCGTATACTTCATGGCATAGCGTGTGCCTGATTGGAGAAAGTGGCGGGTGGCCTCCACGGCCTCATTCACCGGATAGCCGTAGCTGAGGATGTAATAGCCGAGGATCAATGCGGGCATGCCGATGATCGCCAGCGGGGTGAAAAGATACCAGTTTTTACGGAACATAGTCGATACGATGGGTCTGGAGAGTCCCGCAGTCGCTGCCTGCCTGCAAGAAGCAAATCCATCCAGAGCAGCAGTTCCGAGCTTCCATGGCTAGAGCCGAGTTTCTCTCATTGAAGGGTAGGATTGGCGGCAAAATCCGCCATTTTAACCCAGAAAACCTCATTTGAACGCGCAGTATTCGTGCGGGTCTGGCCAAGACTGTGATTGTCGCACCCGCAAGGCGTGCCTAGATTACGCTAATGAAACTTCATTTCTCAGCCATCGGCCTTGTGGTTCTGATCGTCGGATGTGCTGCTCCTGACCAGGGGGGCGAGACGAGACTGCCTGGGCGTAATGTTTTGTCCGAAGCGCAATTGCGTGCAGCTTCTGCGGGAAAGGTGAGTTTTTCAGATCATGTGAAGCCCATTTTGGAGGCCAAATGCGCTATGTGCCATAATGCAGTAGCCCAACCCGGTCGAATGAGTCTCGCCAACCAAGCTGAGGCCATCCAAACCGGCACCTTGGGAGCCTGGATCATCCCAGGCAAGCCCGAGCAGAGCCGATTTATCCATCAACTGGAGTCAGCCCATGCTGAGGTAAAGGCCATGCCGCCTGTCGGGGAAGCATTGACGCATGAAGAGCGGCTTTTGCTACGCCGATGGATTGCCCAAGGTGCTTTTTGGCCGGCAGGAAAGATGGGCCGACTGATTACAATGCCTTGATGCCTTTGCGCCACGTCATCTTCCTCGCATTTCATGGGCTGTTCTCTTCCACTTTTGGTTCTCCAGGTTGGGTTGTGCCTATGTACGTTACTGGGCTTGGTCTCGTGCGAGCCGGAGCGACACCGAGCAGACTTGGTGTTTTTGCAAAGTGCGGAGCCTGAAACGATCGACCCAGCATTGGCCTCCGATCAGGTTTCGATGCGCATAGCGACGTCTCTTTTCGAAGGCCTGTGTCGTGTCACGGAGGATGGTCGCCCTGAACCAGGAATGGCAGAACGTTGGGATATTTCCGAGGATCAGCGCACTTATATCTTTCACCTGCGCCAAGGGGTGAAGTGGTCCGATGGAGAGCCTGTGACGGCAAATGACTTTGTGCAGTCCTGGCGGCGTGCTCTTCTCCCAGAAACGGGATCAGACTACGCCACGCTGATGCATGTGATCCAAGGAGCGCGCGCGTTTTCGGAAGCGCCGAGCAAGGATTTTACAACCGTCGGTGTTCGTGCTCTCGATTCGCGCACGCTACGAGTGGAGTTGGAAAATCCCACCCCTTACTTCATCGACCTGTGTGCGTTTGTGACCTTTTCTCCAGTGCCAAACCGCTGTCTGGAGCGATACGGCAGCGCCTGGATGAAGCCTGCCAACATCGTGACCAATGGTTCTTACCGACTTGAGGATTGGCGACTGGATGATCGCATTTTGCTGCATAAAAACGCTGACTACTGGGATGCGTCCAATGTGCGCATGAGGACGGTCGAAGTGCGCCCTGTACAAGACGCAAATACCGCGCTGAGCTACTTTTACACCGGGCAGTGTGATCTGATGATGGACAAGGGCATGGTTTCGCCTTCACTCACACAGCGATTGAAAAAGGAGCCCTGGTTTCACACAGGTCCGTTTCTGGGGAGTTGGTTTATCCGGGTGAATGTGACGCAGGCTCCGTTTGATGACGCACGGGTGAGACAAGCGTTTGCCTATGCGGTCGATCGTCGCAGAATCGTCGAAAAGATCACACAGCTCGGTGAGCCCGTGGCCACTAGCATGACTCCGCCAGGAACGGGCCGAGGCTTTCAGCCGCCGTCCGGGTTGCCAGATTACCAACCTGAGAAAGCTCGCCAACTCATGGCCGATGCTGGATACCCAAGTGGTAGGGGCTTCCCACGAGTCGAATATCTCTACATCCCACTGCCTATCGAGCGTAGCATTGCCATCGAGCTTCAGAGCATGTGGCAAGAGGCATTGGGCGTCACCGTCAGCCTTGTGAAGCAAGAGCAAAAAGTCTGGCTGAAGTCGATGCGTGAACTCAGCTACCAGCTGTGCCGCTCGAGTTGGGTGGGCGACTACAATGACCCGAGTACCTTTCTTGATTTATTCACCAGTGCGAATGGCCAAAACCGAACTGGTTTCAAAAACAACGATTATGATGCGCTGATGACCAGCGCGGCAGCGGAACGTGAGACACAGTCGCGCTTGCGCTTTTTCCAACAAGCCGAGTCCTTACTTGTGGGGGCGCAGGCGGCTGTGATTCCTGTCTATCATTACGTCGGGGTTCAGTTTTATCACCACGACCGCCTGGCAGGTCTTCGCCCTAATCTGATTGATGACCATCCCTTTCGCTGCATGAGGTGGCGTTGAGTGTATCTCAAAAAACAAAACACCTCCGCGTGATCAGCGCGGAGGTGCCTCGAACGTCAACAAACCAACCACAGCCAGCCCATCGGGCTCTGCCGCCGTCGGAAATCTGGATCAAGCGTCGCTCTGGACGACGTCCTTGACCGACATAGCTTCCTTGCCCTGGCGTCCGCGAAGATAATGCAGACGTGCGCGACGAACGCGGCCAGGCTTGGTCACTTCAATCTTGGCAACTTTGGGGCTATGAAGAGGGAAGACGCGTTCTACGCCTTCACCATAGGAAATTTTACGCACCGTGAAGGCTTCATTCAGGCTTGAGCCTTTGCGGGCGATCACAATGCCTGCGAAGATCTGAATACGCTCTTTGTCACCTTCAATGACTCGGGTATGCACTTTGACGGTATCGCCGACGTTGAAGGAAGCCACTTCCTTCTTGGTCTGCTCGGCTTCGATTTTGGAGATGATGTTGCTCATGGTGACAGTCTGGTTTCCCATTCGCCACGCAGTTCCCTGGAGGGGCCGAACCGGGCGGAGGGGCGCGCATAGTGCAGGTATTGCTAGGTTTCGCAACCAGTTTTTCCATACTCATCCCGGCATCTTCAGGAAGCTGTCTTGACTCACCTCATAGCCTTGCTTTGGATGACGAGCCTTTTTTGATCTTTGATTCTACGCTCCATGGAACTTTCCGCCATCGTTGAAGCTCTCCTCTTTGCCACGCAGGAGCCCCTGCCACTGTCGCAAATGGCCGCTGCAGTTAAGGAAACTGCCAAAGACATTCAGGAAGCAGCCAATGACCCTTCCGAAGTGCCTGCCTACATTGAGCCACTGCTCGCCGTGGATGAGCTTTCTATCCGCGAAGCCATTGATGCATTGATTGCTCATTATGAAAGAGATGGGCGTTCTTTTACTCTTGCTGAAAGGCCGCATGGGTGGCGGCTCTGTGCCAAGTCGGATTATGCCGAGTGGTGCCGTTCATTATTCCCTGGCAAGAAGGTGCAACGCCTGAGCCAACCCGCGCTCGAAACACTCGCCATCATCGCGTATCGCCAACCAATCACTAAAGCTGGGATTGAAGCCGTACGCGGCGTGAGTGTCGATGCCATGGTGCAGCAGCTCGTGGATAAAGGACTCATCAAGATCGAAGGTCGTGCTGAGCTGCCTGGCAAACCACTGCTCTATGGCACGACGGACGCCTTCTTGGACCACTTTGCTGTCAAAACCCTAGATGAGTTGCCCAACTCCCAGGAGCTTCGCCGAGTCAAATTGCCTTCAGCGCCCGAAGAACAATCGTCCGCAGTTCCCGAAGAAAAGCAGCTCTCTCTGGAACCTCAGCCTCAGTCCGGTGATTCGGACTAACGCTTTTTTCGATGCCTGAGTCTTCCCCATCTCTCCATTCAGCCGATCCCATCGAGGTTACTGCAACGCTCGATTTGAAAGCCATTCGCGATCACATCGATACCATCGACGAGCAATTGATCAGGCTTTTGAACGAACGGGCGGAACTCGTGCTGCAAGTGGCTGAAGTCAAAAAGCAAGCAGGTCTGGATATCTATGTGCCGGGACGGGAGGAGGCGCTTCTACGTAAACTGTGCCAGATCAACACGACGCAGCATGGAAAGCTGACGGAAAAAGCGATTCGCTCGATTTTTCGCGAGATCATGAGTGCTGCCCTGGCTCTAGAAGACAGCCTCAAGATCGCCTACCTCGGTCCCGTCGGCTCATGGACACACCAAGTGGCCGTCCACAAGTTTGGCAACAGTGTAGATTATCTTCCGGTCGATGCCATTCAGGGTGCCTTCGAGGGTGTCGCCACACGGCGGGTAGATTATGCCGTTTTGCCCATCGAACACAGCACCGAAGGTGCTGTGCATCACACGCTGGATCATTTGGTCGATTCAGAATTGCAAATTTATGCCGAGATTCTTTGGAAGCTGGAGACGGTAGTGATGGCGCAAAGTGCAGAAAACTCGCTCCATGAAATCTACGGACATCCTCAGATGTTGGCCATCTGTCGTACATGGCTCGCCCACACGTTTCCGGGAGTTCGTCTTCATGAGACAGAATCATCCAGTCTCGCGGCTACCTATGCGGAAAATCGTAGCGATTGTGCAGCGCTAGGCACTCCTCTGGGTGCAGAGCTTCATGAACTCAAGGTCATTGCCGCAAGTCCGCGTGAACTGTCCTGCCGTGCGCGCTTTATCATCCTGGGTCGTCGCAGCGGCGACCCCAGTGGGAATGACAACACCATGCTCATGGTCCATGCGCCTGACCGCGTTGGAGCCTTGCTGGAAATCCTACAGGTTTTTGCTCAGCGAAATATTAATGTGCGTCAGATCGAAAATCGCCCCGTACCTTGCGATGCGGCTAGCGCGCAGGTCAGATTTTTTCTGGAAATCAGCGGTCATCACGAAGACCTCGTTTTCCAAGCAGCGATAAAGGAACTCTCCACCCAAGGGGCAACTGTCAAAATTCTTGGTAGCTACCCCGCGCCTCGCTGGGTTGAGGAGAGGTAAATTCTTAAGGGGTTCAATTTCAACTAGCTAGATGCCTCGATCAATGAGCTTAATCAATGCATGGCGTTCATGCTATCTTGAAAAGTAAATGTTCGTTCAAACAATCACTCATCAATGCTAATGCATAAGTCGATCGTTATCCATGATGGGAATAGCTCTCAAAGGATTGGAATGATGCGAAAATGAGAGAGCTTGATGAGCACTTTGAAAGGTCTCTATATTTGTATTGCCATAGAAGTCTCTTTCAGTCAGAATCTAAAAAAAAGCATTTACACCGCATTTACAAAACCAAAACCCACCACCCATTATGAAACTCAAAAAAGACCTTTTTGTGGTCGGCCTTTCAGCTCTAGCCGCTGCTTTGTTTTTGGGTGTCTTTTTACAGACGCCGTCTCCACAGCCTGAACATAAAACAGACTCGTCTAACTCCAAGAAAGTAACCAAAGTTGATGATCTGCAGACCCCTGAACATGTTCTAAGGTCAGAAAGCAAAACACCGAAGATTGGCCCAGCGGCTAAGAATCAAGTGGCAACACATCGATTGAGTTTCAGGCTTTTTACCGCAGATGTATCGAAAAAAGAAATATCTCAAGATAAGCAAGCGTCTCACTTAAGGAAGTTAAATAAAGCTAAACCGTTGGGTCAAAGGTTTATCGATCTTTCCTCAATTCCTAATTTAAGTCAATTTCACGAGGGTATGCGGTTAGGTATACCGACCAGTGATGGGTATTCTTATAACGCGGTCGTGAATTTAGTGAAAATAGGTAAATCAGGCTCCATTCGAGTCGGGGGTAGTCTGGAAAATAGTAAAGGCGGGTTCGCTTTGTCGCAGGGGCCAGATGGATTCCGAGGAATGGTTAGAATACCCGAAAACAATCGGACATTCATGATTGAGCCGGGTGATGGCGACAAACTAGTCATGGTCGAATACAATCTGGGCGATTGGGAATGTCTGGGAATGCCACGTTTGCAATTGAATGCAGGAGGCGGAGCTTTCCAAAGTGCGGCTTCATTAACAGCGCCAGTCATTCCAGAGTTTGATACAAAGCCCGATGCTACATCTGTAATTTATATCGACTTTGATGGGGAATTGGTGACGGATTCCATTTGGAACAACGGCAATGAGATTGATGCAGCTCCAGCGATTTACGCGGGCAGACCACTTACCAATGCGCACATCCAAAGTGTTATCGAAAGCGTGGCGCAGGACTTCGTTAACTTTAATGTTTCCATCACGACCATTGAGTCGCGTTACACTAATGCGCCAGTAGGACAAAGAACTCGCTGCATAGTGACTCCTACAGACCCAATTACGCAGGGCACAGCTGGTGGTGTAGCCTTTCTTGATAGCTGGCATCTTGCGGGTTCAACGTATGATGATGATGTCCCATGTTGGTGCTTTGGCATGTATGAGCCTGTGAATATGGCACAGGTGATTTCCCACGAAGTGGGACATACTTTAGGGCTAAGTCATGACGGTCGCGGTAATAATGCCTATTATGCGGGTCATGGTAATGCAGCTTCATCGTGGGCGCCAATCATGGGTGTTTCTTATGACAGAAGGCTAACCCAATGGTCTATTGGAGATTACAATGGCGCTACTAACACAGAGGACGACATAGCGATCATTGCCAGTGAGCTTAACAAAGTTGGATTTGAGTCCGACGATATCCCTGGTGGTTTCGGAAATTGGGTTTCATTAGCCTCATCTTCGGACGGTTTGAAACTAGCCGCAGTTGCGCGTGATGGCCGTATCTACCTTTCAACCAATCGGGGTGTGTCCTGGGCACCCGCTGAGAAATCTAGGAATTGGAGTTCTATCACTTGTTCATCAGATGGAACAAAGCTTTTTGCCACTGAGTTGGCAGGAAAGATCCATATTTCTAGCGATTCCGGACTAACATGGAACGCCGTAGAGCAAATTCGGGATTGGGTAGCCATCACCAGCTCTGCTGATGGACAGAGATTGGTTGCGGCTGTGTCTGGAGGAAACCTATTTACATCCACCGACGCTGGGCTGACTTGGACGGAGAGAACTAGTGCCTCATGGCCTGTAACACTAACCGCCCGCATTTGGAGTGGATTATCTTCTTCTGCTGATGGCACTAAAATTGTGGCTACCATCGATGGCGCACGCATTTACACTTCTTCTGACTCAGGATCTACATGGACGGCCAGAGATGCGACACGTAGATGGTCATCCGTTGCATCTTCAGCAGATGGCGTGAACCTAGTGGCTACAGTGACGAATGGTGGACTAATCTATCGTTCAGCAGATTCAGGGGCTACATGGACGGTCATAAATAACGTTGCGAGAGATTGGTGCTCTGTAGCTTGCAGTTCAGATGGGTCCATTCTTTATGCAGCGGATTTCAATGGTTTGATCTATAAATCCATTAACGCCGGTGTTAACTGGGCCAATCAAGAAACGGCTAGACAATGGGCAGTACTTCGGAGTTCCTCAAATGGCACTAACGTGATCGCTGCGGTGAGTAACGGCATCATTGTCACGACGGGCAATGGTGGAACTTCGTGGACACCGTCTATCATGTCTGACACAACTGCTGGTGCGACAATCAATGGAAGCTTTAATGCCACAGGTTCACTGCACAGCATCAATGATGAAGATTGGTTCCAATTTAATCACTCCATCGGCGCTTCGAATCAAAACGGCAGTTTCAATTTTAGCGTCTCACCCAATGGATCAAATTCGAATTTGGATTTAAACCTAGCTATCTACAATAGCAATGGTGTCCTTGTCGGAGGTTCTGCATTGGCTGGACTGGTTGCTAATTCATCGCCTGTCGATAGTCGTGGCGCGAGTGTTTTCGGTAATTTGCCGAGCGGTGTTTATTACCTTGTTGTTAGGGGCGGTAGTGAGCCGTTTAACGTTGCCGGCGGAAATATAACAGCTGGATTTTCCAGTTATGGAGCGCAGGGTAACTACCGAATCACAGGCTTCTTCACACCTGTGCCTGCAATTCCTCAAATTCAGGTGCAGCCACAAAGTGTTGCTGCTGTTGATGGAAGCACGATAACTTTATCTGTTACAGCCATTGGTTCCGGAGGTATAACGTACCAGTGGCTTAAAAATGGTAATTTGATGAATGGTGAGCGCCAACGCACGCTTCGTTTGACAAATATGGGTGCTGTTGGGAATGAGAAAAATGGCACTTACACGGTTGTCGTTGGCAATGCGACAAATCCTAGCCTTCAGGTCATCAGTGCACCTGCTTTGGTAACGGTGAATTATCGTCCAAGGATTCTCGGGATTACACCTAGGGGTCCAATTAAAATTCCAGCAGGTCAACCTCAAGACTTGGTTGTGTCTCTTGCTCCAGGCGGAACTCCTCCCTTCACCTACACCTGGGAGAGGGTAAAGAGACCCGCTAACGAAGTTTTAATCACAAGGACGAAGCCAGAAGCCACAGATACGTATACAATCGCCTCTGCTAATTTCTCCAGTATTGGAACCTATCGTGTTACTGTGACGAACAGCACAGGAGTTGTAGTCGCGAGTTCTAACGTCGTCGTGAACGTGGATGCGCCGCCTGTCATTTTAGCTAATCCGGCTAATGTCGTTATTGAACAAGGCAGAAGCGGCCTCTTAACCGTTGGTGCAGCTGGATTTGCAAGGGGATTAACTTACCGCTGGTTCAAAGTGGATCGTTCAGGAGCGAGTCCCGTCGAGACATTAGTCTCGACAACGACTGTGCCAAGGTTGACCATTCTGGGCAATCCTAGCAACGCTGGATTGTACTTTGTGCGTGTGAGCAATATCCTAACTACGAGTGGGGGCGGTACGTTTTCTGATGTGCAAAGCTCGGATGCTCTTGTCGAAGTTGATGCAAAGCCAACAATTGCGACTCAGCCTGCATCCCAAAGTTTACAAGCTGGAGCCATTGGAGTCACTCTTAATGTGTCTGTGAGTGGCGCTACAATAGGCAGAACATTTCAATGGTTTAAAGATGGTCGCCCATACTTGGGTGCCGGCGCCAATACGGATACACTCACGTTTGCGCCAGCAATATCATGGGCAGACAGGGGCAGTTACTTCGTGGAAGTCAGGAACCGTGTTGGTGTGATTCGCAGTGCCGCTGCGGTGCTTCGAATCTCTTCGAAGCCTGTCATCTTGATTCCGGCCGGGCCAGTTTCTATGGTTGGCGCTACTGCGGGTAGTGTCAGGTTCAACCTATCCGCTGGTGGAGATCTTCCACTGCGCTATCGTTGGTTCAAAGTGGGCACGCCAGATGTGGCTTTGACACCACTTCCTGTGAATAGTCCCATTCTTACTTTAAACAGGTTGGGATCATCCAATGCAGGTTCTTATTATTGTCAGGTCTCTAATGGCCACCCTTCAGGCTCGACCCTTAGTCCAGTTATTACCCTTTCCGTCGAAGACTCGCCGAAAGTTACGGCAATCACTTCAAATTTTGCTTCGAACAATCATCGTGCAGCTGTAGGTGCTTCTGTTTCCATCACGCCCACTTTGACAGGAACGCCTCCATTCAGCTTCCGGTGGTTTAAGGCAGGCAGACCTATCACGACGGGGATTGTCAATCCTGTTACTGGGGTTCTACAATTTGCATCAAGTGCTCTTGAAGATTCTGGCGCTTATTCTGTAACGGTAACTAATAACACACGTGATGTGAACGGAAGGGCTATCGAAGCAAAAAGTTCTAGCCTTTCACTATCGATTCTTACACCACCGTCTATTATTCGAGTGCCACGAGACCAATCTGTAACTGAAGGACAACCTGTTACTTTATCATTGGATGCCTTGGGTAGCCCTACACTTCAGTATCAGTGGTTCAGAGTTATCGATGTGGGGGGCACTGATCAGCTACAGGTAATGCCAAATCAGAGGTCGAGAACTTTGTCGCTACCAAAGCCAACTCCTGATGACTCTGGTCGTTACCGTTGTAGAGTCACAAATAGTGTTGGAGAAGCCACAAGTACGGTTGCAACCCTTACCATATCTCCAATTCCGCCGCCTACCATTAATGCATTCCTTCCTACTAGAGGCACCGTCAATGAGTTGGTTTTGCTAAATGGCGCCAACCTTAGCTATGTCGTTTCCGCAAAGCTAGGTGGTCGGCCTGCGAGTGTTACTCTGCTGAATAATAATCAGTTATACGTCAAGGTGCCGACGGGTCTTGTTGATAATACGCCATACAGCATTGAAGTGACTTCAAGTGGTTCGGGTGGGAGCGCGCTAAGCCTCGCTCAATATACATATTTTGCTAAACCAGCTAATGATGCGCTTATTGATGCGGCGATTTTAACAGGCACTAGCTTTGGTTATCAGGGAGACTCGACCAATTTCACAGAGGATTTGGATGATCCTGGATTCCTTGCGACTGCATGGCATCGTTGGACTGTCCCTGCAACAGGTAGGTATACCTTAAGCACGCGGCAAGCGTTTGATATTGCTATTGCTCGTTATAATGGAATTCCGGGGTCGGGTATTACCATCATAGGTAACATTGTTGATACAAGACTACCGACAACTAACGAGCAGATGGTTTTCAATGCCAACGCAGGTCAGAATTTAGTGTTTTGGGTTGGCGGATTCAATTCAAGTAATTTGTATCCTCATCAAGGCAAGTATGGGTTGATCATGAGCTTATCGACAGCCATTCCCACTTACGATTTTGATCGTGAGATGGATAAATTGACCGGATGGGTAGGAAAATTTGATGGAAGTGAAGAAGTTAAATCCATCGAGAGTTCTAAAATCGAAGATGGTCTAATTCGTATAGGAGGGCATGGTAAACCTATGGAAGTTCCGATGCTTATTTGGAACGAGGCTATGACAGCTCCGCCTACTGCGAAGAAGACCATCGCATCTGTCAAAATGAAACTTGAGCTTTCAGACTCAGGGACGGAAGATCGCTTTGGATGGACTGCTGTTGATGCCCTTAAGGCACCCATCGCGGCACTATGGGTAGATGCCAAAGATGGCGGTATGTATTACACTTCTGCTAATGGTGTGACTACGGATCTAAAACAGAAAATGATTTCGGGTAGTCTCTATTCAATTGAGCTTCTCCATGACGCAGTTCAAAACCAGATGTTGGTTATCTTTGATGGAGTCATTCTTTATACAGATACAAGTTTAAAGGCTACTTCATCATTTAGTACAATCTATAGTAGCTATTTACCTTCTTCGAATACTGCCTCACACGGATCAATGGTCTTTAGTGACCTTGATGTGAAGTTCGAATAAGATTTTGCTGCAAATTTTAAACCCCGTCGAAAGCCTTCTTTCGACGGGGTTTTGTTGTTTTATTAGCTTGCCTAGCCTTGCTTGAAGCTTTTTTACATCATTAGTATTTTTGTTTTCAACGTACAGTCTAACGTTTGCGTTTACCGAAAAGAGTTCTCCATTCGGCCATCAACCAGAGGCCTATTCCCCATCGGAGAAACATCAGAGCGCTGAAGTTAGGCGAATAGCTTTGTGTCAAAGTTAGATCCATTCCTGTGTTCCAGGTGCCATAGATGCCTTTGTCCCAGCGTTTAGTGGCCATGACCACTAAACGCCGGTTGTAGAATGCCATGAATTTGGCGAATCCATAACCGATGGGACCATCATAAGGCAGGCGAGTCCATTCATGCTTAGGATCTGTGTAAACCAGACGAACTGGACCGATGAAATATGTGCCTAAATCCATGATGAAGGAGATGCGCATTAATTCAGCATCGCCCATGTAGTGGTATTTATTTTTATACAGGCTCTCAAACCACAGGCGGTAACTCCTTTGATAGGCGCCTTTGAGATATTCCACGCGTTCGGTGATGTCCTCACCTTTAGCATCGTGCAAAATCGTCCGCGTCACTGCATAAACAGTATGACTGCAATAGTCTAAGCCCTGACTGTAGAGTGGGTCGATGAAGCCGGCTGCATCACCAACCATTGCCCAACGATTGCCTACCATCTGCTCAGTGTGATAGGGCAGGCCCTTGTAGTAGAAGATGTCATCTTCAATAGGTTGAGCATCGGCAAACATCAGTTTGCCAATCGGATGATTCATCAGGTGAGCGTGCAATCGAGCTGTCAGATTTGGTCCATCCGGCAATTCAAAGATGGAACGATCCCAAACCACTCCGACGCTGTAATCGCCATCAGACAAGGGAATGAGCCAGATCCACCATCCACGTCCCATCAAATGATTCGTAGCGCTGCTGCGAGATCCATTCACTCGCTTCATGAGGCTCGGATGAAGACTTCGGCTTTGGTAGCTGTCTAAGGAGTTTACATTTCGATAACGGCACCAGATGGATGAGGTTGGATGTTCGTCACCAAGTTGACGCTGCAATCCTAATTTTTTGGCTAGCAGAGCTGCACGCCCAGAAGCATCAATGACCCATTGCGCACTGTGCCGACGAGTTTCGCCATCTTTAGTCGTAAAGCTGACGTGGTGATGCGCGGCCTTTTCGGATAAGTGAATTTCTCTAACCGTCGCTGGCCGAACCAAGTCAGCGCCTGCCTCAATAGCCAGTTCGAGAATGTGTTGGTCGAGTAATGCGCGATCGAGCTGAAATGTGGGTAAACGGCTTTGAAACTTGGGCCCTAGTTCCGTGCACTCTTCCACACGGTCTTCGGGACTTTTGCAGAACCACATGCGCAGTCCATGTTTTTGGTAGTGGTTTGTGCTGAGGTAAGGATGCAAATGCAGCACTCTTGTCAAAAAGCACCCACTGACCTCAGAAGTGCTTTCACCAACCTTGCGATTGAAGGCAGTGGTGCGCTCTATGATGAGTACTTTTAAGTTAGGATTCTCTCTTTTCAGCAAAAGGGCTGATGAAGCGCCGCTAAAAGCACCACCCAAAATGATCACGTCATAATCCGCTTTTTCAGTTTGTTGGGGTAAGGCTGGTGCTTGCATGTTTTAACTCGACGAGAAGCTAGACAAATCCTACGGGCAGTGGACATGCCAATGATGTCGGAAGTAACCGCCAATAACTCAGCCTCGCAAGTTCCGCCTCGTTGGAACATGGGTTTGCATGGTGCGTTTTGGACACGGTGCTTGCTCTTGATTCTTCGTGCTATTCCAGGCCCTTTGGCGCTGATTCTTGTCTGGCCTGTTACGTTTATGATCTATCTGCTGGCGCAAGTTCAGCGCAGAGCTGTTTTGTCAAATCTTAAGGCTTTGCGACCGGATTTTGGGCCGATCCAGCGATGGTGGGCAGGGGCTTTAGTGTTCGTGAATTTTGCGCTCACTTATCTTGACCGTCTCTGGGTGCTTCATTTTGGCAAAGAGGTCGAGTGGGATGTGCCAAATCTCGATCGTTTCGAGCAGTTGCGTGCGCGTTCAAGTGGCGTTTTGATCTTTACTATCCATAGCGGTAACTATGACATTGGTGCCACGCTCTTCGCGCGGAAATTTGGGCGTCGCCTGCACACGGTGCGTGCACCCGAGCAGACGGAGCAACTTCAAAAACTTCGGGAAGAAGAGCTGCGTAGGACTGAGCAATCTAATCCGATGCTGCGGGTTCATTATAACTTTGGTGACAACCATCTCGGTTTGGAGTTATGCCGTGTGTTGATGGCGGGTGAAGTGGTTGCGGTTCAAGGAGACCGTGTGCTTTCTGCCGTATCACCGATCTCGATGGTGTATGGGGATTGCCTTTATCAGATTCCTAAAGGTCCCTTGGTCTTAGCGGAAATCTCACGTGCTCCTTGTCAGCCTATTTTTCTGGAGCGCCTTGGTCAGCTGCATTATCGGATTCACGTGGGTGAATGTTTTGCGGAAGGGAATGCTAAGCTGTGTGGAGATGAAATCGGGCGTTGTTGGATTCCCGTTTTGCATCGCCATCTTCAGGAGCACTGGGATCAGTGGTATGTTTTTGAGCCACTGATTCAACGAGTGCATTCATGCTGACTTTAGCTTGGATCTTTGCCATGAATGGCTAGCTTGGGTTCGTGTCGGTTACGGTTCCAACGTTCGAGCCATCCCCATCCTAAGTAAGTGAGAATGTAGGCCGATGGAGCTAGCACGGCACCAAGAATGACACCACCAAACAGCATGACAGGCGCGTGTTCACGCAAGGCTAGCCACATGCCTGCCACATCCTGAGGGAGATGGTCAGGGAAAGGTGTAGTTGGCACTTTCGTGAGCATTCCGAGTGCCCACTTGCCAAACTTGTATTCAAGCGGAACAAGTGCGGCCAGCGTGAAGGGATTGCTAAGCCAGCACATGACGAGTGCGATGGGAATATTGACTCTGAAAATCGCTGCCAGCACTGTCGCAGACGGCATTTGAATGGGCAATAGCTGCAAGGTAATGAACGTGCCGATGGCCATGCCGCCTGACAAAGTATGCTGTGTGGGTTTCCATACTCTTTTGTTGAGAAAATGCAGTGCAAACCAGCGCATCACACCACTCTGCTTGAGTTTACGTGGGTGCTTCAAAAAGCGGATCGTTTTAAAGACTGTACGGCGAAAGTAACCCTGGGCAAATTTAAACATTAGTTGTCCTCAGGTTGAAGTTTAACGGCCCATTCCTGTGCCTAGAGCCAGCAATAGAATGCCTAACACAATGCGATACCAGGCAAAGCCGACAAAAGTATGGCTCTGCACAAAGTGAATCAGCCACTTCACGACAAGAAAAGCGGATGTAGCAGAAACGATGCTGCCTAGTGCTAACATCGCCCAATCGATCTTCTCCGCTTCTCCATCCAAAAAGGCGGAAACGATCTTCAGCCCACCTGCGGATATTAGTGTGGGAATGCCAAGCAGAAAGGAAAACTCCGTGGCTGCAGGCCGTGCTAGGCCGAAGGCCATTGCCATGAGAATGCTCGCCCCGGATCGAGATGTGCCAGGAAAAACAGCGGCGAGCAATTGAGCAGCTGCGATTGCCGCAGCGATGGTCCAGGTGATGGATGTACCGTTCTTTTTTTCTTTGGTTTTACTTTCTAGGATAAGAATGAAAAAACCACCAAGTAGAGTCGCCCAAGCTACGGGTTGAATGGTTTCGGGTAACTCGATATCCATCTTTTTGATCACGAGTCCACCTGCTGCCGTTAGGACAAATGAAAAGGCTAGCTTTGCCAGATAATCGCGAGTGCTTGACTCCTTGAGCGAAGATAAAAGCTGACGAACACGTTTCATAAAAACCGCCAGAACAGCGAGGACAGCTCCACTTTGAATCACTACATCAAAAAGATCTCCTTGTTTGGGTAGCCAGCCCAAGTTTTGGGGAATCAGCAAATGTCCGGTCGAAGAGATCGGAAGGAATTCAGTAACTCCTTCGATGATACCAAGGATGATGACGGCTAGCCAGTCGGGCATGGGTAGAAAGAAAAAATGGCGAGAAGATCAAATTTAACTCTCGGGCTCAGTCCATGGAATGCAACCCCCCATGCCAGAGAAAAAGCTACAGACCCGACACACGCTTCATTTAGGTCGAATTAATACTAATTTTTAAGTTTAAAAAGAATACGCGATTTGATGAGTGTGGTGGCCTGAAAAATGAATCAAGTTTTCGACTCATAAATCCATGAATCTTCCTAAACCTCCTAGCGACAAGCAAGTGATTGCGCTGATTAACCCCCGAAAAGGGCTTTATAGCACTGCCGGTATTTTTGCGGTTGTTGCGTCGCTTGGCTGGCTGCTTTACATCCATCATGAACGTCAGGCTATGCTTGGCTTCATTGCCTTCATGTTTCTGACCATGCTGCCGCTCATGACGAATGTCTTCGGCGCTTTGTTTGTCCGCCCCTTTGACATGAGGGCACACAATCGCTTACGGCGAGAGACTGAAGCTCGTCAGGAAAAGATATCTGTCGATGTGCTTATTCCCGTTTGCGGGGAAGAGATCGAGGTCATCCGCAATACACTCCATCATGCGCGGCTACTGCGTCAGGCCAATGAAGGTGGCCGTTACCAAGTCCAGGTTTTCCTTTGTGATGACACACGCGATCCGCTGCATGCAGCTTTGATTCAAGAAGCCACAGCGGAGCATCAGGTGATCTATATTCGCCGCCCTGATCCCGGAGTCGGAAAAAAATCGGGCAATCTCAATTATGCTCTTCGAAGTGGTAGCACAACGGCCCCTTTCTTTACTATCTTTGATGCCGATTTTTGCCCGCGGCAGGATTGGCTACAGCATCTCATGCCTTACCAAGAGGAAGATACTCGCGTCTCAATCGTACAGACGCCGCAGCATTTCACCACTGAAGGGATCAATAACATCCAGCGCGCCGCTGCCTACAATCAGGAGTTGTATTACCGCATCGTCCAACGTCTGCGAGAACGTCTGGGGCTGGCTGGGTGCAGTGGCAGCTGCGCAGTCTATCGACGCCAAGCGATCGATGATATCGGTGGTTTTCCCTTGGTCGAATGTTCCGAAGACATCAATACTGGACTGTTGACCCTAAGTGCAGGGTATCGCATTCGCTACATCCCGCTCATTTTGAGTCAGGGACTCAGCCCTGCTCGGCTACAGACCTTTTTCACGCAGCAGTATCGCTGGGCTCTGGGTGGTATTGAGCTCATGTTCACTCATCGGCTTTGGTCGTTACATGGATTAGGGCGCAAGCGCTGGTTGTTTGTTTTTCTTAACAGCTTCTATGTCTTCAATGTCATAGGTGCGCTTGCCTTTCCTGTCGCCGTCATTACCGGCTTGACCCTAGCCCAGGGCGCTGTGAATCCGGCTAGTTGGCTTGCTCTCGTGTTTCTTTGTCTTTTCAGCTACGTGCTGGTGCCTCTTTGGAACACCCATCGCGCTGGTCTCTTTGTCCTGCCGCTTTCCTTCATGTATAGCTTCATTCACGTGCAGGTGTTTTTGGATTTTCTCATGGGGCGAAAGATGGAGTGGATTCCGTCGAATGCTCAGGTCCGGCGCAATGCTCGCTTCGAGCGTTATCTGGCGTTCCTCTTTTTTTACCCCTTTGGTTACCTTAGTATCGTTATCGCCATTCTTGCCACCTATCCTCAGAACTTCGGGCGAATGTATCCTGCTTTATTGCAGTGTCTTTTTATCTTTAGTGCCTGCCTCTCTGCTTTTGGATTGGATGGCCGCTTTCGAGAAAATCTGATGACCCTCCGCGAAGCTATCCGCAGCCGTCTCCGTCCGGGTCAAACTCATGCAGGTTGATGCTCTGTGTCTTTTGTGACTCGCAAGGTTAGACAATCCTGGGGGCTTTTGCTGGATTGCGCTTTCCCCTAGAATCCATCTCGTCAAGGGTTGCTTTTGCGGTGAGCTTGGGGCTTTTTCGAGGACATGAAAGGTATCCTTTGGTTCAATGGGAAGCTGCTGACGGCGGCAGAAGTTCGGATTTCGCCGTTCGATCATGGCTTGCTCGTCGGGGATGGTGTGTTTGAGACGTTGGTGGCGCGGGGCGGGGTGCCATTTGCTCCGCAGATGCATCATGAGCGGCTGGTGAGATCGTGCGAGTTGACGGGGCTGCCACCGATGCCTGAGTCGGATTTCCATATGGCCTTGTCGGCGGTGCTTCAGGCGAATGAACTGACGGACGCGAGATTGCGCGTTACTTTGACAAGCGGGGATGGGCCTTTGGGTTCGGATCGTGGTACAGACCTGTGTACGCAACTCGTCACTGCTACCGCGCTGAAGCCCTGGCCTGCTACCGAAAGGGTCTGGACGGTGCCGTGGCCGAGATGTGAGCGTGGCTCATTGGTAGGTGTGAAGTCCACCTCTTACGGGGAAAACGTGATAGCACTGACTTATGCGAAAGCTCGAGGCGGCGGTGAGGCGTTGATGCCGAACACACGTGGCGAGCTTTGCGAGGGCACGGGCTCCAATGTGTTTGTTGTGGTTGATGGCCAGCTCATGACCCCCCCCTTGACCTCAGGCTGCCTAGCTGGGGTAACACGCTGCCTCGTTTTGGAGTCCTGTCGCGCGGCTGGGATCGCCTGCCGGGAATGCGATCTACCCTTTTCGGTGTTGCAGCACTGCGAGGAGGCGTTTTTGACTTCATCGACAAGGGATGTGCATCCCATTGATTTAATCGATGGACGCTCTCTGCCAGCTCCAGGGCTGATCACGCAGGCGGTGCAGCAGGCCTTTTTGTGGCACAGTGTCAAAGCAGCGCGTTGACTCACCTTAGCGTTTGTGTGAGCGCTAGGAGTTTCTTGGCAGTAAAAAGCCGCCGTTTTTCGTGGACGGCGGCTTGAGGTGGGTGCGAGAAAGAGCTTACTTGAGGTTGCCTGGGGTGCCATCACCTTCGGCGAGCTTCAGTGCCCATCGGATGCCTCCTAGGATGTGCTCTTGATAGGTTTTGGCAATTTCAGGTGAGTTTTTCCGATCTTTGGTGCCTTCTTTCCAGCTCGGGTCCCAGACGTCTTCACGATGCCCAAGCGAGGTGTAAAAGACCCGCCCCTGACCGAATTCCTTGCACCAGGAGACTGGGAAATAGCGCCCTTGGTTCTTGGCCTTTTCGTCGTCGCTCAATTGTGTGAGATTGGGGTGATCATTCAGACCCATCAGAGCGTGGACTTTCGTTGGATCGTAGCTTTTGATGATATAGATCTCATCATAGACTTTGAAGCCGCTGGGGATGGGACGAGTCGCAGCATGGGCAGGGTCGTGCAGGATGGGCTGGACTTCAACCTGCGCCTTATGGGTTTCAAATTCACCGCCAAGCATATCGATGTAACCACGGAAGGGATGGTAGGTATCGGAACCGGAGTGCATGGCCACGAGCGCTTTGCCGCTTTGGATGAGTTTTACGAAGCCTTCCCGGTCAGGGAACTGAAGATCACCGGTGGTGTTGGCGAAGATGAAGCCATCGTAGTTTTTGATTTTTTCGATGGCCATATGCTCGGCCATGTAAGTCTTCACTTGATCATTCCATTGTTTGTTCGCGGCGTTGAATTCGGCAAGTGCTTGGCTGTAGGCTTCTTGCTTAGCCTTGAAGGCTTCGTCGGTGTCGTTGGGCTTTTTTTCGGGCGGCCGCCCTGGGCTCTTGGGCTGGCCTTCAGGCTGGTGTACGTAGTCCACAGTCCAGGCTCCTGACTTTGCTCCAAGCTCCTTCAGAACTTTTTCTGCTGTCTCGATGGACGAGTGTCGGAAGCCGGTGGTGACTGTAATGACAAGGAGTTTTTTCGGGGCGCTGCAGACGAGGGCAGGTGAGGCGAAGGCCAGGATGGCTAAGCTGGAACGGATCAGGTTGGATACTGTCATGGGAGGCTCAAGGAACGCAGCGAAAGCACGGACGCCATCAAGAAAAGAGTTAGATATGGCAAGCGGTCTTACTTTCCATCCCACAGGAAATGCTCCAGGCGGATTTTCGTGGCGCGCTGGCGTGCTTCTGCGGCACGGTCTCCCGCTGTGGTAGCCAGCCTTTCCGCTAGACGAGCCGCAGCTTCCCATTGCTTCATATCCTCAAGAAGTTCGATGCCAAAAAAGCCTGCCCGGTAATACCACAATGCCTCGGCGGGATCTGCTGCTGGCGTCAGGCTGGCGGATTGTACTACATCGTAACAGGCCTCCAGTGCCTCCGACTGTCGGCCCGCAGACCGTAGCGCTACGGCCAGTGTGTAGCCAGCTCGCGCGCGCCAGAGTAGTGATAGTTCAGCTTGCTGCAGTAGCTCACGCAGCGTATTGACTGCGGTTTCTAGCTGCATCGGTGAGGTCTTGCCCACCAGCATCAGAATTTCCGCCTTTTCACAGAGCAAAGAGCGCCTCGTTTGTCGTGGCAGTTCTTTTTCCTGAAGCAGGGAGTCCAGCAGATTCAGGGCTTCTTCTTCCTGCCCGGCGCGGCGCTTGGCTTGGGCCTGTTGCTGACGCGCACTGATGGCTAGCGGGCCTCCGCGCTCGGCAAGCTGCTGCCATAGGTTGATGGCTGTTTCGCGACCTTCATCACTCAGCATGGATAGGGATGCCATGCCTGCAAAGTAAAGGGCCGTGTCGGCAAAAGCAGAGCCGTTATGCTCTCGGGCCACGATTTCATACTCGGTGCGTGCTGCGGCGAAATTTTCCTGCCGGTAGTAGGCATCGGCCACTTTCATACGCACGAGCGCTGCTTGTGGGCTGTCGGGCCAGCGGGTCAAAAAGTCTGTACCTGCGGTGGCGAGTTCTTTTAGCCGACTCTGACGCTCTAGACTCCAGAGTCGAGTCAGTGCTAGGCGCTGGGATTGGCGCTCGGACGACTTCGCCACTGACTCGGCGGCAGTTAGGGATCTCTCCACAGCCGCAAAGTCTGGCTTAGTCTGCGAGAGCAAAGCCTCTGCAAGCGCGGCCTGGGCCTCTGGGGCACGGGGGTGAGCAGCATTTTGCTTCAAGAAGGACTCTAAAGCTGATCGCGCTTCAGTAGATTCTTGGCCTGCGAGCTCCAGTGCACGATCCAGTTCTAGATCGGCAGCCGTCATGCGGCGGCTTATGGCATCGGCATCGCTACCAGTTGCCGCCAA
>JBIKYV010000297.1:0-3133 GCA_044355075.1 Prosthecobacter sp.
CAGGAAGTTCAACAAATTCCTACTAAGGAAGATTGGATATTACGAGTAGCGATCGCTTTAAGTACGCTCTGGCTGTTAGTCGGTGTATTATTGCCGCTTTATCCGATGTTAATCCGCAGCTTTCAGGATACGGACGGTCAATGGATCGGGCTGGCTAATTACGTTCGCTACTTTCAGACTCCCGCACTTTCGGTCTCAATTTTTAATACTTTTTACATTGCGATCGCTAGTTCCGTGATTTCTGTAGTTTTAGGCTTTATCTATGCCTATGCCCTGACACGCACGGCGATGTTTGGCAAGCCGATTTTCCGCATTCTCGGGCTATTGCCGCTATTTATTCCTCCCCTCGCCCATAGTATCGGTTTGGTTTACTTATTTGGGAATCAAGGATTAGTCACCACAGGTTTCTTTTCGCTCCTACCCAGTTGGAATATTGACCTTTACGGCTCCCATGGCATTATTATCGGCGAAGTTCTCTACTGCTTTCCGCAAGCAGTAATTTTGATGATCACGGCGCTGAATATTACTGATGCTCGTCTGTACGAAGCCGCCGCCGCCCTGCGAACACCTGCTCATCGCGTATTTTTTACGGTGACTTTGCCAAGTGTAAAGTACGGATTGATGAGTGCGATTTTTGTTTGCTTTACGCTTGCCTTTACTGATTTTGGTGTACCCAAAGTTGTCGGTGGCAGTTTTAACGTGTTAGCAACTGACATTTATAAGCAGGTAATCGGACAGCAAAATTTTTCCATGGGCGCGACCATTGGCGTGTTTTTGCTATTGCCAACAGCGATCGCCTACATCCTAGATCGTATTTTTCAAGGTCGCCAAACTGCTTTAGTCAGCAGTCGTTCGGTTCCCTTTCAACCCAGCCCAAACCCCAAACTGGATTGGCTGATGTTTGGCTTTTGCAGCACTATTTCCAGTTTCATTCTCTTAGTATTCGGTACAATTATTCTTGCTTCTCTAGTCAAGGTTTGGCCCTACAACTTTGAACTTACGCTGAAGCATTATGATTTCAACGCAGTTGGTGGTGGTGGACTTGATGCTTACTGGAATAGCATTCAAGTTTCGCTATATACGGCAGTGTTTGGCACTATCGCTGTTTTTCTCGGTGCTTATGTGGTTGAGAAAGGCAAAGGATTTAAAGCGATGCGTTCTTTCAACTATTTTCTATCAACAATTCCGTTAGCATTGCCAGGGCTAGTATTGGGACTTTCCTATGTCTTTTTCTTTAACAAACCATTATGGAACATTCCCTATACAAATTTGGCTTTAGTCAATCCATTTAACGGACTTTACAGCACGATCGCTTTGTTAGTAATTTGTAATATCGTTCACTTCTATACTGTGGGTTTCCTTACCGCAAGTACCGCACTCAAGCAAATCGATCCAGAATTTGAGTCGGTTTCCGCTTCGATGGGTGTTCCCTTTTACAAAACCTTCTGGCGAGTGACAATTCCTTTGACAATTCCTGCAATTTTAGAATTAGGAAGCTACTTCTTTGTAAACTCAATGGTGACAATTTCAGCAATCATCTTTTTGTATCCGCCCAATGCTCCCTTAGCGGCGGTAGCGATCGTGAATATGGATGATGCAGGGGATGTTGCTCCTGCGGCGGCTATGTCTACAGCCCTTGTTCTAACTAGTATTGGCGTGAGGATTCTCTATTGGCTGTTGACGCAAGGTTTATCTAAGCGCACGCAAACTTGGTTGAAGAAGTAACCTTTATCACTACGAAAATCAAAATTATGTCTGAAATTAAACTAGTTGTTTTTGATATGGCTGGAACCACAGTCAGAGACGATCGCGAAGTTGAAAAATGCTTCATGCAAGCAGCCGCAAATACGGGATTACAAGCTCCGACCGATAGAGTGATCGCCATGATGGGGATTTCTAAGAAATTAGTTTTTCAAACTCTATGGTCAGAGCAGATTGACAAAGAAGAGCCTAGCTATGCATCAAATGTAGAACATTCATTCACAGAATTTAAACAGATTTTAGAAGATCATTATCGAACTCAACCAGTTGAACCAACGGAAGGATGTTTGGAATTGTTTGACTGGTTGCGATCGCAGCAAATCAAAATCGCGCTAACCACTGGCTTTTATCGAGAAGTCACCGATATTATTCTCCATCGACTGGGTTGGGATCGCGGACTGAATGCGAATTATATCGGCACAGAAGATTCGTTAATTCAAGCTTCTATAACTCCATCAGAAATTTACTGTCAAGAAGGTCGTCCTGCACCTTATATGATTCAAAAGGCAATGTATTTACTCGGAATCACCGATCCGAAGCAAGTGGTTTGCATTGGCGATACTCCTTCCGATCTTGCCGCAGGAAAAAATGCTGGATGCCTTTATACTTTTGGTGTCACGAATGGAACCCATCGTGAGGCTCAATTAGCTGCATATCCTCACGATGGACTAGTTGCATCATTGGCTGAATTTCAGAGTAAACTAGCGAGCCTATAAATTAATACAGTTTAATACAACAGTTATGAGCAACAAAAATCATACGGAAATTGCGATCGTGGGCGCGGGTATTGTTGGACTTGCCCATGCCCTTGCTGCGGCTAAACGCGGTTACAAAGTTACGGTGTTTGAACGTAATCTGGCGGCTGTAGGAGCTTCGATTCGGAATTTTGGGATGGTCTGGCCAGTCGGTCAGCCATTGGGAAAATTACGCGATCGCGCCCTCAAGTCCAGAGAAATCTGGCTCGAAGTTATCGAAAAGGCAGCACTATATCACGATCCCAGTGGTTCTCTATTACTTGCCTATCGTCAGGACGAATTAGACGTACTTGAGGAATTCATCGCTACTAATGAAGGCGTTGACACGATCGCCTTGTTAAATGCTGATGCGGTTGCAAAAAAGAGTGAAGCCGCCATTACCGACGGCTTACTAGGCGCTCTATGGAGCAGTACCGAAGTAACCGTCGATCCGAGGGAAGTAATTCAAAAATTGCCAGCATTTTTAGCAAGTAATTATCCAATTGAATTCCAATTTGGTAAAGTCGTTAATGCGATCTCTTATCCTAACCTGCAAGTAGGTCATGAGTCTTGGAGTGCTGATCGTATTTTTGTTTGTAGCGGCGCAGATTTTGAAACTCTTTATCCAGAAGTTTATG
>JBIKYV010000293.1:0-3122 GCA_044355075.1 Prosthecobacter sp.
TTTGGCGGATTATGAATAAAGACCATAAGACATTCGTCCTGATGAGAAATTCACATTTCACAGACGAACAATTCCGTAAAGGTTTCATTAGTAAATTAGGATTCTGGAATTTTATATATCATAATTTTGATTATCAGCCTAAAGAAATTCCAGATATCGATCCTGTAACATTTTTCAATCGAAGAATGGTTAATCACAGAAGATATATTACAACTAAAAAATGCAACCTTGGAGGTTACCAAGTAGACATCGGGAACTATCCGTTCATTTGGTGTCCCTGTAAAAAAATAGTAAAGGTTATTGAAAAGAACATTAAGAAATTTAGTATTCAATACGCAAATGATAAGTTGATTTGCAAAGATGATGAACTAAGTTTTTTCGTTTACCTTTAACACTTGGTGTATATGTTCGAAATTCTTGCGTCTAAGAACCCTATTTAAAATCCAAACTGGGGCACGAAATAAAATCGTGCCCCAAGTCTTATATTTCGATCAATAAAAAGGGTAACTCGATGTTTACAGTTGAAAATTCAGGTGACTTCTATGTTCTCAAAACACCAAATGGAAAAGTATTCGGTTGGATTATTAATGAAAAGCTCTCTCATGCAATCTGCTTCGTCTTCAATCTCTGTCCAGAATGTGTCTTGTTAATGTTGGAGGATTAGACGCAGTGAGATTGTTATAAAAGCCAAGAACGTATTTTATCATCAGTTCTGGCGAGGCACTATAGATCGTTTTTCCACCTCAAGTGAAACACGACAATCAACCTGGTCGATATATATCACAATTCGACTGAAAATTGTCCCATGCGAAAGCCCCGCATAAACACCTCGGTTAATCAGAGGTCGCCAATCTTGCTAGCCATCTGATCGATCAAATTAACTGGAAATGATCGGTTTACCGAAGAATGCTGGGCTTGTAACAAAATTGTGGGAGAACATAAAATTGGCTTAAATGGCATGATGCTGTTTGTAATGAGGCATCTACAGTCAGGCTGAGCGATGATATTCCGAACGACACAGAAACTCAACAAAAAGCTGAAACTAACACCAACAAACGGCTTGCCGTTGGAAATGAATCCTTTTGGAGACTGGTCTGCCGATCTTTTTACAGTCAAGCGAACTCATTACATCATCATAAGTAATACACCAAGCCTTTACTCAGTTGTCATTTATGGTCAAGGAATCACTCATGGGGGGCGGTTTGTTGACCAAGCTATCCAGATGATCCGAAGTTGTATGGAATGGGATGGTAAAGCGTTCTTATATCAGCGGTTCGTTATGCCGACAATGAACCAGATTCGGTTTTCAAACACCCTAAACCGTTCTACGACAGGATCATTGAACGAACTTGTCAGAGTAGCAAAACGAATTTTGGAAGATGATTCTGTAGCCCCCAGTGAGGTTGGCACTTTATTAAACGATATTCTGCTTTCATCCATCGCTGGGGAAGACGACACGGGTTATTGTACACAGAATGAGGCTTTCAAGAGGCTCGTTGATTCAATGTCAGTTTGAGAATACTACGATCACATTTCGGTCTCATACATATACGGAAGACTATCTGCCATATATGATTACGATAGTAATCATGAGCATGAGACAAAGTAAAATTTCCCGCATAAGAAGCCGATTGGCTCATACGCGATTCGCCCGAAAAAGCCATAAAATTTCCAGCCTTGGATTCATGATCTACGTGATCCTCCTGAATCCGAACCAAAGAAATGATATTTTCCAGACATTTCTAGCCTCGTAAAATGCCGTGATTGTTACTCTTTCGGCTTCGCAGACTTCTTGGCAGATTGTGCGAAATTCGTTTGATTTGTCGTCATCGTGTATGAGTCGTGGTATGGTGCTGGTCCACCCACTTGTGTTCAACATTCGGAATCAACTAATACTGCCAATATTTTCTCGTAGTAGAGCAGGATTCGTGAGGGTGGATCTCATTCGTTTTCATCGACGCTGTTATAGGTGTTCTCAGGCAATGCCGAGGAATCAATTGGGTATGAACCTGTGATGTTCGTATTTCAAAGCCTGTCATGGGGTATTGCTTTGATCATGGCTTTGGTCATCACCAAGAACAACTTGGCATCAAAAAAAGCTCGTCTTTATCCGAACGAAAAGCAGAAAAAATGATCGCAATTCTATTCATTAAGCCAGCATTACATGACTGTGATGATGGTGAAGTTCATGCGTGAAAACCGGATACGAGTGAAAAAGTCGAAAATTGCTCACTTCGGTTTTATCCACCTTCGCCACCACCCTCTATTGCGGCATCACCTTACTTGGGTGAGCAGGATTCCATTTTTCAGGTTACTTTTTGGCATGTTCCGGAATCACCACACTTGATGTAAATCCTTTTTGCGTAGCTCATTCCTCTCGTCGATGATTCTCCACTGCGGCTTCGTAAACCGAAACTGCCGCTTTTGCCATCAAATGCATAGTGTGATGGTCAGGTAGCAGCGGCAACTTCTTCAGCCCCATCTTTATGATGACTTGAGCGACAGCCTCTTCGATCTTCTCTTCCAGCTTTTCAACGGTCCTGGAATCCAAGTTCATTTTAGTTCTCCAGTCCCTCACACTGCTGCCATTCACTAATGTATCGTCCGGGATTTTGCCAATGCCTGCCATCCACCCCTGCACATCAACATTCTCCTGAAACCACATTCTACAGGTTCTCCCGAACTTTTGGTACATACCCCAGCATACCGCAATAGCCTCAAGTAACTTTCGCCATTGGTTTTATGGAATATCTTGCCTTTTGCTGGTTTTGGATCTTCATCAAGTCGGCTCAGTTGCAGTCTGGTCTTCAGATTTAGCAGTTTAACAGTCAGGAGGGTAATTCCCTTTAACCAAAAGTGCGGGTGAACCAGTTTTAGATACTCATTTCCAAACGAAATCTGGCGAATTCAGGGACGTTTCAAAGAATTGCCGGATTTCTAACCGTTTTTTTAATATTGTCTTAGCATGAGAGAAATGCGCCATAGTAAGCATTTAGCCTTGTACGACTGCTTACAAATAAATTGAATTGTGCGGCATTTTGTGCAAACCTATACAAAGAAAGCAGTTAAACTAGCAGGCTGTAAATTGCACTAAATTGTCAGGTTATAGCAATGTAGTCGTA
>JBIKYV010000125.1:0-11121 GCA_044355075.1 Prosthecobacter sp.
GGCTAACCAACAAAAAGGCCTGCGAACTGAAGTCCGCAGGCCGGTGAATTCGCAGTCGATGGAGTCCGTTACTTCGCAGGCTTCCAGTTTTTCACGAAGTCGAGGCACTGACTAATCTCGGGCACGCTGGTTTCCCAATTGTGCTCGTATTCGCAGTGGAGGGGACCAGGATAACCTTGGGCGTGGTATTCGGCCAGAATACCAGTGATGTTGCTTTTGCCCTGACCAAAGGGCAGATCGTGCGCCTTCGGATTGCCGAACTCGGTGAGGTCTTTCATGTGGCTATCAAAGATGCGGCCTTTGAGAATCTTGATGCACTCGACCGGGTCCAAGCCGCTGCGCACCCAGTGACCGACGTCGGCGCAGGCTCCAAGGCGAGGATCGCGGTCTTTGACAAGGCTGAGCACATAATTCGGGTCCCAGAAGAGGTAGGCGCGGTCGAGAGGGCGCTTGGGATGGTTGTGGATAGCCATTTTGATGTCGAACTCCTTCACCAAGGCCTCGATGCCATCCATACCAGCGACGTCGGGCTCACTGACCACAACGCCGATACCCATGATTTTGCAGAACTCGAATACTTTGCGGTCAGCACCAGCGTCTTTGCCGAGCTTCACCACGCCGTAGCCTACGGCAGTCAGGCCTTTGTCGGCGAGGTGCTGCTTGACCTTGGCGATCATCTCTGGTGTGGCGTTGTGATCCCATTTGGCAGTATCGTCGAATTTTTGACCTGGGTAAAATTCCACCGTTTTACCGCCTGCCTGGGCCGTTTTGTCCAAGGCCTCGAAAACCGTGTAGAGACGGAAGCTATAAGCCTGGCAGCCAGCGTAGAAATGGCCGACCTTGGCGGATTCAGGAATCTCAGCCGCCAGGATGGCGGTGGCGAGTAGGGAGAGCAGCAGCAGGGCTTTATTCATGGGATGGAAGAGAACAACGTGGAACGCCCATCGGCTCGCGTTTTCTTTCGGAAATCCTACGGGTGGCGCTAAACGTTGCAAAATATGCCGGAAATAAACTCCAGCAGGCGGCGCTCAGACCAAGGCTGCCAACCGGCGCGAAAGTCCACAAAGCCAACGTGCCCGCCGTGGGCGGGTGCTTCCAGGCAAAAGGTTTCGCTGCGAGAAGCTAGCTCTTCAGGAAAGGAGGGCGCGGCGAGCAGTGGATCGTTGCGTGCATTCAGCAGCAGGGTTGGAATGGGGATTTTTTCCAAATAAGGCAGGGCACTGGCGCGTGCCCAATAGTCGTCTGCATTGGCGAAACCATGCAGGGGCGCGGTGATGCGTTCGTCGAACTCCTTAATGGTCATCACGGCGTCGATGCCATCGCATCCAATGAGGCGCTCGCGAAGCTCGGGGAAGCGCTTCGCTTTGCGCAGCGTTTTGATTTTCAGCGATTTCAAAAAACGGCTCAAGTATAGACGATTCCCTGGATCTTCATCCAGCACTTGGGCGCTAGAGGCGAGGTCCACGGGTGAGGAAATGGCCACGACCGCCTTCACCGAGGGGTGCGGGGGAGCCTCGCCTACACATTTCAGGCTGATGTTTCCGCCCAAACTGAAGCCGATGAGCATGAGCTGTGTGTGCTGCTGCGCGGCGTGGGTGATCACCTGACGCAGATCGCCCGACTCGCCGCTGTGGTAGGAGCGGATGAGGTCATTTTCCACACCACCGCAACCACGGTAGTTCCAGGCCAAAACATCCCAACCTACCGCCGCCAGGGTGGCGGCCATGCCACGCATGTAGTTAGCCTCGACCGAGCCTTCTAGCCCGTGGCAAAGGATGGCCAAGCGGTTCGCTCCCTGCCTGAGCCAGAAGAGATCAACGAAGTCGCCATCAGAAAGGTTTAGCCGCTCGCGTGTCCATGGACGCGCGCGACCACGCGGTATAAGCACGGGCAGCAGGGTCTGCGCATGACCGCCGCGCAGCCAGCGCGGAGCGCGGTAGCTGGAGGTCAGAAGAGGCATTAGTCCAGGAAACGTTCCGCCTGAGCAAGATCAGCAGGAAAGGTGATCTTGGGATTAGGCGTGGGATTTTCGACGACAAAAACCTGCGCGCCGATGTGCTGCACAGCAGAGACTTCATCCGTGACCAACACCTGATCGCGCATCACAGCCTCATAAGCCCTTATGAGGAGGGATCGCTCAAAGGCCTGTGGGGTCTCCATGACCCAGATGCCCGTGCGGTCGAGCGATTCAGTAATGCGCCCGCTGGCATCGATGCGCTTGATGGTTTCGGTCATGGGCCGGGCACAGGCCACTGCAGAGTGCTCGCTAACAGCAGCGATGCATTTGGAAATCTGGCTTGGTTGAATCAGCGGCCGCGCTCCATCGTGCACTGCAATCACTTCCGAAACGGGCGAGCAGGCCTGTAGTCCATTCCAGACGGAGACATGCCGCTCTGCTCCACCCGGCACGATGGCGGCGAGTTTAGAAAAAGGCTGCTGACTCTGCCAGCGTGCCAATTCAGCAGCCACCTCCTCGCCCCCGACGATGATGATTTCTTGGATATCGGGGCAGGCTTGAAACTGACCCAAGCTTCTACGCAGCACCGGCACTCCACCCAAGGGAGCCAAGAGCTTGTTGAAACCCATGCGGCGACTGCTGCCCGCGGCGACGATGATGGCAGAGGTCATAATTTATTGCAGCCGCTTCGCCACTTCCGTGGATAGAGCGCGGTTGTCGGCGCGGCCAGCGGCGCGTTCTTGCAGGACTTTCATCACACCGCCCATGTCCTTTTTCGTCGTCGCGCCCAGCTCGGCGATAACGGTTTCCACCAGCTTCACCAAGTCATCGGTGCTCATCGCGGCAGGCAGGTATTTTTCCAGCACAGCAATCTCCGCCTTTTCGGTGTCGGCCAGGTCCTGACGGCCAGCACCCTCGTAGCTGGCGACACTATCCTGACGCTTTTTGATCTCCTTGCGCACGACAACGATGGCGTCGGTATCGTCGAGCTCACCTTCCGCACCGAGTTTCTCAATGGCGGCATACTTGATGGCACTCTTTAGGCCACGGATCACGTTGAGGGCCACAGTGTCCTTGGCCTTCATGGCGGTTTTCATGTCTTCGACGATTTGGGCGGAGAGGGGCATGGTCAGATAGGGATTAGGATTTGCGTTGGGTGAAAAAAGGTCTGCCATCGTGGCGCTTCCGCGCGTCTTGTCCATGGCCGGATATTCCAGGGGGTGCGGACAAGTTTCGCGTCGCTCACGCCGTTCCTCCAGGGACATGTTTCGCTGTCTTTTCCTCTTCGCCTCCGCCGCCATCGCCAGTGCTGCTGACTATTCGCGGGAGATTCAACCCCTGTTGGCCGAGCATTGCCTAGAGTGCCACGGGCCGGATGACAGCAAGGGCGGCCTAGTTTTGACCTCATTGGAAGCTGCCAAGAAGCAGCTCAAAACCGGCGCGCGGGGCATTGTGCCCGGCCAACCTCAAGCGAGCGAGGTGATCGCCCGTGTGCTCACGACCGATCCCGAGGACCGCATGCCACCGAAGGCGAAAAAGCCGCTCAAGCCTCAAGAGGTGGAACTGCTGAAGCGATGGATTCAGGAAGGTGCGAAGTTCGAAACGCACTGGGCCTATCAGCCGCTCAAGCGTGTGCCAGTGCCACCGGGTCGGCATTTCGTGGATCACTTCATCCAGGCTCAGCTGGCAGAGCAAAAGATCGCTCCCTCAGCGGAGGCGAACCGCCACACGCTGATCAAGCGTGTGCACTACGATCTGCTGGGCCTGCCACCCACGCCGGAGCAGGTACAGCAATACGTGGAGGATACCTCTCCCCAGGCCTATGAGGCCATGCTAGACCGAGCGCTAGCCAATCCCCACTACGGCGAACGCTGGGGCCGCCACTGGCTGGACGCAGCGCGCTACGCGGACTCCGATGGTTATGAAAAAGATCGCCCGCGTCCAGATGCATGGCGCTACCGTGACTGGGTCATCCGTGCGGTGAATGAGGACATGCCGTTTGATCAATTCACCATCGAACAGATCGCTGGCGACCTATTGCCGGGAGCCACAGAGGAGCAGGTAGTGGCCACCGCGTTTCATCGCCAGACGCTGACGAATACCGAGGGCGGCACGGATCAAGAGCAGTTCCGCATCGAAGCCGTTATGGATCGCACCGAGACCACGGGCACGATCTGGTTGGGCCTAACCATCGGTTGCGCACGCTGCCACACGCATAAGTATGACTCCATCACTCAGGCGGAGTACTATCAACTCTTCGCCTTCTACAACAATGGCGACGAAGTGACCCAGCAGGTGCCAGTTTCCCCAGAAACCTGGAACGCCTATGTGAAAGCAAATGGCGATGCTGCAAAAAACCTGGTGCCGCTGCAAAAGGCTCTAGATGCCGCCAAGGCCGGCCTGCCAGCACGGCTACCCGATTGGGAAAAGAGCGTGCAGAAACGGCTGACCGAGGCGCGCAGACTTCAGGCCAAGGCTGACTTTTCCCCACTGGCCATCGTTGCGGTTCAGGCTCAGTCCAAAACGAAGTTCAGCCCGCTACCGGACGGCTCGCAGCTCGTGTCGGGAGCCACACCGAAGACAGACCTGTACACCGTGGAGCTGGCTCCACTGAACGAACCACTGGCAGCGCTACAGCTAGAGGTACTGCCTGATCCTGCCCTGCCTGCGCAGGGTCCCGGCCGCTCAAAAAACGGCAACTTCGTCCTCACTGAAGTCCACCTGCTACGTGGCAAGAACGCCGCCGAAGCGGCAGAGGTACAGCTGCATTCGGCTAAGGCTGACTTTGAGCAAAAGGGCTTCTCTGCCACCTCCACGCGGGATGGCGACCCAGCCACAGGATGGGCGATCAACGGACACGTAGGCAAGGCGCATCGGCTCACCTTTCAGATCAGTCAGCCGCTCCAGCCAGGTGAAAAGCTGTGGCTGCGACTGAATCAGGGTTACCTGAAAAGCAGCGAACATGTGCTGGGTCGCTTCCGCCTGCTAGGCAGCCGCCAGATCACGGAAGAAAGCATCGCCCCACCGGAGGTGCTGAAGATCCTGAGCGAAGAGCCGAAGCGTCGAAACCCTGTGGTCATCAAGCCGCTCTGGGATTGGCTGGAAAAAGTCGACCCTGAGGTCATCCGCGCCGAGAAAGCTCTGGCTGATGCCAAGGCGCGCCTGCCCAAACCCCCGCTCATGGACGTGCGCGTGATCGCCCAGCGCCATACGAACACGCGCCGCACACACCTACTGCATCGCGGTGATTTCCTTCAACCCGGCACTGAAGTGCGGCCAGGCACGCTGACCGTACTGCCGCCCATGAAAGGCAACAACACGCGGCTCGACTTCGCCCGCTGGCTTGTCAGCCCCGAGAATCCACTCACGCCACGTGTCACCGTGAATCACGTTTGGGGCAGGCTCTTCGGCGAGGGACTGGTCAGCACGGTGGCGGACTTTGGCGTGCGTGGGGCCAAACCCACGCACCCAGAGCTGCTGGACTACCTCGCCGCTGAATTCATCAACCAGGGCTGGAGCCGAAAGGCGCTACTGCGGCTCATCATGACCTCCGGCACCTACCGGCAAGAGTCGCGCCACCGTGCTGAGATGGCGGACATCGACCCCAAAAATGAACGCCTTTGGCGGCAAAATCGCCTACGAGTGGAAGGCGAAATCGTCCGCGATCTAGCGCTCGCCGCCAGTGGCCTGCTGAGCCCCAAGATTGGGGGCGAGAGCGTCTTCCCACCCATGCCAGCGGATATCGCCGCCCTGAGCTATGCGGGGAATTTTTCTTGGAAAACCAGCACTGGCGCGGATCGCTATCGGCGTGGCCTTTACACGTTCTTCAAGCGCACCGCGCCCCACCCCGACCTAACCACGTTTGACTGCCCAGACGCCAACCTGACGAACGTGAAACGCACGGTCTCGAACACACCCCTCCAGGCGCTGACCACGCTCAATGCAGAATCTTTCGCCGAAGCTGCGCAAGCGCTAGCAGTGCGGGCCTTAGCCTTGCCGGGCACGGATGCTAACCGACTGGCGCTAGCGTTCCGTCTCTGCCTGACCCGCAATGCGACGACCGCAGAGGTGAAGGCACTGCTTAAACTGCTGGAAGACGCACGCGCCCATTACCGCACAAAGCAGGAAGAGGCCCTATCCGCGATCGGTAGCCATGCCGCCCAAGGCATCTCCACAGACGAAAATGCGGCCTGGGTCTCCGTGACGCGCATTCTTCTGAACATGGATGAATTCATCACGCGAGAGTGAGACCGGCTAGGGCAATCACGATGCCTGCTTACGCAGGATTCGCGCAGCCTGGGGATGCGCAGACACAGGCAGGTGGTCATCGAGACCTTCGATGATGAGTTCGCGATTCTCGAGCTTCCAATCCTGCATCATTTCTTGCAGCTTTTTCATCACGGTATGATCCACGAGCCGTGTGCTGGAGAGATCCACTTTCACCCGAGCATGTTGATTGAGGGCAAGGAGCTTACGACGCAGAGGTAGCCAGTTGCTAAAAATGGCCGACTCCTTCACATACACGATAGGGTGGCCAACTAATGGATCATGCTCGACAAAACTGACAGAGCGAAACAGGTACCTGACCGATGCGCCATAGCTAATGTGAAGCATCAATTTCACCAAAATACCTCCTGCGATGCCGATCAGGAGATCTGTGGCCAATGTGATGATCATCGTCGCTAGAAAGACGACAAGCTGACCACGTCCGACGTGAATCATGTGTCGGAACTCCTTGGGGGAAGCGAGGTTATATCCGGTGAAAACTAACATGCCAGCCAGGGCAGCTAGAGGAATGTGATTTAGCAATGCAGGCACGCTGGCGACGAGAATGAGGAGCAAGCTACCGTGCCAAAAGTTGGCCCAACGGGTACGGGCACCGTTGTTTCGGTTGGCGCTTGAGCGAACGATCTCGGAGATCATGGGCAAACCGCCGATGAAGGAGGCGAGCGTGTTCGCCAAACCCACGGCCAGCAGGTCGCGATTCAGATTCGTCCGGCGCTGCCAGGGGTCCAACAAATCCACGGCCTTGGCACTGAGCATGGATTCAAGGCTGCCAACGAGGCAAAACATGATGATCCACTGAATGCTCTTAGCGGAACCGATAGCAGAAAAGTCAGGGAATTGAATACCATCCAGAATATTGAGCGGCAGGTTCACCAGCTTATCAGGACCAACCTCGTAACTTTGACCCTGAAACTGATACATATGATTGTGGCCGATATCGAAGTAGAACGAAAGCGGCACCGCGATAAGTAACACGACTAGCGGCCCTGGGATGGCCTGCACGACTTTGTTGCGAATGAACATCCGGCCAAAGAGCAGCAGCAAAGCAATGCCACCGATGAGCGCGATTTTGGGGTTCATGTGGGCGATGCTCTCGGGAATCTCCGCCAGCAATTCGAGAGGCTCTTTGGCATGAGCTGCAACACCGAGTGCGACGTGGATCTGCTTGGAGATGATGATAACCCCAATGGCGGCCAACATGCCATGCACGGTAGCCACGGGGAAAAACTCACCTAAAGTGCCCATGCGGAAGGCTCCGAAGAGGATCTGAATGCAGCCCGACACCACGCCGACCGCTAGTGCCTTTTCATAACCGAGATCATTCACCGCACCGAGCACGATGGCGATCATGCCAGCAGCAGGCCCTTTGATGGTAAGCTCGGAGTTACTCAGGAAGGGCGTGAGCATGCCACCGACCACGGCGGTGAAGATGCCCGCAATGGCGGGGCAGCCACTGGCTTTGGCAATGCCGAGGCACAAAGGCAGGGCGATCAGGAAGACTAGAAAGCCAGAGATAAGATCTTGCTTCCAATACGCACGGAACCCATCAAGATTCCCGATCGGCTTGGGATCTGAGGCGATAGCGGCAGGTGGAGTGGGTGCGGACATAAGCAGGCGAGAGTGATTATACACTAATCATGCAGAATTCTCATCATGATCCCATCCCCCCGGTGGGGTAAAAACTAATCCACGCAAGGGGGCTCGAGGTTGGTCGCTGCAGCATCCAAGAAGCTGCTGGTAGGCTTGGTTTGCATCTTGCCAGACCCCATCGCTGTCTCTTAGCATGACTTCTTTATGAAATCGCACCCCTTCATGGCCTTTGTGGCTCTGCTTTGTTTCATCCCAGCGTCTCTTTTCAGTCAGGCCACCGTGGGCGATGCCGAGTGGCAAAAGGTGGAGGAGACGATGAACCTGCTGAAGCAGCCCAAGGAGCGACCGAAGACACGTGAGGAAATGACCGAACTCATGCGCACAGGCCTAAAAGCCTTTGATCAAGCCCGCGCCTTGGCGATGAAGGCCGCGCCCCAGCATCCAATGCGTTGGGAAGCCGCCCTTTTCGACAACATGGCTAGCGGCGCGCGCAAAGCAGTAGGCGTACCTGCCACAGAGCCAGAGGTAAGCCTGGCCGAAATCATGGCCGCAGTTGATGCCAAACCGACCACGAAAGGAGATGCAAGCGCGCTAGATCTCTTGAAGTCTGCCTCTACGCCAAATGTCGATGATATCGCTTGGCTAGCACGCGCGGAAAAGCACATGAAAGACTACCCTGACAGCGAGGCCAACGTCATGCTGAAGCGCAAAATCAACAGCATCCAAATGAAGGCCGAGCTGAGCCAGAAGCCTCTGGAGCTCAAGTTCACAGCTGTAGATGGTCGGGAAGTCGACTTAGCTTCGCTGCGCGGTAAAGTGGTGTTGATCGATTTCTGGGCCACTTGGTGTGGACCCTGCGTTGAAGAGCTACCTAACGTGCTGAAGGCCTACCAAACACTGCATCCCAAGGGTTTCGAGATCATCGGCATTTCTCTGGATTCGAGCAAAGAAAAGCTGGAAGCCTTTGTGAAAGAGCGCGGCATGGAATGGCCACAGTACTTCGACGGCAAAAGCTGGCAGAACGAGATCTCCAGCAAGTATGGCATCAACTCCATCCCTGCCATGTGGCTAGTGAACAAAAAGGGTATGGTCGTGGACACCGAAGCACGGGGCAACTTGGAGGACCGTGTACAGAAACTTCTCGCTGAATGAGTTGAGCCATGCCTGCCAGCACGCTCCGCTCCTTTTGGGTCCGTCTGTGGCGTCTAGCGCTTCTCGGGGCAGCCGTGCTGGTGATCCGCCATGGCGTTCAGTCCCGCGATGCGCTGGAGGCGACCGCCGCGCTGGCTCCAGAGCGCTTGCGGGACTTTTTCCCGGATATCCAAAACCTGGGTGAGGCGAACCCTGCGAATGGCTGGCGTGCAGCGCTGGATGCCTCAGGTCAAACGATGGGCTATGTGACGACAACCGCGCCGGAGTCGGATCGCATCATTGGTTATTCCGGCCCCACGCGATGCCTACTGGTCTTTGACCTCAAAGGTGTGCTGACAGGCATTCGCCTACTGAAAAGCCACGACACCACTGACCATGTGGCAGAGGTGGTGGCAGACCGGGAGTTTTTCCGTCAGTTCAAAGGCCTGAAGCCCGGCACGCCACCCGATCAGCCGCTGCACATGGTCACCGGTGCCACGCTGACCAGCGCTGCCATTGCCCAAGGGGTGATGGAAAAGCTGGGGCGCGCGGCCGGAACCTCGCTCCGCTTTCCTGAAGAAATTACGCTGGAGGAAGTGCAGCGTCTGGAACCGGCTGCCATGAAGCTTGTGCCCTCCCTGCGACATCAGAGCGGATTTGATGTGCTGGATGCCGCTGGACAAAGGATCGGCATCGCTGTGCGCACCTCGCCGACCGCTGATACTGTGGTCGGTTACAAAGGCCCAAGCGATACGCTGATGCTGCTGAGCGCCGATGGCAGCACGCTGCGCAGGATCGCCCTCCGTCGCAGCTATGATACGAAGCGCTACGTGGCCTATGTGACGGGCGATGATTACTTCCTGAACCTGTTCAACCAAAACACCTTGGAACGACTGGCGGACCTCGATTTCAAGGAAGCCAAAATCGAAGGTGTATCCGGGGCCACGGAGACGAGTTGGGCCGTAGCCGAAGGCCTGAAGCAGCGCGCCCGCAGCCTGCTCGAAGACCAACCCACAGGCTGGATGCGCCAGATCCGCTGGCGCTGGCAAGACAGCGGGCACGTGGCCATGCTGGTCTCCGCTCTGCTCATGGCGCTAACCCGACTGCGTGGCATCGTCTGGCTGCGTCACGCGCATCATCTCGGTCTAGTGGTTTATGGCGGCTTCATCGCCGGGGAGCTGCTCTCCCAGGGCCTGCTCACCGGCTGGGCAGCCCATGGCACGCCGTGGAAAAGCGCGCCCGGCCTGCTGCTGCTGGGCGTGGTGGCCCTGCTCGGGCCGGTCTTCACGGGCAAGCAACTCTACTGCCACCACATCTGTGCCCACGGTGCCCTGCAGCAGCTGCTGGCCCGCCGCGTTGGCTTTGCCAAGCGCTGGCAGGTGCCTCCCAACCTGGACCGCTGGCTCTCGCGCCTGCCCTTTGTCCTGCTGGCCCTCGTGTTAGTCAGCGTCGCTTTGGGCCTCGCCATGAACCTGAACGCGCTGGAGCCTTTTGATGCCTATGTTTTGCGCGTCGCCGGCACCGCCAGCATTGCCCTAGCCATCGCGGGACTAGTCGCCTCGCTCTTTCAGCCCCTGGCCTACTGCAAGTATGGCTGCCCCACCGGTGCTCTTTTCAAAATGCTGCGCTTCACCGGCACCGGCGACCGTCTAGGCTTGCGCGACTGGCTGGCGGCTGCCTTGCTGGGTGTGCTGGCAGTGCTGGCCTGAATGCATTAGAGATCCGTATCGCGATGCGTCCCCTGGGCCGTGATGCCGCGTCGCACGATGCAGCGCTCAAGGTCTGCCTCCGCACTGATCCGCGCACCAGGCCAGACGAGGCAGTCCCGGAGCCGCGCGCCCGCTTCGACCAGCGCACCGGGGCCGATGACATTCAGCCCGCCAAGGTCCGCCTGAGGAGAGACTTGCGACTCAGGATGGACAGCGGGCAGCTCATGGCGGCCAGCAGTAGCCAGTGCCTGATGCGCCTCCAGGTAGGCGTTTCGACTGCCCAGGTCCCACCAGTCGCCCTCATCTGCGACCACCACGCCGATCCTTTTCCCCGCCTGCATGGCTCGCAAAAAGACCGGGATGACAGACTCCACCTTGCCTGGTGTCAGCCACTGGTAAAACTCAGGGCTGCAGGCATAGATACCCGTAAATAGGTGCGTACCCGGA
>JBIKYV010000126.1:0-11118 GCA_044355075.1 Prosthecobacter sp.
AATTCCCAGAAGAAGGGCAATGGTGGCGTTTTCTTGATGGATCTCTATGAATCGCAAATCTTGGATTGTGATAACAACCCAACCTATGCTGACGGCATGGCGGGGTCGATCTATGGCCAGACTCCACCGCTGGTCAATGCAGTCAAAAAGGCGGGTGAATGGCAGACCTACGACATCATCTTCTCGGCTCCGAAGTTGGAAAATGGGAAAGTGGTGGAGCCGGCCTATATCACGACCTTCATCAATGGCGTGTGCGTGCAAAACCACACGAAGATCATGGGGCCGACGAAGCACAAGAACATTACAGAGTACAGTGGCCAGTTTCCTGAGGCGGCACCGATTCGCTTCCAGGATCATAAGAATGAGCCGCCAGTACGTCTGAGAAACATCTGGGTGCGCAAACTGCCCTGATGGCTTGGATGAATGGTTTTTTCGCCAGAAGGCTGCTCTGAACAGGGGCAGCCTTTTTTAGTTTTTTCGGCGCACTCTAGATGGTTTTCTGGCTTCTGAGCCAAGGCTCAGCAGGTTAGCAGTGGCTTTAAAATTGTGCCTCAATGACCTCGCCACCACTGGGATCAACAAGTTGGCTTTTCACGAGGTCAAAGGCGTAGCCGTGCTGGTAAGGCTGGATGTAGAGCTTTTGGCCGCGCCGCTTGAGATTTTCCCGGATGATTTCCACCTGGGTAAACTCGGCGTTGTCCTGGAAGTCGGAAAACCAATACAGGGCATCGGCTTGGCGGACATGATCACTCAGCAGGGCGAGCCAAGTGTAACCGATACCCACGTAATGGACGAAGTAGGTCTGTGGACGGCGAGACAGGATCTTGAAGATGCTTTCGTTCGGAATGGGATCGTTTGAGGAGAATTTAAACTTGCGAGCATCCTCGTAGGAGGTCATGCCGCCGGATCGCCAGAACCTCTCGAATTCCTGACCACTGGTCCGAAAGATTTCTTTACCAGGGATACCCCGCGGGGGAGGGGAGTCGAGCCCACAGCCGGGGAAGAGGATGATGACACTACCTTTGGCGACTTTGTCCACCTCCTCAATGACTCGAGGAAGGTAGGGAGCCATGGAACTGGAGACATCCAGCACGAGGGCGAGGCGCTTGGCTTTGATCTCACGCCCGAACATGGACAGGGGTTGGAAAACCATGCCACTCTTGGCACCCAGGCCCATGCCTTTGCCAAAGCCGCTGCCAGCGAGACCTGCACCGCCGAGTTTGCCGGCGGAGAGAAGATCGTTTGAGCTGGGAAGGTCAAGCAGGTCAGGGACTTCATCGGGCAAAACGATGTCAGAGATGGAGCCAACGGCAGCGATCTTGCGGGTGGGAACGGGTTTGTGCAGCCAGGGATTTTTCTTTTGCTGAATCTTGTGCTCAAGGGCTTGAGAGGCCTCTTGTCCTTTCTGTGTGCCGCCGGGAAGAAAGTCCACTTCGCTATCGAGCATGACTTGGCTGACGACGAGAAAGCCGCCTCCCAATAGGATGAGGGCGTGAATGCCGAGGCTGATGGAAAGGGATGCGCCGCCCCACTGCACCCACTTTTGGCGGAATAAGGCGATCCACATGCTGCGGTCCCACCATGAAAAAGTGGGTGAGTCAGGGGTTGGATCGGCGGCTTTCGTCTCAGCTTTCTCTGGGGCAGGCGTAGGGTTTGCTGCCTGATGAACCTGTAGGGAGGTTTTTTCGCTGGATGGTCCGGGACGGGTTGTGGATTCTGTTGTTGGGTCGGCCTTTGCAGATTGGCTGGCTGGCTCGAAGGTGGAGACGACTTGTGGCTCTAGCGGTCTTGGTTCCGCGCTGCATGCCGAATCTGATGAAAATGATGAAGCCGCAGAACTTGAGGCCGCTGGGGCTTCGTGGGGCGGCTGGGTTGGCTCAGGAGCTTCGGACGCAGCGCGTGTGCTGCGGATGATGCTGCGCCTCCGCGCTGGCTGCGTGGGGGTCGTGGGCAGTGTCAAATCGGGCAGGCCATAGGAGCCGTGCAGTTCTTCAAGTGGTGTGGCGAGCAGTTCTCCCCAGCCTTGACTAGAACTGGAGCTAGCTGCGGGGGCCGGCGTGATTTCAGCCCTAGGAGCGGCAGGCGCAGCTTCCGTGGCCCGAGTGGCTTTCTTCTTGGCGGCGATTTCTCGCCAGAGGGCCGCTTTGGCAGCTCTGGGGTCGACCTGACCTTCATCTGCCTTAGGCAGGTGGTTAAGGTCGTCAGGAGGCAGAGCTTCGGTCATGGAGGTTTTCGGTTCGAGAGGGGAATGCTAGGAAGATCCGTTGCTGCTCAGAGCAACGTTCAACAAACCATTCAACATAGCGACTTCTACCAAGGCGATAAAAAAAATGGCCGCCAGGGTTTCTGGCGGCCACGAGAGTCTAGGGGAGTGAGTCTTACTTCTCGATCTTCAGCAGCTCGACTTCGAAGACCAGGGTCTCTCCTGGGCCGATGTCTGGGCCAGCGCCGTTGTCGCCGTAGGCCAGCTCAGAAGGGATGAAGAACTTGAACTTCGAACCGACGGACATGAGCTGAAGGCCCTCAGTCCAGCCTTTGATGACTTCTTGAACACCAAACGTGATAGGTTCACCACGCTGCACACTGCTGTCGAAGACCTTACCGCTGATGAGGGTTCCGTGGTAATGGACATTCACTTTGTCCGTAGGCACTGGCTTAGCTCCATCACCGGCCTTGATGACTTCATATTGAAGACCACTGGCGGTGGTTTTCACGCCTTCGCGCTTGCCATTTTCGGCTAGAAATTTGGTGCCTGCTGCCTTGGCTTCACCGGCCTTGGCGCTGGCTTCTTTCTGCATCTCGGCCTGGATTTCAGCCATGCGGCTTTGCATGTATTTCTCAAAGACACCCATCGCTGCTTCGAGTTCTTTTTCGGAATACTTGGATGGTTTGCCCGAGACTGCGTCTTGGACCGCTGCGGTGAAGTTTTCGAGGTTGATGTCGAGTTTTTGCTGCTTGAACTGCCCACCGATCTGGCGGCCGATGAAGTAGCTGACTTTCTCCATGTCAGGTTTGGCAGGTTCTTGAGCGTTCATGGAAAAAGCTGCGGCGATGCCGGCTAGTGTAAGACGAAGGGTGGATTTCATGAGGGAACGAGCTTGGAGACTCGGGGGGATCATCCCACAGGTCAACCGAAGAAAATGCATCGTAGGAATGGCTGCGTGAAGCTGCGGTGAAGGCATGATTGTGCATCGTGCGTGCCCGCGCACATGGTTTGGTGTTTGATGATTTCTCTGAGACCGAGTAGAAGACGTGTTCTTTTCATGCACTCTCTCGCTCCTGTTCGTGCTCTCGCCCTGGTTTGCTTGGCGCTTTCCTTGTTCAATGCCCAGGGGGCGACGCCCCATGAGCAGGCACGTTACTTGGCTGGTCTGGATCTCGGCAGCACGAGCCTGGAGCCGCTATCGCACGAGGCATCCTGGCTGCGTCATGCAGCTGATTTTCAGAAAGCTTGGGTTGATGTCGAGCAGCGGCAGTTGGGACCGATTCGTGGCTGGATGCCACAGCAACTGGGCTACATTCATGCGGACACTAGGCCGCTGATCTACTTTTTTAGCGGTCCAGATATGCTCTATGCGCATGCCTTTTGCCCAAATGCGCAGACCTATGTTTTATGCGGGCGAGAACCCGTCGGTCTCGTGCCTGATGTGGCGGCGATGCCATCAGCTGTTCGGGCTGCAGCGCTGGGGAATCTACGTAAATCGTTGAATGCTATTCTGAGCTTTAGTTTTTTTATTACCGCTGATATGAAGAATGATCTCATTGCGACGCAGCTCAGTGGCACGCTGCCGGTAATGCTGCTGTTCTTGGCAAGATCAGGCTGCAAGATCAAGGAAGTTGAGCTGGTGAAGCTGAATGACAACGGTGATTTCACGCAGGAGAAATCGAAAACGCCAGGCGTGCGCGTGGCCTTCACAGGCACTTCAGGTCGCCGACAGACGCTGTATTACTTCACCACGGATCTATCGAACTGGGGCATCCGGGACAATCCTAGTTTCTTGGCGTTTTGTCGCAGGCAAGGTCAAGGTAATGCGCTGGTGAAAGCGGCAAGTTACTTGATGCACATGGACGAGTTCAGCAACGCTCGGGATTACCTTCTGACGCAATCACGCAACATCATTCAGGATGATAGCGGTGTGCCCTATCGTTTCTTCAAGCCTGAATCTTGGGTGCTCAGTCTTTATGGCAATTATCCTGGTCCGATTGAGCTCTTTAAAAAGCATGATCAACCTGATCTTCATGCTGCTTTTATGAATCAAAAGTTAGGTGGTCTTCCTTTTGGCTTTGGTTACCAATGGCGGCCCGGCATCTCTTCTCTGGTCGCAGCCACCTCTCTGAGTTCAGTGCCCAAAGCGACACCTGTAGCCGAGCCGGTGCAGGAGTAAGGCAGATCAGCCCTCAAAAAGGCCCCGTGCGATGATGCGATCCACGGGATTGAAATCATCTGTGAACAAGGTGCCGCCGAGGGGGAGTAGGTGGGTGGGTACATAGGTGCGCACGAGGCGTTCCTGCCAACTGCCAGTTGTGTAGTAGCGATCGGTGAGAAGAGGTTTCCAATCCTGACGTGAGGCAAGAATGATGACGTTTTGGGTCATCTGGCGTGGTCCCATTACAGCGAAGACTTCGACCTTAGGAAATACGGTACGCAGTGTGGTCAGCAGTCCGGCCAGCAGCTCGCCGCGCGGCCCTTGCACAGCAGAGATGGCATTCATGACAAAAAGTCCCTCCGGCGTCAGGTGGTCCGCGATCTGTTGAAAAAACTCCTGGGTAACGAGGTGCGCGGGGATGGAACGAACGCCAGCGTAGGCATCACCAAAAATCAGATCCCAGCGTGAGTTCGCGTGCTCATGCAGAAAACGTCGTGCATCTCCTGGGTGGGCTTTGACCCGCGGGTGCTCATCTAGTTTGAAAAAGCGGCGGCCGACCTCAATGACCTCGGGATCAATTTCAGCGACATCCACGCGAGCTTGTGGAAACTCACGAGACAGTGCTTCCGGCATGCCAAAAGCTCCTGCGCCGATGAAGAGCGCGGAGCTAAGCTGCGTTTTTTCTTTCAGCATCGGCAGACGCCAGTAGTGCTGATAATCCATGACGAGTGAACCATCGTCAGGGTTCATGGCGCCCTCGGCGGTGGAGTCGAGCTTTAGCAGGCGCTGCTTATGGGGGCTGATGCCGACTTCTGAGACTTCAATGCGATGGTAAAAGGAATCCTGTGCGAACAGCACATCCTTGCTAGATTGCTCTTCTGTAAGTGTGACGCTGAGCAGACCGATGCACGCGGCGACGGATACTTGCGTTAGCGTTTTGCGCCCTGCTTTGTCCAAAACAAACGCTAAGATGGCGAGCAAGGTCAGTAAGACCGCGCAGCCTGCAAAGATGCTGCGCACGCCGAAATGGGACAGTAGAACGAAGCCCGATAGAAAGGTGCCTGCAAAGCTGCCGAGTGATCCGAGCATCGAGATCGTGCCTGCCGCAGCACCAACGTGGCTGTCTTTTTCCATTAAACTGTAGAGACGCACGGCTGCTGGAGAGACTGCGCCGAGCAACGCGCCAGGCACGGCGAACAGAAAGAGCGAGATTAGGATGGAACCGCCGATCATCCCGCCGCTGGCGAATTGCTGACCGAAGCCAAGGTGTAGAGCAGGGATGAAAAAGGTCAGCAGCGCTGCACCTGCTAAAAGCCAGCCAAGTAGGTTCACGCGTGCGTGCTTGTCCACGAGTCTTCCTCCAAGAAAACCACCAGCGCTGAAGGCGATGAGAATGACTCCGATAAGAGCTGTCCAGGTATAAACGCTGTTGCCAAAAATCGGGGCGAGTAAGCGGAAGGCGCAAATTTCGATGACCATCATCGCGCCGCCTGCTAGGAAGCAGGCGGCACCGAGATAAAGCTTAGCTGGAGTGTAAGAAGCCGGGGTGCAAGAGGGAGAGGACATGAGGTCAGTAATTCAATCGTTGTAAAAGACCAGACTAGCAATCTTCCAGCCCTGAGGTGTGCGGATGAGGGTGAAAAAATCAGTGCCAGTGATGGTTTCGCGTCCTTTGAGCAATTTCCAACGCACTTCAGCCTGAGCGACGCGTCCATCTCCCTGGATTTTCATCCTAGTGGGCACTTCCGTCATGGGCTCTGGAGATCGTTCGTGGCTGATTTTTTGCCCATGAATGAAGTCAGTTAGACCTTGGCTGGTCGATTGCCCAGTGGCTTCCACAAAAGTGATGCGAGCTGTCGTGGCAAAGCAGTCTTCGTAGCTCTGCATGTCTTGGCTCGACCAAGTGGTGAAATAGTGATTCAAGAAGCGCTGAATCTCTGCTTGGTCTGGCGATTCTGCCTGAGTGCAGCTGAAAACAAAAAAAGTTAGCAGGAAAAGACAGCGGGGGAATGTCATGACGGACGTGTACGAAGCGCTGAAGGATTCAACGAAATGGGGCGTTCGTCCATCATTCCTCTTCTACTTTTTCTTCAGGCACACCCATCATGGAAAGCAGGCGGTTCAGATCCTCAACGCTGTAGTAGTCGATCTCGATCGAGCCCTTTTTTTCACCATGCTTAATGGACACATGGGTGGAAAGATGCTGTTGCAGCCGCTCCTGACACGAGTCGATGGCGCGCAGGAAGTCCGCATCGTCATACTTCGGTTTTGGCACAGGCGGGTGCAAAATGCTATCCACCAGTTTTTCGGTCGCTCTCACCGTCAGGCTTTTGCGCAGGATATCATCCGCAGCTTGGTGTTGTTTTTCAGCATCTTTCAGCATGAGCAGCACCTTCGCGTGGCCATTGGTGATCTTGCCCTGGGAGACCAGTGCCTGAACTGGAGCTGATAGATCTAAAAGGCGGATGGCATTGGCCACCGTGGCACGGTTTTTGCCGACGCGTTTGGCGATGTCTTCCTGACGCATCTGAAATTCCTCAGCCAGCCGGTGGTAAGCACGCGCTTCTTCAATCGGATTCAGGTCTTCGCGCTGGAGGTTCTCAATGAGCGCCATTTCCAGCACATCTCGGTCGCTGGCCTGACGCACGATGACAGGCACCTCCGAGAGTCCAAGCTGTGTTGAGGCCCGGAAGCGTCGTTCTCCTGCGATCAATTCTAGCTTTCCACCGACTTGGCGCACGATCAGCGGTTGAATGATGCCGTGCTCTCGGATGGACTCCATCAGCTCCGTGAGCTGTTCTGCGGCGAATTCTTTGCGCGGCTGCAATGGGCTAGGCACTAACTGATGCAGAGAAACTTTCTGCACTTGATCGCCGGGTGCGGCTTGGTTCAAAGCCGCTGGGCGTGGTAGCATCCCAGCACCTGAGGAGGGGCCGGGGATGAGGGCGACGAGTCCTTTTCCGAGAGCAGTTTTTGCCATAAGTCGGCGAGCGTAGTGAAACACAGCGGACACGCAAGAAGCCAGTGCACTTTCCCAACAATGATCAGGCCAAGTTTGAGAATCGACCTAGCCAAAAAGATGCATTTTCAGGCTTGGCTTTTCGAGAAGTTCACCTTTCCCACGATCTTAACGCTGCGAGAATCATCAAACGATGCAATCTCCTCAATCCTTGTTGAAACCGGTCGAAAGCCCTGATGAAGGCGAAATCTTCAGCACTTTGCTAGAGCGACCTGGATTAAAAATCGAGCGCATCGAATCGCGCGGGTGCGCCAGTCCTGAGGGATTTTGGTATGAACAAGCTCATGAGGAGTGGGTGCTATTGCTTCGAGGCTCGGCCGTGCTCGCCTTTGAGTATGAAGCCGATGTCAGGTTGGTTGGTGGAGACTCGTGGTTGATTCCCGCTCGCATGCGGCATCGAGTGGTTGAAGTTTCGGGGGATGCGCTTTGGCTTGCCGTTCATGTGGGATGAGCTTTGGAAGTAAGCTTGATTTAATGATCAAGACTATGTTATATTTGATCAGTTTTAGCGTTTCTATCGCTGCCTTTTCTAACAGCCATCATGATTTCAACCCCTGAGTGCACGACATGAGCCTCCCTGAGATCGCTGGATATGAGTTGTTGGACCTCGTGGGAAGCGGAAGCTGTGGCACCGTCTACCGATCCACAGCTAAGGGTAAAGCTTGTGCGGTGAAGGTGTTCTCTTCGATGGCGATCAATCGCAAGGCTCTATCTGCGGCGATGGTCGCCTTGCAGCAGATGCCGAATCACCGTGGGATTCTGCCGGTCGAAGAGGTGAATTTCGAGCGCAGCCCCTACTACATGGTGACGCCGCTAGTCGGCCTATTGAGTCGTGATGACGAGGGGCGTCGCCAATGGAAGACAACTTCCCTTGAATCCTTGTGCCAAGGTGGCCTGAATTCTGATAAAGCGTGGTCATGCATCTTCCAGCTTTCGGACGCACTGGCCTGGCTACACAAGTTCAGCATCCCCCATGGTGACCTACGCCCATGCAACATTCTTCTGGAAGACGACGCCGAATCAAGCATCCGGCTGACAGACATCGCCCAAGGTTGGGTCGGTGCCATACATCATCTTGAGTTAAGGGACCACTTCATGCATCTTTGCCCTGAACAGGCTGAGAACCCTGAGGGTGTTTTTGCGGGTTCTGGCCTATCTTGGGATGTCTATGCGTTCGGGGTGATTGCCTACCGACTGCTAACAGGCAAGTTTCCAAGAGCTGAGCAAGCCTGGACTGAGCAGCTGTCGATGGCTCAACAAAGCTGGACAGAGGGGCTGGCCAGCCGCATCGACAGTCGTGCCTTGCTAGCAGCTGTGCGTGCTCAGCCCAAGGTTAACTGGCCCTCAGCGGTGATTTCGAAATGGGAGGAACGCCGCCGTGCGATTCTCGAACGCGCGCTCGATTTAAATCCTGCCGCGCGCTGGATCGACATGCGGGAAATAGTTCGTGAATTCGAGATCATCGAATCGGAGCAACTTCTAGAAGAAGCGCGCGAACTGATGATGAAAGAGCGCCGCCGACAATCTGCCAAAGTTCGTTGGTTGCAATTCTCCAGCGCTGCGCTGGCTACTGGTTTGGTTTTATCTTGTATCTATGCCTTTAGCCAGTTGCGAATGAAGCATAAGCAAGAGGTGGCCATCAGCGAGCAGGAGGCGGTGCTCAATCGAGAAAAAAAGGTGCGTGATGATCGCATTACCACGCTGTTACAGGAAAAAGAAGCAGCTATACGCGAGAAAAAATTAGCGGATGCTAACTTGCAGCACGCGCAAAGTGCAGTGGATCACTTCCTAACTCAGCTGCTACAAACACCGACGAGCAATTCTCTCGATATCGAATTCTCCAAGACGCAGCTCAAGGATGCTCTCACTTTCTGCACACAATCTTTGCCGGCACTCGAAGCCCAGCCCCAGCTAGGGATTGAGCGACTCCGTGTTTATGGCAACATCGGGCAGATCCACCTCCGCCTTCGAGATCATGAAGAAGCCCTATATTTCCTGGGCAAGGCGCGCGATCAGGCCGCGAAGCTCTTGCAGGCCAGCCCGAGTTCACCCCAGGCTGCTCTATATCAGCAGTGGATCGGGCGTTATTCGCTGCTGCTTTCCGATATCCAGGATCATCGAGGTGAGCGTGAAGACTCTATGAGGCTGCTGCGTGATGCTACGCCTGCCCTTGCCGCGAGCCTGTCGGCGGATCCTTCAAATCGTCTGATTCGAAACGAAAGTGCCCGTGCCTACATGGAGCTAGGTAGACGCACGCTTCAGCTCGGCGATATGGCTGAGGCAGAAAAGGTGCTGACCAAGGTGCCCGAAATCCTCAATTCTAAGGCAATCGGGGCTGAGCTTATCTCAGATGAAAAATTTTTACTAGCGCGCTCCATATTTGCGCAAGGTCAAGCTCAGCGTGAAGCTGGACGCGTTCAGGATGCTCTTACGACGCTGATTGATGCCGTCACTGAGATGGGAGAGTTGGTGAAGGATTCATCGCCTCGGAATCAAGATCAAGCCTTGATGCTGGCGGAGGCCTATACCGAATTGGCAGAGCTACTGGCCAAAGCTATTGGCATTCAAGAAGCTCGTGAGGCATTCTCGCAGGCGTTACCGATCCTGCTCGAGCTGAATCGTCTGTTGCCTGAATGGGCCGAGGTTAAATACTGGATAGCACGCAACTACATTGGCATTTCCTTGCTGGATCGTGATGAAGGTCGAGCTGGTGATGCAGTGAAGCATAAGCAAGATGCTGTGGAACTGCTCAATGAAGTTCTTGCCGATGAAAAAGATAATGTTCGTTATGCTTTCCTGCTGGCCAGAGCGCGGGGGGAGTATGCCGAATTGATGACCGATATGCGTAAAGAAAGCGCAGCTTTACCAATCATCAAACAGGCCGTAGAGGCTATGCAGGCATTGCTCGCCCGTGACGCTGATGCTGCCATGCGACCAGAGCGTCGACAATGGGAAATCCAACTCGCTCAAATGCTTGGTGTGCTTGGTCACACAAGCCAGTCTTTAGGTCAAAAAAGCGAGGCCAAAGCAGCGTTTGAGCAGGCCAAGCAGCGATGGCAGCGTCTCGCGAGTCTAATGCCTGGAGATGAAATGATCCAACAAGGAAAGGCCTGGGCTGAGGAGCGACTTAGTAAATTGAAATAGCCAGCTGTTTCTTGTTGGAGTTGGCAAGATTTCATCTTTTAGACAAGGCAAACTATGGTGGGGAGAGTCGTACTTGCAGTCAGCTCTAGCCTCTTTTCTCTATGAATATAGCCCCACTCGAATGAGACGTCTTAGCATACCCGAATACGCCATGGCCCTTGCCCATGTGGCAAGCTTGCGTTCTGAAGATCCCTATCGGAAGGTCGGGGCGGTAGCCCTTGACTTTGACAACCGTATCATTGGCACTGCTTACAATGGTCTCGCCCCAGGCTACAATGCGCCAGAAGGTTTCTGGGATGATCGCGAGGCTCGCCGCAAGTTTATGCTGCACGCAGAGGTTAATCTATGCAGCCTTTTTACTCGTGGTACCGTGAAGTTGGTAGCATGTACGACGATGCCCTGCACCAGCTGCATGCAGATGCTCTGCGCCTATGGCGTACGCGAGGTGTTTTACCGCGATGTTTACCCAGAGTCAGAAGCCCCAGTGCTCGCTGAGCACTATGGCATTCGCCTAGTTTGCATGACGGATTATCCCCAGTTGATTGAAGCAGGCGTGCACTAGTCGAAAGGTATGCCATGCGGCCCGTT
>JBIKYV010000127.1:0-11088 GCA_044355075.1 Prosthecobacter sp.
CTAGAGAGATTGGGAAATGATCCAAATCACTCGGCAGGCCAAGCCATGAAGAACGACCTGCTTATTGAAGCAGCTTTTTGAACATACCTTTCATTCGCTCGCTGAACTTGGGCTTAGCCACCGAAGCCGTTTGAGGCTGCTTCATGTTGCTTCGCGTGTAGGACTCATCGACAAGCGCAGCCTTCATGTCCTCTGCATGCAGGCTATTGCCAGCCGGATCATCGACAGTGGGCGGCAGATCATCAAGACCTTCGATGATTCTTGGCTCGATGAAGATCAGCAACTCGCGGCGTGCGATGGACTTCTGTCGATCACCTGTCAGCATGCGGAGAATGGGAATACGATTGAGAACAGGAACCGAAATATTCTGGCGGCGATCATCCTCACGCATCAAGCCGCCCAAAAGCACGGTTGACTTATTTTTACAAACGACGGTCGTATCGAACTGCTGCTTCGAAAGCTCGGGGTAACTTACCTCACCAATGAGACGCTCGCTGCCAAGTTCGCTGTTCTCTTGGACAATCTGGAGCGTCAGCTCATCCGCAGTATTGATCAATGGAACCACTGATAGAGACAAAAGCACATCTTGGTATTGCACGTTGGCAATCAATCCTCCGGCAGTGCCTAAGTTCTGACTGGATTGCTGAATCGGAATCGAAGTTCCGCTCGTGATACGCACGGGTGTATTGTTTGTCGTAAACAGCACCGGACGAGAAAGCACATGAAAGTCTGAATCTCCCGCGATCAGTTGCAGAGAAACATCTAAATTTTCGGCCAAATTACCGAAGAACGTCAGGCCATTGGAAGCTGCCAAATTTGCCAGAGTGATGGCTGTACCAGCTGAGGGATCAATGAGGCCAGCACCTCCAGGCCCACCGCTACCGAATTGACCTGCATTGTTGCCAGGATTGCGCAAAAAGGTGCGGATTCCAGTCCGTCGAGAGTCCGAAAGTGTGTGCTCGCCGATCACTGCTGCGATTCTGACCTGATGGGGTCGATGATCCAATTCATCCATGATCTCATTGAGCACACGAAGGTGTTCAGGCGGACCCGAGGCGAAAATGGAGTTAGACACGGGGTCTGAGATCAAAAGAGTCTTACCTACGAGCATGGATGCAGGGCCTCGATTCTCGCGAAGGGGACTCAAGCTAGCGCCACCGCCGCCGATGCTACTGCTGCCACCCATCCCACCGTTCAGCCCGCCATTCAGGCCATTATTCAGACCATTGTTGTTTAGGGAATTGTTGTTTCCGAAAAGGGAGCCGCTGTTATTGCGATTTTGATTGTTGGTATTCTGGCCTGCAGTGCCATTGCCGGTGCCTGTATTGCCAGCTCCCCCACCACCGCCGCTATCATCACCCTCGGTGCGCATGATTGCATCGCTGATGATCTGCATGGCTGCATCCACGGCCAAGTACTTCAGTGGACGAGACGCAAAGGTACGCAGTTCAGAGGCTGCATCCAGCTCCTCCACGAGTCGGCTGATGTAGTCGATCTGTTCCTGAGCCCCGATCAGCATCAGGCAATTACGGCGTGGAATGGAAATAATCTTGGGAGGTGCTGCCTCCGTGGCGTCTCCAGCACCCTCGAAGTTGGCATTCACCGCCGGCGTCGCGGGCGTTTGTCCAGGCATAGAGCCGGGGGTGTTTTGAGGAATGGCTGGCGTTTTGCCCGATCCATTATTTTTCTCGTCTGTGCCAAGAATTTCATCGAGCGCTTTTTTGACATCCTCCGCAGATGAGCGCGTGAGTTGAATCGTCTTTTGGATGGTTTCCGCAGGTTTATTATCGAGACGTTCCAAAAGCGAAAGGATGGAACGAATGGTATTGCTGTTCTCCGTAATGACGAGCGCACGTGCGTTCGGCACCGGTGTGATGGTTCCGTAGCTATGCCGAGGGATGACTTGATCGATAGCCTTGATGGCGTCTTCAGCTCCCAAATAGCGCAAAAGGGTGACAAAGCTGACCACTTGGTCTGTTTGTGGGAGTTCAGAGGCTGCCTCAATCAAAGGAGCACCTTCCATGGAGGGCTTTTTCGCATCGAAGGCCAGTAGCTTCACCATGCCTTCACCAGCAGGAGTGAAGGCATAGCCATTGAGCAGAAGGCTTTTCTCGATGTACATGATCGCCTGCTCCTTTGGCAGCTCACCCGTCGTCTCGATGGACACCGTCGCGGTCTCCGCATTGGCATCACGGATGATTTTCTTCCCCGTTAGCTCTTCATAGAGAAGCAAAATCTCCGAAAGCTGTGTATTTGGATACTGGAGTTGGACCATGCCCTCTGGGGTGATGGCTTCCTCAGGCTTCTTGGTCGGCTTGGTCTCTGAACCATTGGCAGGCGCACCGGTAGGAAGGGCTGGCTGCTGGGCGTTTGGGCGGGAGAAGGGGCGAGGGGAACCTGCGGGCGGGATGGCATTCGGATTCGTCGGCGGCCGGACCGGCTGCTGTGGAATTTGAGCCTGCATCATTGAGATCAGCAGGCTGCTGAAAAAGCATAGGCAGAGGAAAGAACGCATAACAGAGAAAGGGCCGAAGAATGAAAAGAGCTAGCCGATTGGGCTCAGGGTTTTGCCGGAGGAGTAATGACAGGGGCTGGGATCAACTGACGACGCCGCGAGATGGTCGGCGCGGTTGTGGAGGCAGGTTGAGCACCTGGCAAGTTGGGTTGAACCACGCCAGGCTGGAGATTAGCAGCATTCGCAGGCTGAGCGCCAGCTAGCCCTGGGCTCGGGCCGCGTGGAGGTTGTGCCGTGTTTTGGACAGCGGTTCGACCTGGCTGAGGCAGACCCGGATTTCCACCAGGAGGTGCTGCAGCATTGGCATTCGCACCCGCTGGGGAGCGTGTCGTATTGTTGATAGTCACCGGGGCAGCGTTCTCATCGTACTTCAGCTCAGCCTCTTGGTTGCCTTTTGCTATCACGACCAAGGCATCTTTACGATTGCGGCTAAACTCCGTGCGTACTAACCGAAACTCTTCCCCTGCTTTTTCATCATTGCTGATGCGCTTAAACTCATTGGTCTGCTTGTTGCGGATGCTGACGCGAATCTTGCCATTGAAGCTCGACATACCGGCCAGTGTCCAGTCCTGCCCCCAGTTTACGGTCGGCTGGGCGATGGGGGTCGTTTTCAGCAAGAAGGGGTTTTTGTCCCAAGAGGCTTGATAGCGCTCGATACCATAAGCTTGCGGAATGGGATCAGCATTCTCGGGCTCTTCACCGCCAGGCATGATCGTAGCTTCTGGAGCTGCGTCAGGGGGCGTCGCTTCAGTACCAGGGTTTTCGGCATTAGCTGTTGGATCGACTGCCCCCGGTGCATCAGGGCCGGTGCCTGGGTCGGTCTGCTGCGCCAGCACCGGGCTAACCGTAAAAAGGAGGGCCGACAGCGCAGCCATGGAGTAAAACAACTTCATGAGGCAGAGAGGCGGAACCATTTTTCGATACGCAAATTCAGCTCGATCTTGGCCGAGTCCTCGTCGTTCGGGGTGATCGTCATCGCTGGAACAGAAATGAAGGCTGAAGGCTGCTGAAGATCATAAAGCCAATTCATCACCGGCTTCATTTCCCCAACGACCTTCAAGGTCACCGCTGCGGAGGTTAATCCAGCTCGCTCGCTGCCTTCATTCGGCTGCTTGAGCGGAATGCTCACGCCATGCTTGCTAGCGAGTTCGTCCACGAGATTCAGGATGCTCGTGGTCGCCTCCCCTGCCTTGGTAAAAGGCGGCTGTTTTTCAGCCAGCCAGGCGGAGCGCTGATCCCAAAACTCTTTGCGCGCCAAAAGTTCATCCGCATCAGCCTTGGCGGCAGCAACTTCACGAGCGAGGACATCAACCCGCAGCTTCCAGGCCTTCATCTTATTCAGTCCCAGAAAAGCTCCGCCGCCTACCAAGATTACTCCCAGCGCGATGGCGAGACGTTGTTCACTGGCCGTCATAGAGAGGTCACCTCCTGTCCTTCTTCCGTGATCGTTTCATCTACCTTAGGCTTCGCTTCGGCGCGGAAGGTGGCGCGACCATCTGGCAGGCTCGTCGGCTGAGGCACATCCCAGACCCAGTGGCTAAGCGCAGGAGCAGCGACGAGCTTATCGCGGAACTCGATGCCATGCCCCAAAGACGATGCCTCACCATCAATGACAAAAGCATCCAGCTTAAGCTCGAAACGCGTGACACGGATGCCCTCGGGCGGCAGCAGTTGCACCAGCTGGTGTATGGTTTCCACAGGATAAAGATCGGGACGCAGTGCAGGGCGGAGGTCTTCCCAGTTCGCACGGGCTTCGCGAATGGATTCCAATTGTCTTTCCAAACCGCGAAGCCGAGCCTGTTCGGCGATGAGGGAGCGCTCTCTGACCAAGACCCGAAGCGCAAATGCCCCCAAGGCTGCGATCAGCACCAGAGTAAAGGCAGCGACACCCATCATGACCATGCGTCGCTGCTGTCGCTCTACACGGAGCTGCACAACGGGCTGCGGCACGAGGCGGCTTGCCTTTCCCGGCATGACAGGTGGTCCAGCTCGTCGGGTAGTCACGGGCAGGTCCAGACCATTCTCAAAACTCACAGGCACTTGATCTTCGGCCTCATGGCTACTGGCAATGCAGATACTTTCCAACTCTGGCAAGACACCCGCCAGATCGAGGGCGGCGAGCACACAGCGCACCTCTGCCGCTGCATCCGCATCCAAGACACGTGCGGAGAGACCTTGGCAGTGGACAGGGCTGCCTTTTGCATTCGGAATAGCCATCACTAGACCGCCCGTTTCATACCAGAGCAGCACCTCTCTGGGTTTCAGCTCATGAAAAGCCACGGAGGGCACAAAACGTGCGTGATCTGCCGCGGCGAGCACATTCTCTGGCAGAGCCGCTGCCTGAATAAGAGCTGTGACAGGGGCATCACGCTCTTCCCCGCTGGGTAGCGTCTGCAATTCAAACGAATGAGCATCGGAGGTCTCTTGGCCGAAGCCTGCGGCCTCCAGCTCTAGCTGCGCTGCGGATTCGCGGCGCTCTCCATCCGCCCCCTGAATGCGCATCGGCACGCTAACGATAGAACGTGCTGGAAGCGCAACCCAACTTGCATTTTTCCAGACGCGACCATCTGCATCGAGCGGGCTGATTTGGTCACCTTTCGCACGCCAAGCACGAAATCCCTCTTCATGAGGAATGAGCAAAAGATCGTCGGCAGGTTTCATGCGTAGGAGTGCAGTGGAGTCGCGCCCTATAGAAGAGCAGGTCTACAAGTGCAAGGCGGGAGACAGCAGCGCTTAAATGAAGGTTCAATTCCAAACAAGGCTAGATTCACAAAGACCCATGGCTAGGTGACAAAAATGGCACTCAATCCTTAGGCCTACCCCCTGCTGCCAGCCGCCTTGCCTGGAAACAAAGGAGCCGCTATCATTTCACGAGTTTCACTCCATACCCTCCCATGAGCCAGCCCCTCGAAGATCTTGAAAAAAACCTAATTAGCCTACGCGAGGAGCTCGCCCGTGTGAGTCGTAAACTCAAAGATATGGAGCGTGTGCTCAACGTAGGCACGGATCATCAGGGTCAGTTTTCGGCTACGCTCGAGTGCTCCGAGATTATCCTTCGTCGATTTGATGAAAGCGGTGCAGCGGGTCTGCGTCTCGGCCTAGACCCTGCTGGACGAGGCCAGATGCAAATCGGCGACCCTAGCAGCGATCATGCTGCTCTAGAACTAGGGATGCAGGACGATGGAAATCCGCACCTGTCGCTTATGGGGGATGACGGTGAACTTCGAGCTCAGCTTTTTGTCACGGAGGATTGTGGCGGTCTCTCCACCCATGCGAAGGGCGGTCGTGCGGGCACGCTGACCCGAGCTCAGCCACAAGGAGGCTCAGTCGCCGTGCTCCAGGCAGACGGCACGGCGCGCGGTGTGCTGCTGCATATTGAAACAGAGGAACCTCATGAAGGGGACGAACCCAACGGCTACACGGAGATCCTTTTCGGCGATGGTCATGGCCATGCAGCGCTCAAGCTACGCACCGACTCAAAAACCAGCCTTTTCTCAATGAGCAGCCCGGATCACAGCGATGCCGCTGTGCTCATCGCACAAGAGGGCGGCGCGGCACTGATGATGCATAGCCAAGATCAGGAAAATCACGCTAGCGTCGTGGCCATGGATGGCATGACTCAGATCTGTGTGCATGAAGGTTCCCTCAAACAGGAGGGTTACAGTGCCACCCTCTCCGCCAGCAGCGACTCCTGCGGTTTAGCACTTCATGGGAAGGAAGGGAAAAAGGCCGTGGACCTCTCCGCCATTGACGCGGCCAGCGCCTTTTCTTTGCATGATGAAGAAGGCAATGCCCAGGTCATGCTGAGCCACAATTTCGAAAGTCACTCGTCCTTCAACATGAAGTCACCCGATGGGCATGAAGGCCTGAGAGCCATCACGAGCAACGAGATTAGCTCGATGGAAATTTCCTCCAGCGAGGAGCCTGAGACCAAAATCATCACCGCCGTCGCTTCGAACAAACCCGTCACGATCATGCAAAAACAGAGCCGTCCTCTGGTAATGATGGGCGAGGGCGATCAAGGGGGCACCTTTTGTGCCTATGGCAAAGATCCAGACTCTTCTGGCATCGCAAGCCTCTCCGGTGGTCGAAACTCAGGCCATCTAACCATCGCCACGCCCGACGGCAGCCCTCAGGTCAGCATCGACGCGACAGGCTACGGCGGGCAGTTGTGCGTTTTTAGTGATCTCGGCTTCGTCCGCGCTAGATTGACCGTTTTGGACGAAGGGGCTGGACTCTTCATGAATAACACGGGTAAGCCTGCCCTTCAGGCCGTAGCCAGCTCAGATGGCGGCCGAATTACCGCCTTCGACAGCCAGACCAACATCGCGGGTGTCTTTCCCGAGGATCAGAATTCATCCAAGGATTGGGACAACACAGCTGACTAACTTTTTTGACGTGTGAGCTTCCTGCGTTCTCTCTTATTTTTCGGGATCACCTGTGCTTTGCCATGGCCTTTGGTAGGCCAGCAAAAGCCACTCACTCGTGCGTTAGACGTGCGCTCATTGCTCTACGAGCACAGCCTTCAGGCCCTACCGGTATCGCTGGAGGGATCGGTCAGTTTTGTCGAAAGCAGCGGGACTGTCTTCATTCAAGATGACTCTGGTGGCACTCACCTACACTTTCGCCCACCTGCGCGCCACGACTTGCGCGTTGGGGATCAAATCCGCGTCACAGGCTTAACCACGCCAGGGCTGTATTTTCCAGGTGTCAATGTCGAGTCCCTGACGCGTATGGGCCATGGCAGTGCCCCGACCGCCGTTCCTGCTAGCTACGAGGACCTCGCCTCAGGCCGTTACCACTATCAGCGCATTATCGCCGAGGGCATTGGGCGCAGCCTGACGGCTTTGGAGAAAGATCGTTCCTTGCTGCGGCTCGCCATCGGAGCCCAAGTCATCGAAGTACGCGTCGATGCAGCGCCCGAAGCTGCCCCCGCTTTGATCGATGCCAGGATCAAAATTACCGCCCTCGCGGCAGGCGGTATCAATGACCGGCGTCAGCTAGTCTTTCCCTACCTGCGCGTCGAGGACTGGACAGACATCACCCTCGCAACTCCAGCTCCAATTCCCGAAAGCTTGCCGATCCAAGCCGTGCCCACGATCTATCAGTTTGGTGTCGCCGCAGGTCCGCGGCATCGCGTGCGCATTCATGGCACGGTGCTGGCCATTTTTCCTGATGGCAGGCTTTACCTGCGCGATGCGGAGCCCCCGCCACCACCCCGCACGGCTGCGCTGGACAGTGGCCCTGCGGCATTGCTGACACCGCCCGCCCCCCTGCCCTCACCCGCCATCGCTGTGCATCTCAGCCAAAACACGACGGCGCTACGAATAGGCACCCAGGTGCAAGTCGTCGGCTTTCCAGTCATGGAGAGCTTCAGCGCCTCACTCGCCGATGCAACGGTGCTACAAACTCACCTCGAGGCTCGTGAGCTCGAACCCGCCCGCCTCAGCCTGCGGAACTTTCAGGATGGCTCCCACGATGGCGACCTCGTCACCCTGGAAGAAGAGGTGCTCCTTGAGGATCTTTTCCGCAATGCCAGCGGTCATGAGCTACGCTTCACCGCAAGGGGTCTCTCGATCCGCGCCGTGCTCCCCCAAGAAGACACACCCGCCCTTCGAGTCGGCAGCCGCTGCCGACTCACCGGCATCTGCGTTGTCGAGGCGTCCGCGACAGATCGTGGCTTCCGTTCCCAACCGCTTCAAGCCAGCCTCTTGCTGCGCCAGGTGAAAGACATCCACCTTGTCGCTGCCGCGCCTTTTTGGGATACCCAGCGCCTTGGCATCGCCATGGCACTGCTGGCCTGCGGCATTTTGATGACCACGCTCTGGATCAACCTTCAGCGACGCCAGATCCTACGCCTGCGGGCACGCATCAGCCACCAGGCCGCGCTGGATGAGCGGCAGCGCATCGCCCGAGAGTTCCATGACACGCTTGAGCAGGAACTCGCAGGCCTTTCACTCAGACTCCAAGCCGCAGCCTCTCGTCCACTGGAGGAAAAGGCACGCGCACTGGTGGATGCCTCACGCAGTCTTGTTGGCCGCATTCAGGCCGAGGCGCGGAACCTCATCGCCGATCTTCGCCAGCAGGGGCGGCCCGCCAGCCTTCCAGAGTCGCTGCAAAGCCTCGCGGAACAATCGCGCGAGCACTTTCCCCAGGTCACCCTCGATCTACATCCGATCCCCGAGCTCCCCCCTACCACCGCCCATCACTTGCGCATGATCAGTCGAGAAGCTGTGACAAACGTCATCAAACATGCCGCAGCCAGCACCCTGACCCTACACCTCTCGTGCTCAGGACCGAGCGAAGATCAGCTCATCCTCAGTATCTCAGATGACGGCCGCGGTTTCTCACCAGAAAACGGTCCCGATGCAACCCGCAGCGGTCACTTTGGCTGCACAGGCATTCGCGAACGCTGCCGGACGCTAGGTGCCCAAGTTCAATGGGAAAGCCACCTCGGTCAGGGTACCACGCTGACCCTCACCCTACCACTCTGCGGCTTGCCATCGTCGGGTTAATTCCTGATTGCCACAGCTGCGAGAGTCATCCACTCTCCGCGCCCATGAGCCAACCCGCTATTCTTCCCGACACAAACGCGCCCTGGTACAAGCACCTGACGAGCTACCATTGGTTTGTTTTTATCGTCGCGTCTCTCGCCTGGTTGTTTGACTGCCTGGATCAGCAGCTCTTCCTGCTGGCGCGTAACTCCGCGATGAAGGCCCTGCTACCGCCTGATATGGATGCCATCAAGTATGGCGGTTATGCCACCTCCATCTTCGTCGCAGGTTGGGCCACCGGCGGCCTTATCTTTGGCTCTGTGGGGGACCGGATTGGCCGTGCCAAGACCCTCACACTAACCGTGCTGATCTACTCCGTCTGCACCGGTCTCTCCGCCTTTTCGAAAGGCTGGGTAGACTTCGCCATTTATCGCTTCCTGACTGGACTGGGCGTCGGTGGAGTCTTCGGCCTAGCCGTCGCACTCGTGGCAGATACCCTGCCCGATTCGGCACGTGCGGGCGCTCTCGGCACCCTTCAGGCACTATCCGCCGTGGGAAATATCACCGCAGGTGTGACCAGCATGTACATGGGTAGCCTGGAGGCCTCGAAAGCCATCGAGCCTGGCACAGCCTGGAAATACATGTTTCTCGTCGGTGCCCTTCCCGCCTTCCTGTGTGTCTTCATTCAGATCCGCCTCAAAGAACCTGAGAAATGGGTCAAAGCACGTGCCGCCGGCAAGGCAGCGGGCGTCAAGTTTGGCTCCTATTCCTCACTCCTGGGTGATGTGCGTTGGCGGAAATCCGCCCTACTAGGCATGATCCTCTGCGTCGCTGGCGTCATCGGTCTCTGGGGCATTGGCTTCTTCAGCCCTGAACTCGTGGGTGATGTTATGGAGCGCTCACTGAAAGCCGAAGGCGTCGCTGCCGAGAAAATTGCAGGGGAAAAGACCTTCTGGATCGGCGTGAACTCCATTGTTCAGAACCTCGGTGCCTTCGTCGGCATGTTGCTGATGACTAAAATTGCCCAAGGCCGCGGTCGCAAGCCTGCTTTCGCCATCGCCTATATCGCCGCAATGATCTCCACGATCGGATTTTTCCAGTTCTTTGATGGTCGTGGCGACATCTGGATGAGTGCGATCATGGGAGCTTGCCAGCTCGCCCTCTTTGCCGGATTTGCCATCTACCTGCCTGAGCTTTTCCCCACTAGCCTACGTAGTACGGGAACCAGCTTCTGCTACAATGTCGGTCGTTTTGTGGCTGCCAGTGGCCCTTTCACCCTCGGCAGTCTTCAGGCAGCTCTGAAAGCTGGAGCCACCACACCCGAAGCGAAGTTGGAGGCCTTCCGTACCGCCTGCACCTACATGAGTGTCATTTTCCTGCTAGGCCTCGTGGCTCTCGCCTTCCTGCCTGAGACCAAGGGACGTCCAATGCCTGAGGATTGATGGATCTACCTGTGCTCTCCCCATGACTCCTGCCGAGCTCGCCGCCGCGACCCGACTGCCTCCGGGCTTGAGCCCTGAGGCAGAATCCCTTTGGCATGCCAAGCATGGGCATTGGGAGATCGCCCACAACATCGCTCAGGACATTCATACCAAGATGGGATCATGGATTCATGCGCTACTGCATCTAATCGAGGGTGATCCGTGGAACGCAGATTACTGGTTTGCCAAGGCTGGCAAGCCCTCACGCAAAGCCGCAGACATCGACGCGCTCTGGGAAGAAATTTCCCGTGACGTACTCAAATGAAGCCAGAGCTGCCGGAGGAACCCGTCGAAATCGAGATATCTCCCGAACTCGACCTACACACCTTTCAACCGAGAGAGGTTAGCTCCCTGCTGGAAGAATACCTGACGGCCTGTTTGCAAAAGGGCATCACACGAGTGCGCATCATTCATGGGAAAGGCACCGGCGCGCTGCGCATCGGTGTGCATGAAAAGTTAACCCGCATGAGCCTCGTCGCAGCCATCACCTGGCCTGCTAGCGCTGACACGGGCGGCTGGGGCGCGACCTGGGTGCAGCTACAGAACCCACGACCAGGCTAAAGCCCAAATCGAAAGCTAGGGTAGAGCCCACCAAAAA